>JAQXUH010000046.1 GCA_029219885.1 Eubacteriales bacterium | reverse complement strand
ACGAGTTTGTCGAGGATAAATTAGGCAAAATCGGCTTTTCTCGCCGAGAGGAGCTGTACGAGGGTACTGCCCCGAGGCGAAAAAGTCGAAGCACCAATTACGGCGTGGGGTTCGATGCCCCCGCTGTAATTCAAGTCTGCGGTCGCTGTAACATTTTTATTTTTTATGTTTTGTTATTACGAGAAAGTTAGCCACCGATTTTTTATCGGTGCGGTTTTGTCAATTTAGACCGACAAACTATAATTTAGACCGACAAATAACATTTTTAATATTTTGTTTACATAGTATATATTCATTTTTAATCACCTGAATGTAAAATATTATCAGGTGATATGATGAAAAGATTTTTTAAGCTGCTTTTTATCGTCATAGGTATAATTTTACTTATGACTTTTATTTTTCCCATAGCGGCAAATATCTTTAACATAGGAAATATTGTGGGCATATTGGCAGCATTCTGCTTTATTACTTTAGGTGTGTTTTGTGACGAAATAACTGCTGTGATAAAGTTTATGTGCCAAAGCAGAGGAAAGAAGATTTTTCTTTGCGTATTCGCGTCAGCGGCGGCAGTATGCGTGCTGTGTTTTGCAGTAGCTCTCGGCAGCGTAATTGCCTTTTCTTCAACTAATGCAGATAAGCAGAATACCGTTATCGTTCTCGGCTGTTCTGTTGAGGGCAACAAGCCAAGTGCTCAGCTTACGGCAAGAGTGAATGCCGCCTGCAAATATCTCAGAAAAAATGAAAACGCCGTGGCGGTGCTTTCAGGCGGAAAGGGCGACGGCGAAAATATTTCCGAGGCGGAATGTATGTATGATATGATGCGTCAGATGGGCATCGACAAAGACAGGCTTTATCTTGAAGAAGAAAGCGAAAACACACAGGAGAATATAAAAAATTCATTAGCCGTTATTGAGGAAAACAATTTAAGCGACGATATCGCCATTGCTACCTCTGATTATCACCTTAAAAGAGCAACAATGATTGCCGAGAAAAACGGAGTGAAAAATCCGGGAAGAATAGCTGCGTCGTCAGGCTTTTTCTCTATCCCTACATTTTATGTTCGTGACACATTAGGCGTAATGAAGGAATTTGTTACAGGATAGCTTATGGAAATAATTGCACATATTTATAATGACCTGCCTGATAAATTCGGCTTGCCACGTCAAAGCGGAGTTGTTAAAGAGCTGGCAGGAGTAATAGTTTTTGAGGAAAAGTACAGAGTTCGTGAGGCCTTTGAGGGAATTGAAGATTTCTCACACTTGTGGCTTATATGGCAGTTTTCCGACAGTATAAGGGATGATTGGTCGCCGACAGTAAGACCGCCTCGCTTGGGCGGTGAAAAGCGTAAAGGCGTCTTTGCCACTCGTTCACCCTTTCGTCCAAATCCTATAGGACTTTCCTGCGTAAAGCTTGATGAGGTGCGTCATACTGAAAAATACGGCACGGTGCTTTTTGTCAGCGGAATTGATATGAAAAGCGGTACGCCTGTTTATGACGTTAAGCCCTATATCGCATACGCCGACAGTATTCCAAATGCCACAGAGGGCTTTGCTCACGCTGTAAAGGACTATCACTTGACAGTCGATTTTCCTCCTGAGCATCTTGCAAAGATACCAAAGGATAAGCAAAAGGCACTTTTGGGACTTCTTTCACAGGACCCAAGACCTGCATACCACAATGACCCTGAAAGAATTTACGGCGTAAGATACGCAGATTTTGATGTGAAATTCAAGGTGGAAAATCAAGTCCTGACGGTGACGGAAGTAGTTACTTACTAAATAATAAATTGACCTATTTCGCCTCCACTGTGTAAGGGGAGGTGGGTTGCCTTTAGGCAACTCGGAGGGGTTGATTGCATAAGAAAAGAGGATTGAACAATTATATTCAATCCTCTTAATTTTTTTGTCCTTACAGCTCTGCAATAAGCTCTACTTCGCAAAGAACGCCTTTCGGCAAATCTTTAACTGCTACGCAGGAACGAGCAGGCTTTGATGTGAAGTATTTTGCGTAAACCTCATTGAACTTTGCAAAGTCGCTGATGTCTGCTAAAAAGCAAACTGTCTTAACTACCTTGTCCATAGAAGTGCCGGCAGCCTCAACAACAGCCTTGAGATTTTCGCATACCTGAGTAGTCTGCTCCTCAATAGTTACAGCCTCAACTGTGTTTGTCTTTGGGTTAATTGGAATTTGTCCTGATGTGAAAAGCATTCCGTTTGCCTTAACTGCCTGTGAGTAAGGTCCGATTGCTCCGGGAGCATTATTTGTTGCTACGTATTCCATATTGATATCTCCTTTAATTATTTATTATCCGCAAACCTCAAAGCCTGCGTCCTTTAATGCTGTTTTGATTTGAACAATATGCTGATAATCTCTCGTTTCAACGCCGATTTTAAGATAGCAGTCGGTGATGTTCATATCAAGGTCGGTACTGTCATAGTTTACTGAAACAACGTTTGCACCGAGCTTTGCAATAATCTCGCTGACGCCTGAAAGCTGTCCCGGTCTGTCAGAAAGTGCAATAGTGATATTAGCCGTTCTGCCACCCATTTTAAGACCTCTTTCAATAACTCGTGAAAGGATAGTCACATCAATATTACCGCCTGAAACAAGACAGCATACCTTTTTGCCCTGAATGTCAGGAATTTTGCCGTTCATAACTGCTGCCACAGGAACTGCTCCTGCACCCTCAGCCACCAGCTTCTGCTGTTCCATAAGAGTGAGAATAGCAAGTGCGATTTCGTCATCAGATACAGTTACAATGCCGTCAACATATTTGTTTACAAGCTCGTATGTAAGGTCGCCGGGAGTTTTAACTGCAATACCGTCAGCAATAGTCTGCACACCCTTAAGAGTTTCAATTTTGCCGTCCTCAACTGAGTTGAGCATTGAGGGAGCACCGGCAGCCTGAACGCCGTAAACCTTGCACTGCGGGTTAATCTGCTTTATCGTAAAGGCAACGCCTGCAATAAGTCCGCCGCCGCCGATTGGAACAACTACTGCGTCAACATCAGGGAGCTGTTCAAGAATTTCAAGACCGATAGTGCCTTGACCTGCAATAACATCAGGGTCATTGAAAGGGTGGATAAATGAATATCCCTTTTCCTCTTGAAGCTCAAGAGCCTTGTTGTATGCGTCATCATACACACCCTTTACAAGACACACCTCTGCACCGTAACGCTTTGTGGCCTCAACCTTGCTGATAGGTGCACCATCAGGCAGGCAGATAAGAGATTTTATGCCGTTTTTGGTGGCTGCAAGTGCAACGCCCTGTGCGTGATTTCCTGCTGAACAAGCAATAACGCCCTTTGCCTTTTCCTCGTCGGAAAGCTGGCTTATCTTGAAATATGAACCTCTTATTTTGAAGGAACCTGTTACCTGTAAATTTTCAGTCTTAAGATAAACATTTGAGTTTTTACAAATGTTTTTCGCAAGAATCATATCGGTTTTTCTTACAACATCGGAAAGAACTCTTTTTGCCGAGTATACTCTGTCAAGTGTCAACATAATTTTCGCCTCTGTTTCTTAAATTAAAAATATTTTACTCTTATATATTATGTTTGTCAATCACCAAGTAAAATTGCAGTATGCATAGTAAATCGTGCCGTTAGAGTCGGCTCTCATTGTAAGCTCCTGATTTTGAGTGTTGGTGTAGGTGATTACGTAAACTACGCTGTCAATGCCGTTGTCACCGCTGCCTATTTGCTGCGGCGTGGTGCTTTCAAAGGTTATTTCATACGGATAATATGTACTGATTGCGTCAACAAGAGATTTTGCATTATCCTCTGCGGCTTTCTGCATTTCGTCGCTTTGCTCCTTGGAATACATAACGGCGGTGTCGGTGTCATTAAGCTTAAATTCAAAGCTGCCGTATTTCACATCGCCTGTAAGACTGCAAGCAGAGCCGTCGCCGTCGGCAAGAACTTCCTTTACTGTGTCGGAAAGCATTAAACCATTTTCACTGTCCTCAAAGGCAGGAGAGGTTGTGCTTGTCACTCTTTCTGTTTCGGTTACAAGCTGTGTAGTTTCCGGTATGGCGGTAACAATCTTTTCACCGCTTGTTGTCTGCTTTTCATCGCCGTTTGACGAACATCCCACAAGGCAGACGCAGAGAAGTATTCCTATTATCAGTACTAAAAATTTTTTCATAACCGCACCTCGATTTCTCGGTCAATAATCATACTGTCAGGCGTTACCTTGCAGTCAAGGGCAATAACCTCAACACCTGAATCAAATGCCCGTTTCAGCTCATTGGCAAACGGCATATCGGTTTCAAAATTCGGCTCAAAATACTTACAGCCTTTCATTTGAATAACAAAAATTACTGCCGCACGATAGCCTTGCTTCTTCGCGTTTATCAGCTCGCCTAAATGCTTTCGCCCTCTTTCTGTGGGAGCGTCAGGAAAACGAGCGACGCCGTCAGCCTCAAGAGTAACTCCCTTGACCTCTGCGTAAGCTTTTTCATTTTCGCTTTCTATGTAAAAGTCAAGACGGGAACTGCCGAAAACGCTTTCAGGCTTAACGAGGGCAGGATTTTCAATATATCCTCCTGATGTCAGCCACTCAAAAACCGCCTTGTTTGGTGCCTGTGAGTCCATATTAATCAGCCTGTTGCCTTTATAAACTGCAATAAGGTCGTACTGTGTTTTCCTTGCAGGATTGTCGCTTTTTTCAAGTACAACCTTTGTGCCTTTTATAAGAAGCTCACGGCATCTTCCTGTATTTTTTACGTGAACTGTCTGCTCCTGTCCGTCAATAAGCACCTTGGCAATAAATCTGTTAGGCCTGCTTATGAAGGTGGCAAAGCATACATTTTTATATTTCATAATTATTCGTAGTCCTTAATTGACTGCTGTTTCGTTTTTTCTGTTCCGTCACCGTTTGTAATGATGATTTCAGGATACCATTTTTCTGCAAGAGAATATGGATTTTTCTCTCCCTTTTCATCAAAAATAACCTGGGGATAGTGAATTAAGGTGTTTTCACGAGCCTGTGGTTTTTCACCTTTTTCATCTCTCATAACACCCACCACAACAAACCTGAAACCCTCTCTGTAATCAGTAGGGCAGGAGAGTGTGAGAATAGTGTCCTGACGAGTAAGTGTAATACCTGTGTTGTAGAGAAATCTGCTGGAAAGTCTCTCGTAAAAATCAGGATATCCGTCGGCAGTAAGCTCCTCTGTAACATTGTAGGGAAAGATATATCCGTCGTCATCCTTGGCTTTTGTGTTGGTGTAAAACGCACCTACAACCTTAAAATTATAATCATCAGTCAGGTCGGAATAGGTGATAAAGCCTGACGCAGAATTGTTGTAAGCGTCGGCGTTGCAGTAAAATTCCTCAAGGGAATTGTCGCTGAGATAAACCACATAATTAAACTGCTCTGAGCCTTTTGTATTTTCCTCAGCATAGGGAAGTCCGTCTCTTTCAGCAGAAAGGACAGGCGATTTAAGTTCAGTTTCAGAAATTTCAATATATCCCACCGCGTCGGGATTTTCGCCGTAAATATCGCAGTATCTCTCACTTATTCCCGCAGGAAAGGTTACTGACGGATATTTTTCCTCATATGGCTTGAGGTAAGCGGTTTTTGACGCGTTGATGCCGTATCGGATACCGAAAACTGCACCTGCTACAACTGCCGCCGCCAATATAATGCAAATGATGATTTTCAAAAGCTTTTTATTGACTGTCGGCTTTTTTCTTTCGCTTTTTGCATTTTCCTCTTCAGTATCTTTGATGTCGTCAACGATATTTTCCTGTACCGCAGCAGGCAAATCGTCAGTTTTTGCAAAGTCTATTTCAGTTCTGTCATAGTGCTTGGGCGGTTCAAGCTCGCCGCCGTTGTCCTTGATTTCTTTTTGAGCCTGAAATTCTCTCAGTATTTCGTCAATACTTTGCTGATTTTCGTTATTCTTTTCATCCATAGCTATTTCAAATCCTTTTAAAATACTACCTGATTATAACTTTTTTAACATTTTTAATCGCGTCACTTATAAGCTCTTCAAGGTTTTCAATGCTGTTTTCCGCCTTGATAACGTCCTCGATATGAGGCTTTGTCTTTGGATGCTTTGGAGTGAATACTGTACAGCAGTCCTCATATGGCTGAATGGAGGTTTCAAAGGTGTCAATCTTCCTTGAAACCTTGATAATTTCCTCCTTATCCATTCCGATACAAGGTCTGAATACAGGCATATTAACGGCACAGTCCGTACAGCCTAAAGCGTAAATTGTCTGGCTTGCAACCTGACCAACGCTTTCACCTGTAATGAGAGCACTGCAATTTTGCTCCTTAGCAATTTTCTCGGATATAACCATCATAATTCTTCTCATTATAATGGTGAAAAATTCCTCCGGACAATCGTCTCTTATAGCCTCTTGAATTTTTGTAAAAGGCACAACGAATGTTGTAATAACGCCTGAGTATTTCGCAACTCTTTTGAGTAGCTCCATAACCTTCATTTCTGCAAGCTCGGAAGTATACGGCGGCGACGCAAAATGAACGGCACAAAGCTCGATTCCTCTTTTTGCCATCATATATGCCGCAACAGGAGAGTCGATACCGCCGCTGATAAGAATAGCAGCACGTCCGCTTGTTCCTGTAGGCATACCGCCTGCACCCTTGATATTGTTGCCTCTTACAAAAGCATACTTGTCCCTGACCTCAACTGTAACAATTACATCGGGATTGTGGACATCAACCTTAAGGTGATTGAATTTTGAAAGAAGATAACCGCCTGTTTCTCTGCATATTTCAGGAGATTTCATTGGGAATTTCTTGTCACTTCTTTTAGCCTCAACCTTAAAGGTGTTTGCGTCCTCAAGCTGTTCTCTGAGATATTCCTCGGCAGTTTTCTTTATTTCGTCAAAATTCTTTTCGCACACACAGGCACGTGAAAGTGCTGCAATACCGAATACCTTTGAAATTCTGTCAACAGCTTCCTCAAGGTCGATATCCTCGTCGAGAGGGTCAACCATAATTGTGGACTGACTTTTAGTAAATTCAAAGTTTCCCAAATCGGAAATTCTGTGCTTTATATTTTTTATCAGCTTATCCTCAAAAGAGCTTCTGTTAAGTCCTTTGAGAGCAAGCTCGCCGTTTTTGATAAGTATAATTTCTTTCATATTACTGTTCCTTTATTGTTTCGGATGATTTGCAATAAGCTCTTTGAGTCCGTTGCACAGAGCGTCTGCATCATCTTTAGTGTTGTATCTCGAAAAGCTGATTCTTATGCTTTTGTCAATGATTTCATCGTTAAGCCCCATAGCCGTCAGCACGTGACTTTTCTTTCCCTTTGCACAGGCCGAGCCGTTGCTGACGCATACGCCGTAATTGGCGGAAAGCTCCTGCAAAACAGTCTGACTTCTCATAAATGTGGGGACATAAATGTTTATGATATAAGGTGAGGAGCTCTCGTCGTTGTTGAAAATAATTCCGTCGATTGATGACAGCTTTTCTCTCGTGTAGGCGTTAAGCTCCTTTATTTTTCTGCTTTGCTCACTGATGTTGGGCAACGCATTAACTGCCGCACCAAAGCCTGCAATAAGAGGTGAACACTCTGTTCCGGGACGCAGTCTTTTCTCCTGCTCGCCGCCGAATGTCCTTGCAAAATTCTGGTCGGTCAGGTGAGCGTCTTTGTTTACATAAAGAGCACCCACACCCTTTGGTCCGTGAATTTTATGAGCCGTAACTGTAATTAAATCTGCACCTAACTTTTTAGCGTTGATGTTGATTTTTCCGTAAGCCTGAACGCAGTCAATGTGAATTAAAGCAGGAGCGTTCGCTTTTTTTACGGCTCTTGAAAGAGCCTTGACCGGCATAATTGTTCCCACCTCGTTATTGACATACATCATTGAAACGAGAATGGTGTCGGAATTAACAGCGTCAAAAAGCTGCTTTTCGCTGATATTTCCCCTGCTATCAGGCTGAAGATATACTACCTCAAAGCCTTGCTTTTCAAGCTCCTGTGCCGATTGAAGCACGCTTTCGTGTTCAATGGCGGTGGTGACAATTCTTTTACCGAGCCTTCTGCGAGCCTTAACTGCACCGAAAAGAGCAAGGTTGTTGGCTTCTGTACCTCCTGAGGTGAAAATGATTTCCTCACGGCTGACACCGAGAGAGTCTGCCACAGCCTGACGAGAGAGGATAACCTCTTTCATCGCCTCAATTCCCAAGCCGTGAAGACTTGACGGATTGCCGTAACATTCAGTCATCATTTTATTTACTGCGTTTACACATTCCTCACAAGGCTTTGTAGTTGCCGAATTGTCAAGATATACCATCATAAATTTTTAAGTTCCTTTAATTTGAAAATTCCCGCAATAGTTTTTGCGTCTTTGATTTCACCGTTCATTATTTTTGAAATGCACTCTTTAACAGGCATTTTTACCACATCAAGAAATTCGTCAACATCAAGATGCTGTTCGCCGTAGGTAAGTCCCTCTGCATAGAAAAGACGGATTATCTCACCGCAGTAGCCCGGAGTAGGGTAAATTTCGCCGAGAGATTCAAACTTTTCAGCCTCTGCACCGCACTCCTCTTTAAACTCTCTTATTCCTGCTTCTCGTGGGTCCTCACCTTTTTCAAGCTTGCCGGCAGGAAGCTCAAGTATCGTTTCTTTATAAGGATATCTGAACTGCCTTACAAGGAGAATTTCGTTATCCTCTGTAAGACCGACTATTGCAACTCCGCCCGGATGGTCAACTACCTCACGGTATGCCTTGTCGCCGTCGACCAGCATAACCTCGTCGTTGTGAACTGTGATGATTGTACCGCTGTAAATTCCCTCTGTTGACTCTGTCTGCTCAAAATATCCCAAAGCGATAGAGAATATATCATCTACCTTTTCAGCCACAAATTTTGCACCTGACTGAGCAAATTCAATTCTGTTGCCGTAGCCCCAGAGTACGCCCACCGAGTCAATCAAGTTCGCCTTGGCACCCTCGATATCGTAGCTCTTGTCACCTACCATAAGAATTTCGTTGCCGGGAATGTCAAGCTCTTTAACACAGCGGGTAATGATATTTGCCTTTGATTCGCAGTCAGCAGTAAACGAAACACCGCAGATAACATCAAAATATGACTTGATACAAAAATGGTCAAGAAGAGCCTCGATATAGTCCTGTGGCTTTGATGATGCAATACCTATTTTAATTTTCTCTTTCTTAAGCGACGCCAAAAGCTCTTTGATGCCGTCATAAAGCGTGCTTTCAAGAAGCCCCTTGTTGGTGTATCTTTCCCTGTACTTTTTAACAAGCTCGTCGGCTGTTGCAGGGTCTGCACCGTATTTTTCCTGAAATGTAACAAGCAGAGGAGGACCGATGAAAAAGGTCAGCTCCTTGTAGTCAGGCACTTCATAGCCGAAAGACTCAAGAGCATATGCTGCACTTTTTAAAATTCCTTCGCCTGTGTCACATATAGTTCCGTCAAAATCAAAAATAACCGCACTGTATTTCATTATCCGTTGACCCTCTTCATAAACTTCTCTGAGATAACTACAAATCTCTCGATAGTTCCTTTTCCGATAATATCTCCCTTGTCATCCTTTGCGGATACAGAGAAAACAAGCTTTCTGCCGTCAACCTCAACAAGCTCTGCAAAAGCGGTAATTGTAGTTCCCGTACTGCTTGCCTTGTCGTGAGTAACGGAAATTTTAGTGCCTACTGTTGTTTCGCCCTCATCAAGAAGAGGAGCAACAGCGTTGCAGGTAGCCTCTTCCATAAGTGCAATCATCATAGGCGTGCCGAAAACAGGCAGAGAGCCTGAGCCTGCCGCAACTGCCGTGTTTGTTGAATTAACAACTGTTATTGCTTCACTTTTCATATTTGGCGTAAAATCTTTCATATGTATACCTCTTATTACACATTATTAAGACTATTATATCATAAAAACTTACTATATACAATATAAAAGAATTGTGTTAAAATAATTAAAAACAATTTATTTGCGGTGAAAATATGAAAAGCGAAAGAAAAAGAATATATTTACTTGACGAGCTGAGAGGCTTTGCAATTTTATGTATGATAGTTCATCACACGTTTTTGGACGTGGGTGATGTGCTGGGACTGCCTTGGGGATACAAGGTGTTTGACGCACTTTGTACTGTTCAGCCTGTATTCTGGGCAATATTTATTGTCATATCGGGAATATGCTCAAGGCTTTCAAGAAATACGGTTAAAAGGGGCTTTATCGTTTTGTGCGGCGGACTTATAATTTCTCTTGTCACCGCTGTGATTATGCCCCTTATGGGCTTTTATGGTGCGGAAATTTATTTTGGTATACTCCATTGTCTCGGCTCTTGTATGATAATAACAGGACTTCTAATGCCTTTGATTGAGAAAATTGATTATCGTGTTGGTGCAGTAATTTCTCTTGCTCTCTTTTTCTTCACTAACGGAATAAATAATCACACTATGCTTTTCGGTCTTATCAACCTGCCTGAAAGCTGGTATCAGTATGATTTTCTTGCACCTATCGGACTTTATTCCGATAGTTTTAAAAGTGCCGACTATTTCTCACTTATCCCTTGGTTCTTTATGTTCCTGTTCGGTGCGTTTTTAGGCAAGGTGGCAAAGGACGAAAAGCTTCCTAAATTTATGTATAAGCAGAGAAGTAAGCTTCTTTGCTTTGTTGGCAGGAACAGCCTGTGGGTTTATCTTCTTCATCAGCCTGCAATTTACGCCGTAATGCTCGTTATCGCTTTCATAATCGCATAAAAAGTTTCGTTTTTTTGAAATTTCCTCTTGATTTATTGAAAAAGGTTTGCTATAATATCCATACTCACTTTAAAGTGGTGGGACTTTAAAGTAATAAAGCGAACAGAGAGGACTTGTAGTTATGGGAAACAGAAAAGGTAATTTAATGTCCGTCAGGACAGATGTCAAGGTGCTTGACGCAACAATTCGTGACGGCGGACTTTGCAATAATTTTGAATTTACAGATGAATTTGTGAGAGAGCTTTATAAGACAAATATCAAATCAGGCGTTGACTATATGGAGTTCGGCTACAGAGCGTCTAAAAATCTCTTTGACCCAAAGGAATTCGGCAAGTGGAAGTTTTGTAACGAGGAGGATATTCGTTCTATCGTTGGCGAAAATGTGTCTGATATGAAAATTGCCGTTATGGCAGATGTAGGCAGATGCGATTTTAAAGAGGACTTCATTCCAAAGTCAGAGTCTGTTATTGATATGGTTCGTGTTGCGTGTTATATTCACCAGATTCCTGCGGCTGTTGAGATGATTGAGCATTTCCACAGCTTAGGATATGAAACCACCTGCAACATTATGGCTATCAGTCAGGCTAATTCCGAGCAGGTGGAAGAGGCACTTGAAATGTTAGGTCAGAGCAATGTTGATGTAATTTATCTTGTTGACTCTTACGGCTCACTTTATCCTGAAAATGCAGGTGCTCTTGCAAAGAAATATCTCGAGGTAGGGGAGAAGTACGGCAAGGCTATAGGCTTCCACGCTCACAACAACCAAAATCTCGCTTTTGCCAATACTATCGAAACTATGTCCTATGGCGTGTCTTATCTTGACGCCACCGCATCAGGTATGGGCAGAGGTGCCGGAAACTGTGCTATGGAGCTTCTTTTGGGCTTTCTTAAAAATCCAAAGTACAATCTTTACAGCCTGCTTACCTTCCTTGAGCAGTATATTATTCCTCTTAAGGAAAGCGGTGTAGTTTGGGGCTATGATGTGCAGTATATGCTCACAGGTCAGCTTAACCGTCACCCAAGGTCAGCAATGGTATTTACCTCTCAAAAGAGAATTGACTACTGCGAGTTCTATAAAGAGCTCCTTGAAAATGACTAATTGAATATGTATAAATAGCAAAAGGCTGTTCAAATCTTTATGACTTGAACAGCCTTTATTTTAATGGATTTTTAAACGGCTTACCGACTATTGCTTACGGGATGTCGAGGACGCCATCCCCTACAAAATATCAGTCAGATTTGCTGTCAACGCTGATTTTCTTCCTGATATTCCTTTGAAAATTCCGTGTTTTGAGTGCTCGGTATCGGTACACCCATTTCGGTTTTTTCGTCAGGCTGTACAGTAGGATTTGATACCCACGCACAGTATTTGTTTGTGATTTCAGGCTCAAGCTGATACTTTTCCTCAAAGGTTTTGGGCGTCTTTTTCTTCTTTGCGGGAATATCAAAGTTATTTAAACTGCTGATATTCTGCTTGTCTTTATCCCTTTGCATTGCCTGTAAAACCCTCTGCAACTGTCTTTAAATCTTCAAGAGAATTTATTTTTGCACCGCTTTGATAGATTGACTCTTTAACATTTTCAGGCAGAGTGTCGAAATATTCTTTCATCTGCTGAGTGAGGTTGAACATATCCGGCATAATATCATCCTTTCAAAAGTATTACACCGATAGTATTTACAAAAGCTCGCCGATTATTATGTTTGAAACTAACATTCCCTCAGGTGTGAGAGAAATTTTTTCGCCCTTTTCCTGCATTAAATTCATTTTAAGGAAATTTTTGTAATTATCATTTTTTAAAAGCGACTTGTCAATTCCTTTTGAAAGACGCAGACCTAGCATTATTTTTTCTTCCTCAGTACCGCCTGTGCCGTCGTCAATTTTGTTAAAGTTGCTGTCATAGTAAAAACGTCTGCCGTGCCAAAGAGAGTGAGCCGATTTTCCTATTCCTAAATAATCATCAAGAGTCCAATATTTAGTGTTGTGTCTGCTTTCATATCCCGGTTTTGAAAAATTGCTGATTTCATACTGCAAAAAGCCTAATGATTTCAGCGATGATATTGTTTTCAAATACATATCGCTGACTTCATCCTCGTCGGGAAGATTCAGCCTGTCACGCATTTCAAAAAATTTTGTGCCCTCTTCAATTTTCAGCATATACGCACTGATGTGGGTAACGTCCATTTTTGCGATAAAATCAAAGGTATAGTCAAGAGTGTCGATTGTCTGCTTCGGCGTTCCCAGCATAACATCAAGGCTGATGTTGCTTATTCCCGCACTTTTTGCGTCACTTACAGTCTTTGCAACTTCCGCCTGTCCTGCGGACCTGCCGAGAGCAAAACGCTCCTCGTTTCTTGCACTTTGCATACCGATGCTCACTCTGTTGATGCCGTATGACGCATAAAGCTCAAAATCACGCTGTAGATTTTTTGACGGATTGCACTCAATAGTGATTTCCGCATTTTCATCAATGTCAAACTGCTCTCTGACAGCAGTCAAGATTTCACCTATCTGCTCAGGCTCTAAAATACTCGGAGTTCCTCCGCCGAAATATACCGTGTCAAAAGAGCCGCTGTACTTTTTCATCTCAGCCGTCAGCCGATTGATGTATTTGTCGGCAAGTGACTTTTCGTATTTTACGCTGTAAAAATCACAGTAGGGGCATTTGTTTTTGCAAAAAGGTATGTGAATGTAAAGTCCTGCTTTTCCCATTTTCGCACGCTTTCTTATACCCTATCCTTATATCTTTCTGCGGTGATGATGCCGTCGTTTACGTGAAGCTTGCAGATTCTCGCATTTCTTCTGTCGCCTGAAAGTCCGTCGTCTTCAATATCCCTTGCGTGGTAAACTGCATACCACTGGTCTTTGTACTTAATTATTGAGTGGTGACCTGTGCCCTCCTCAAATTCGTTAGCCTTGAGAACGGGAGCATATGTGTTTTCGTCAGGATATTTCTCAAACTTAACCTTTGTCAAGTCTGTTTCGTCAGTCTTTGCTCTTGCGTAGCCGATATAATAGGTAGGCTGAAGATAGCAGTTTCCTGAATACATAAGGTACTGCCAATCGCCCTCTTTAAAGTAAAACGCACCCTCGATTGTGTGCCAATTTACGCCTTTTTTGTAGCGGTCACGCATATAAATATCCTCGTCAAGAGTAGGCTCAATGAGAGTTACAGGCTTGCCCTCTGCAGTTTCAGGGTCAAGGAGTCTGTCAACAACAATATATGTTCCCGGTCTTTCTCCGTCAAAACGATTTGTGGAGTAGAAAATGAACATACCGCTTTCATTCTTCACAACGTGAGAGTCAATAGAAAAAGGATGAAGAAGCTGCTTTGCGTTTTCAAAAGGACCGAGAGGATTTTTACTGCTTGATACAAACATAGTCTGCCTGTGACCGCCTTTGTCAGGAGTGTCCTCGTAATATTCAAAGGAGCAGTACATATAATATGTTCCGTCAACCTCGATTACAGACGGTGCCCAAAAGTCCTCAACATCAGGATATGTGAAAACTCTGCCGGCAAAATTCCATTTGCCGAAAAGGTCATCTGCCTCGTAGGCGTAAACTCCGTCGCTGCCGGTGGTGTAAATATAAAATCTGCCCTTTGTTTCAAAAATAAACGGGTCAGCCTGTCCGATATAGTTTTCCTTGTCAATTTCTAAAAGATGCATAATTTTTCTCCGTAAATTATATTTTTTTAACATTATACTATATTCACCACTGCTATTACAATACAAAATAAGCTTTCATTTCCAAAAAATCCTAATAAAATTTGAGTATAGAGAAAGGTAAAATGAACAAAATATAACAGAAACATTTACAAAATTGAGGAGCTGAGGGCAATGAAAGCCACAGGAATAGTCAGAAGAATAGATGATTTGGGAAGAATTGTTATACCAAAGGAAATACGCAGGTCATTCAGAATTAAAGAGGGCGACCCGCTGGAGATATTCACCGACGCAGAGGGCGAGGTTATTTTTAAAAAATATTCTCCAATCGGCGAGCTGTCGAATTTTGCAAATCAGTACGCAGAGGTGCTCCACAAAAACGGCGGACTGCCGATTGCCATTATGGACAACGACCACGTAATTGCTGCAGCAGGTGTCAGCAAGCGTGAAATTCTCGAAAGGCGAGTTACAAAAAGTCTTGAGGAGCTTATGGAAAACAGAGCAATTCATATTGCCACCGACACCGTTCCGAGTATGAATGCTATCGAGGGCTTTGGCCGAAAAGCAAATGTTGTTTATCCTATTATATATGGCGGCGATGTCAGTGGTGCAGTTGCTCTTATCGAGGGCGAGGACCACGCATTACCAACAGAAACGGACATTAAGCTTGTTCAGGTTGCCGCCGCTTTTCTCGGAAAACAGATGGAATAATCTATTATGCAAATTGCACAAAAAATATTAACTCAATTTGTGCAATATGTTACATAGGCAGAAAGTGCCCCCAAATTGTTGACTTTTGAAAAAGTAGGACTATAATGTAGGCACAGAGAGGAAATGATAGACAAAAAGGCAATGGCAGGTAGTAAATGAAGCGTTTTAAATTTGAAGCATACGGATACATAAAAGATATGTTTGCGCAACACCATATGGTAAAGCGTGTTATTCTCTCCCTTATCAGTATCGTTGTTATGGGCTTCGGCATTTCGCTTTTCTCCGTGTCAGGCTTTGGAGTAGACCCTTTCACCTCTATGAATATGAACGTAGCAAGCACCTTAGGCATCGGCTTCGGCACATATCAGCTTATTGTAAATTTTATAATTCTTCTTTATGTCATCATAGTGGCACACAGAGGACTGGTTGGTGTCGGAACTGTATTCAATATGGTAGGCTGTGGCTATACCTGCGAATTTTTCCAGAACATTTTTGAGCCTTTGGTAAAAGAGCATTATACTATGTCGTTGCGTGTACCCCTTCTCGCAGCCGGTATAATTACTCTGTGCTTTGCTTGTTCGCTGTTCTTTACTGCAAATGTGGGCGTTGGTCCATATGACGCGTTAGGCTTTATGCTCAGCAGAGGCGTTAAGCTTGAACATAAGTGGACAAGAGTTATTACTGATATTACGGTAGTTCTTATCGGACTTGTAGTCAGCGGAGGTCTTACCTCACTTCTCCACGGAAACCTTTCAGGCGTTCACAACATCGGAATCGGCACAATAATAACCGCTTTCTGTATGGGACCTCTAATCAACTTCTTCAACAAGCACGTTTCAGCAAAAATCTTCAATGTCGATTACGAAAGACTTAGCAAGGATGTGGCATTCTTTATGATTAAAGGTGCATTGCTGAAAAATTCCGTTCCTGTTGCAGTAAGACAAGGCAGACGAAGCTATAAGATGATTGACGCTGTCAATCCTATAAGATAGTCTGCATTAATTAATTTTGCGTTTTCACATAAATTTTACCCCTTAAAAAGAAGAGACACTCTTATGGAGTGCCTTTTCTTTTTTTATTTATTTGTCGGTCTAAATTGACAAAATCGACTTTTTCCTCAAAAAATTTACTTATAGAAATAAATAGAAAAATAAATTATTGTTTGTCGGTCTAAATTGACAAAACCGCACCGATAAAAAATCGGCGGCTAAATTTCTCGTAATAACAAAAATATAAAAAACAAAAACATTACAGCGACTGCACACTTGAATTACAGCGGGGGCATCGAACCCCACGCCGTAATTGGTGCTTCGACTTTTTCGCCTCGGGGAGTGAATTTTGCGTCA
>JAQXUH010000045.1 GCA_029219885.1 Eubacteriales bacterium | reverse complement strand
GAGGGTTGTCCTTTGCAATTTTTTCAAACGTAACCTCAAGAATGCTTCCGTCAGCATTTTTATATACAATTCCTTTGCGTACCTTATTGATCGCATAATTAGATTTTTTGTATTCGTTCATTTTTCGTAACCCTTTCAATTTAAAATTTTTAAAATTCCAAATTGCGGATTACGGATATTCAGCTATGTAGCATTGCCATTTCAATACCAAAAAAATACCTCCCCGTGCAAGGGAGGTAGAGGGAGTAGTACCTTTTAATGCAGTACAAAGTTAATCAAGCAAACAAAAAAGTGCCGCACAAGCAGAAGCATATAGAGTAATTCTATATAACTTCAAACTTTGTACGGCGCTTGGTAGTCTCCTTTGAGAAATCTCAAATTCTCTCCGCTTGCTCGATTAAAAGCGATTATTGAGTTGTTGTTAATATTATCTGTTTTGCCGACCTTTATCGGGGAATGATATTCTAAAATATGTTTTTTGGTTTTGCCTGCGGAAATATCCCAAGTTGATTATGTATTTTCTTTTGCATTTTCTGCAGAAAATATCTTTATGTCCCGATATATCCGAATAAACTTTATCAATCAGAAAGCCGCAAAACGGACAGCGAATATCACGCACAGTCAAATTTTTGGCTTCTTCTCTCGACTTTATCAATTTATCATTTAACACGGGATTTAATTCTCTGGTATCTTTGCAAGTTTGAATATTGCTCACGGTACCATCTCCTTTCCGAGTCCGAGTTCAGACAGATATTCATTCATAGATTTCTTCACATACAGACCAAGTTCTCTTATCCGTATTTGAAGTGCCGTTAGTGATGCTCCCATATTAGCTGCCATCCACTGAAGAAACATATGATCCTCCGGTCGTATAAACCCGTTGTCATATATGGCAATACCGTCACTTCTTTTTCCGCGATTCAAATAATCACGTACCATAAACTCCGGCATCAATAACGCACCTGCAAGTCGGTCAACATTTGTTTCTTTGATGTTAAAAATCTCCTTGAGGTCAGTCGCGGAATATGTCTTTTCAGAGTCAAATTCTCTGCGAAAACTTGCCGCTGAAAGACTTTTGTCAATAACGTAATGTGCCGCCTCATGAGCTATGGTAAATCTGCGTCTGCCAAGCTCTTGTTCTCGACGCAAATAATCCTCAATTACTATAGTCCCCTTTGGAAATACTATCTGTTGTTTCCCTGCATCGGTATATACGCTCAGCGGTGTTAAACCGTCCGAAATAAAACCAAGCTTTGACATATCTTCTTCCGCAAAGCTGCGATATATAACGGGTAACTTTAAATAATCTGTAACAAACCCCTCAATATCAACGAAATTTTTATTGTTCGCCTGTTCTCCAATATAACTCTTTATAAGGCTATTGCCTAACTCATCAACAGACGCGTTGGATAACCATTTCATTTATTTGCACCTCTCTTATAAATAGTCTCATCGTTTAACAACAATAATTGCTCTCAAAAAATATTTTTAACCGTCAGGCAAAAACACCTGTTGGCATAGTAATATCTACACTTTTATTCTTTGTCATTTTGTTGTTCCCGAGTAAACAAGCATAGGTGATACTTTCTTGCCCGAAGCGCCTGCGAATATCACTTATTGCATGTTCTATCTTCTCATTTTTTTCTCTTTGCTCCTTATCACCGAAAAGGTTAAGTTGCTGTGGTATATTATCAGGTATCAGATTTAATACTGTAACTGTTATTGAGCGAATATCACAGAACTAACAATATTTTCGCATTTTTGCTTTGCTTCCCAGACAGCATCGCCCGTCTGTACTCCAAAGGACTTTGCCTTAGAATTTTTTGCGAGTACAATTCCGTGTCGATCTTCAACAAATCCACAAACTGCAACCGGATAATTTTTCAATTCGGGATCTAACATACATTCAACCGACGCATAAAAATTGTTCATATCACAATGTAAAGTATTCGTAAAATATTTCTCACTTTTTTGCACCTGCCTCTTGACAAAACACGAAGTTCGTAGTATCATATATATGAAGTTAAAATGTATATTAATACTATTATACACATATTAAGTGTGTTTGTCAATAGATTTCACGAATTTTTTATGTGTGTTTTAAAAAAACGAATTTATATCTATAATAAGGGAGTGATGAAAGATGAAATTTGGTGAAAAAGTAAAAACATTAAGAAAAGAAAAAAATCTCACACAAGCTGAGCTTGCGAAAGCAATAGGCATATCTGCTCGTGCGGTACAAAACTACGAAATTACAGATGCTCATCCTAAGCAACGAGATGTTTACAAAAAATTAGCAGAAGTATTGGATGTAAATGTCAACTATCTTCTTACAGAAGATGAAGAATTTATTTATGAAGTTCAAGAGCGATATGGCAGACGCGGAGCTAAAGATGCCCAAGAACTTGTTTCTCAAGTTTCTGGTCTTTTTGCCGGTGGAGAAGTAACCGAAGAAACTAAAGACGAGGTTATGGAAGCTATTCAAAGAGCATATTGGGCTGCTAAGAAAGAAAATCAGAAATACACCCCTAAAAAGTATAGAAACTAAGTTTGACTGTCCTGTAAATAGTACAGTCAATGCGTTATGCTCAAAATAGGGAGGTGTATATTATGTATGTGAATTATATCTGTGATAACGCTGAAAGGCTAATAAAGAAATCTCAAACACGAGATCCATTCACTATTGCCGAAGATAACGGTATAATGCTTTTATTTGACTCTAATCTTGATAAAATGAAAGGTATGTACACCGTAATTAAACGAAACAGAATTATAGTCATAAATAATAATATGTCTGAAAATATGCAGCGTATAGTATGCGCCCACGAATTGGGACACGATGCACTTCACAGAGAGTGGGCGAAACAAGGTGCGCTAAAGGAGTTTATGCTGTACGATATGAGAACGCGTCCGGAATATGAAGCAAATTCGTTTGCTGCCGAGATACTTCTTGATGATGCTGATGTTGAAGAACTCATTTTATACGGTTATGATATGCAACAAATAGCAATGGAGCTTAATACCGATATAAACCTTGTCGGTATTAAGTTAAGCAATATGAATTGGAAAGGCACAGATTATAGAGTGCCCATTGCCCCACACGGTGATTTTCTAAAAGATTAGAAAGGCGACTGTTATGCGTAATGCAAAGGTTTATGTTCCTGTTACTGCTTCATTTGATGAAAACGGCAGAACGATACCGCAGACGATACAATGGGAGAACGGACATATATATCACATTGATAAGGTTACGAATACTGTTCAATCTTCCGCTATGAAACCAAGTGGTCAAGGGGATAGATACACTATTTTCGTAAATAGACAGCAGAGCTATATTTTCTTTGAAAGAACCGCAAATCTTATGGGAAATATTATCGGCAGATGCTTTGTCGAACGAAAATATGTTTAGTAATTCCAAAAACCGCACATAAAAGCACGAGAACTATCAATCTATGAAGTTTTTGGAAAATAAACACGCAAAAAATCACCCGTATCAATATAAAAATTGACGGGTAATTTTTTCACCCTTCATCAGCAGAGTAGATTTTAAGTAAGTCCCGACAGGGAACGCATTACCAAATCCACATCTTTGCTCTCCAGCTCCTGAATTATGTGCAGATATGTTTTTTGTGTTGTTGTCATACTCGCATGACCGAGACGACGCGCCACGCTTGCGATTG
The DNA here is from genome assembly GCA_029219885.1 of Eubacteriales bacterium. Taxonomy (GTDB): domain Bacteria; phylum Bacillota; class Clostridia; order Oscillospirales; family Acutalibacteraceae; genus Eubacterium_R. Next base: position 2,556 of record JAQXUH010000045.1, on the reverse strand, counting down.
ATACTCCTGCGAATAGCAGTATAGATGCGTGTGTGTGACGAAGTCCGTGAATAGAAATGACCGGAATATTTGCATTTTTACAATGACGGCTCAAAATATCGTTTACGGTTGAATTGTAGACCGTTTTCTTGACGAAAATAGGCTCATCATCCGGTAAGCCTTTTACCAATTCGCTGAATTGAATTACCGTCTGCCAATCAATCTGCACTTTACGCACTGATGATTGATTTTTGGTAGGTAAGAAACCACCGTTACCCTTATAATCCCAAGTTTTTGAGATTGAAAGGATTTGATGAGAGAAGTCAAAATCCCTCGGCGTTATTGCCAATCCTTCAGAAAAACGTATTCCTGTTTTAGCCACAAGCAAAATGAACCAATCCCACGATATTTCAGCACCAAGCTCCAGATTGCTCAACAGTTTGTGTAGCTCAAACTGGTTCAAATACTTGATTTTTTTCTCTTTGGGTGGCTTTCCTTTTATAATAGCCTTTCGAGTTGGATCTCTATCAATTAGCCCTTCATCAACAGCATCTAAAATAGCGCCCTTTAATTGGTGATGAAAATCCATAGTTGTTTGTCTTTCGTGACAATCAGCATAATCATTTAAGATTTGTTGATATGTAATTCTGGTGACATCACAAAGTCTGAGATCGGGAGCTAACTTTTTCAGCCATTGTTGTGTCATTAAATATTTATCCATAGTAACTTTTCTAATTGCACCCTGCTTGTACACTGCAATCCATTGCGCGTAATAATCACAAAACAGGTCTGTGTTTTTTACTTTATTCAGCATTTTTAACCTCCAAATTATACGAATTTACTCACGCTGATGAAGGGTGATAAGGTTGTCGAGTTGTTTGAAAAATGCACCGATTTTCTGTTGCTCCTCAATTTTCGGCATACAAATAAGCGTATTCAAAATGTTATCATTATACAGTCGCTTAATAGTACCGCCCTCTATACCAGCCCATTTTACAACAGAATAAAAGCACTTCAAAAACGAGTTGTCTAATCTTTCATCGTGATTAAGCCAAACTATATTCGAGTCTTGAAAATACTCGTTTTCACCCGTAAATTCTACAGTTCTACCAATACTTCCAGAAGCAGAAATCAATATGTCCCCTTTTTGAGGATATGAATATTTATCCTTGTATTCTTCAAACAGTTCTTTTGATATATAAGCGTCTGCTTGCCCTCCAAAAGTACCAATTTTATAAAATGGAACATCTCCTTTTTCTGTCGTTTGTTCTTTAAAAATCCGACGGCACATTGAAACCGAGCCTACTTCTCCTAACTTACGCTGTTCCCAAGAATGAGCAAATTTTATCCTATTCTGCGCCTGTTTTTTAACAACCAAGGCGACTTTCAAGTCGTGAATTGTTACTTACCACGCAGAATGACCTGTTGTGATTAAGCTGTCAATATCCATATATGCATTCTCAATTCGCTCGGTATGATAAGTCCAATAATTATCAAAAATCTTATCAGTTATGTGCTTTTCGTCCCACATTTTCAGAACATCACCACTGTTCATATTTTTGTAATCAGCATAGTATTCCAATAAATACATAAAAAACATCATTTCCTCAGTCACGTTATTCACCTCTTATATAAACCGAATTTCGAGGATCACCGGTTATTTTTTCGCACTCCCAAATTTCAAACACAGCTTCTGCCCCGAAATCGGTCATTCCGCAGTCACGATTTTCCAGCATTTTGTGTGTTTTGGAAACTACAAAAGCCTTAAAAGCGTCCATTTCATTCATGCCGTACTTATCCATTATCATTGAAACAACTTCGGTGTTATAATAATCTATGATTTCAGGTTCTAATCGTTTCATACTAATCTCACCTCACTGTATTCAAGTGCCGATAATGCCTTTTCTGTTTTGAAAACAATCTGATCTTTCAAATTCTGAGGCAGTAATAGCTCTATGGCAATATCCTCGGTAAAATATCCTTTCAGATAGTTGTTTACCGTCCTTATGGCTTGATCGTTAGCTACCGGTCCGATAACGACATCATATGAATCTTTTGCCGTTTTATCTGTGCGATTTGCGGAAATATATCTGAGCCATTCTCTATTAGCACATTCAAATGACAATACATTCAATCTTTCAAGCTCGTTTTTGTCAAACGTGAAAATTGTCACAGTAGGATTTCCTTCCTCTCGTCTGTTTGTTGTACGGACAGCCCATTTTTTTGCCTGCTCATAGTCACTGGTTAGATAAAACCCTGTGCCAAAGTCCAACAAGCGCTTTGATTTAATAATTTTAGGCTCTCTTACTTCAATATTACTCCCATGATATAGAATTATTTTGTCCATTTTCATCTACCTCCTCACATTTCCTTGCTTTTTGAGGTTGGAAACATCTTTTCAAGCATAGATTTCTTGATATTTTGCAGTTTTTCCAACTCACGCTGATGAAGGGTGATGAGGCGGTCGAGGCTCTTGAAATACTCGCCAATCTGCTTTTGTTCGGCTATCGACGGTATTGGAATCTCAATCTCCATCATTTTGTTCTTTGAAATGTTGTATCTTGAAATTCCTTGTGC
>JAQXUH010000044.1 GCA_029219885.1 Eubacteriales bacterium | reverse complement strand
TAATGGAAGTGTGTATCTAACATTTCGTAGGGGTCGGCGTCCTCGACGACCCGCGAGTTACCCAACAATGCTGTTTATTTACGGGATGTCGAGGACGCCATCCCCTACAAAAATTCAATTAGTATCTGTAAAACTTGATACGTTAAACTATAATTTAGACCGACAAATTAGTTATCCCACGGCCAAGGGTCCTGTAACCACTCGTCGCTGTTATATCCGTTAAGTGTCAGCGGTCCGAAAGCCTTTTCGTACTCTGCCTTGACAGACTGATACTTCTTTTTATATGAATTAAGCATTGCCAATGCCTCTGCATCATTTGGGTGAGTGTCGCAGTAAAGTCTTAATTCATACATTGCAAAGCCTAATGACGAAAGACGTCTGAGCATTTTTTCTTTATTCACGCATCCTCCACCATCCTTCCTTTAAACGGCTTGTTAAGAACAGGGAAGAGAGTTCCGTTTCTCAGTGCCTTTTCCTCATCATATGTCACAAGCTCAAGCTGGAGAGGAACATATGCCATTGTAACCGAGGCGTCCTCGGGAAGTGCAGGTCTGTTCTCTTTCTTCAAAAAGCTTGGCTTGAAAAGCTCGTTATAATTATCCATACAAAAGCTCCTTTCGTATTTGCAAAATCTCGTTACGCTTCATTCTATGACAAATTTTTTCTTTTGACAAAAGGGCAATAAAAATTTTTAACATATAATGGAATGTGATGTTTAAATTCGTATTGATATGGTAATCATATTTGTGAGACGAAAAAGTCAGATGCAACATATGAAGGTGATTTAATTGCTGATTAAACGAGGCGAGATATATTATGCCGATTTAAGTCCTGTGGTGGGCTCGGAACAAGGTGGCGTCAGACCTGTACTTATTGTGCAGAATGATGTGGGAAATAAATATTCCCCAACCGTTATTGCCGCCGCCATAACCTCTCAAAAGGATAAAACCAATCTGCCTACTCACATTGAGGTGGATGCCGTAAACTGCGGTCTGTCGAAGGACAGTATAGTTCTTCTTGAGCAGGTGAGGACTATAGATAAACGCCGTCTGCGTGAAAAAATGGGGAGCCTTGACAGCGACGATATGGGAAAGGTTAATCACGCTTTAAGCGTCAGCTTCGGTCTTTAATATATCAAGCAGTTTAAAACAATCTTTTTTTCGCTGTTATATTTTTTTATTTAATGGCGTGATAGGATTGTTTTATTTTTTTATCTGTGATAAAATGGTGACGAAAATAAATTTACAGGAGAAAAATTATGTTTAAAATTGCAAAGTTTGAAAAGGTATCCTTTGAGCAGTTTGAAAAGGACTGGCTCAAGAATTTTCCTGAAACTGAAAATGTAAAGGAAATCTACGATTCAATCAAGCTCCCAAAAAGAGCAACTACCGGCTCGGCAGGTTATGACTTTTACGCTCCCGATACAGTTACATTTGAAAAGGGAAAGTCTACTCTTGTACCTACAGGAATCAGAGCAAAGATTGATGACGGCTGGGTGCTTTCAATCTATCCTCGTTCAGGTCTCGGCTTTAAGCACCGCTGTCAGCTTGATAATACAGTGGGCATTATTGACGCCGATTATTATAATTCCTCAAACGAGGGACATATTATGATTAAGATTAGCTGTGATGCTCATGATGAGGGACACACAGCAGTTGTTGAGGCAGGCGACGGCTTTGCTCAGGGAATTTTCACTCAGTTCGGCATAACAGTTGACGATGATGCAGACGGAGTAAGAGACGGCGGTTTCGGCTCAACAACAAAGAAATAAAATAATGAAAAGCAAAAAGGAAATTTTATCCTCAACCTTAGGTGTGTGCCTTGCCGCAGGTGTCTGCTGTCTGCTTTGGGGAAGTGCCTTTCCCTTTATAAAAATCGGATATTCACTTTTTTCGATTCAAGGCGGCGACTATTCATCACAAATTCTTTTTGCAGGAATACGATTTACCCTTGCGGGAATACTTACTGTCCTTTTCGGTAGTATTATTTCAAATAGATTCTTGATTCCCAAAAGGTCATCTCTTGCAAAAATTCCTGTGCTGTCCCTGTTTCAGACTGTTTTGCAGTATATATTTTTCTATATCGGACTTGCAAATACCACAGGTACAAAAAGCTCTGTTATCAACAGTATCAGCGTTTTCTTTGCAGTAATAATTTCTACCGTTCTTTTAAAGGACAGGCTGACGGCGAAAAAGACAGTCGGCTGTATTGTGGGCTTTGTGGGAGTTGTGATAATAAACCTTACCGCCTCAAACGGCTTTGACGCTGAATTCAGTATTATCGGCGAGGGCTTTATTATCCTTTCCGCCTTGTCCTACGCTTTCTCGTCGGTGTTTTTAAAAATATTCAGCAAAAGCGAAAATACTGTTGTTTTAAGTGGATATCAGTTCGTTTTAGGCGGAGTGGTGATGATTTTGGCAGGTATAATTCTCGGCGGAGAAATCAGCACAGTTTCCGTCAAGGGTGTGCTTTTGGTAATTTATCTTGCCTTTGTTTCGGCGGCGGCATATACCCTTTGGGGTGCACTTTTGAAATATAATGAAGTGTCAAGGGTAGCTGTGTTTGGCTTTATGACGCCGATTTTCGGATGTGTTCTGTCCGCTCTTTTCCTGAGAGAAAAGCTGACACAGACGGCTTTACAGGTGATTATTTCTCTGTTACTTGTGTGCGTCGGAATATATTTAGTAAATGCTAAGGACAGCAAAAGAAAGGAAAGCTCAGAATGATTGACAAAACCGCAGTATTCAAATTAGGCTACGGACTTTTTGTCCTGACCGCCAAAAACGGCGAAAAGGACAACGGCTGTATTATCAATACCGCAATGCAGGTGGCTGACAGTCCCGTTAAAATTGCAATATCGGTAAATAAGAAAAATTTCACCCACGATATGATTAAGCAGTCAGGCGAGTTTAATCTTTCGGTTTTGACAGAGGACGTGCCGTTTTTCGTCTTTCAGCATTACGGCTTTAAAAGCGGCAGAGATACAGACAAAATTATCGGTGACAGTATGCCGAGAACAGAAAACGGCATTGTGTATCTTCCTGATTACACAAACGCAGTTATTTCCTGCAAGGTAACTGAAGAGGTTGACTGCGTTTCTCACACAATGTTCATTGCCGAAATAACCGAGTCTAAAGTGCTGTCCGATAAAAAGTCGGTAACATATCAGTATTATTTTGACAACATCAAACCAAAGCCTGAAAAGCCGAAGAAAAAGGGCTTTGTCTGTAAGGTATGCGGTTATGTTTACGAGGGCGATGAGCTGCCTGATGATTTCATCTGCCCAATCTGCAAGCATACTGCGGCGGACTTTGAACCGATAGAATAATAAATACCGAAAGGGAAAATATATGAAAGCAAAAATCACTCTCGCCAAGGAATTTAAAATCGGCGAAATCGACAAAAGAATTTACGGCTCATTTGTTGAGCATTTAGGCAGGGCGGTTTACGGCGGAATTTACGAGCCTGACCACCCAACAGCTGACGAGGACGGCTTCAGAGGTGACGTTATCGACCTTGTTAAAGAGCTTAATGTGCCTATCGTCCGCTATCCGGGAGGAAATTTTGTTTCCGGCTACAATTGGGAGGACGGCGTGGGTCCTGTTGAAAGCAGACCGAAAAGGCTTGACCTTGCCTGGGGCACTACCGAGCCTAATACTTTCGGCACAAACGAGTTTATGAAGTGGTGCAAAAAGGCCGACACCGAATGTATGATGGCAGTAAATTTAGGCACAAGAGGTCCTGACGAGGCAAGAAATCTTGTTGAATATGTAAACCATAAAGGCGGTTCTGCCTGGTCGGATATGAGAATTGCTCACGGCTATAAAGAGCCTTGGAATGTTAAACTATGGTGCCTTGGCAACGAAATGGACGGCAGATGGCAGATGGGTGCAAAAACTGCTGAGGAATACGGCAGAACTGCTCTTGAAGCCTCAAAGCTTATGAAGTGGACAGATGATTCTATCGAAACTGTTCTCTGCGGTTCATCAAGCAGAAATTCTCCGACCTTCGGCGAATGGGAGGCAACCTCTCTTGATATTGCCTATGACAGCGTTGACTATGTTTCACTTCATCAGTATTACGGAAATCACGATGACGATACACAATCGTTTCTTGCACTGACATTGGAGCTTGACGAGTTTATCCACTCTGTTCTCTGCGTCTGCGACTACATAAAAGCAAAGAAAAGAACGAAGAAAACTATTAACCTTTCCTTTGACGAGTGGAATGTGTGGTATCATTCAAATAATGCTCCTTACGAAAAATGGTCTGTTGCACCGCCGAGACTTGAGGATATTTATAATTTTGAAGACGCACTCCTTGTAGGCTCAATGATGATAACTCTACTGCGTCATTGTGACAGAATAAAAATTGCTTGTCTTGCTCAGCTTGTAAATGTTATTGCTCCTATTTTTACTCAAACAGGCGGCGGAATTTTTAAGCAGACTACATATTATCCTTTTGAGCATCTCAGCAATTTCGGCAGAGGAGTGGCACTTAATCCGATTATCTCCTGCCCTAAGTATGACTGCAAGGCATTTACCGATGTGCCTTATCTTGAGTCAATAGCAACTCTTGACGAGGAAAAGGAAGAAATGACCCTCTTTATCGTCAACAAATCTCTTGACGACGAGGTTGTTCTCGATATCAGCCTTCTTGACCTTGAGGACTATAATCCTTTTGAGTTTATCTCAATGGACGGCTACGGTGCAAAGGACGAAAACGGCATTGACAATCCTTTTGTTAAGCCTCACAAAAACGAAATTCCGCAGTCCGACGGCAAGAATATTACGGCACTTCTCAAGCCTTTCAGCTGGAATGTTATAAGAATGAGAAAATATTAACTTTACATTATCACGTTAGTGTGTTAAAATAAGACATCGCATCTTTTATATTTGCGGTGTCTATTTTTTCGGAAAGAGAGAACGATTATGACAAAAGCACAAATCTGTATTATGATTTCGATTGTTGTGTATCTTGCTATGGTATTGATAGTCGGAGTTGTATTTTCAAGAAAAACAAAAAATGTAGGCGATTTCTACTT
>JAQXUH010000043.1 GCA_029219885.1 Eubacteriales bacterium | reverse complement strand
GGACGCCAAACCACAAAAATTAAAATTATTTATTTTTTTAATTTTTTTCATAAACAATTTTTTTAAAACAAAAAAAAAGCGACTTGAGTAATCAAGTCGCTTTTTGTTATTCGCTATACAAGGTTAATCTTTTTTCTTGCCGTGGATATACACCTCAAGGACCTGAACGCCGTCGGGCTCTTTAAGTATATTCTTGTCGATAACGGCAAAATCAGCCTTTTGACCCTCTGCCAAAACCTTACATTCTGCGTGGTGGCAGGTCAGGCAAAGCTTGTCATTTTCAAGAGGGATAACAGCCTTACCGCCTAAGTCAACAACCTTTGCGTCAGCATAGCAGTCAGGTACGCTGTAACCCACATATGCAATATCCTTGCCAGTTACTACCATAACCGAATATGTAATATTCTCCTCGTTAAAGGAGATAAAGTCTGCATTTGTAAAAACAGTAGTCATACTATCACTCCGTATGTCAAAATACTTAGGTAATAATAATACAAAGGAAGTAATTTGTCAATTACTAAATTTTTTTGCTTATTTAAGTATTTCAGCCAAGCTGTCAAGTGCCTGAATGTCGGCGTCTTTAACAGTAGTTTTGATTGTAACAACGTCGTCAACGATTGTGATATTGCTCATCTGCTCAAATTCCGCTTTCATAGTTCTTGCGGCAGAGGGAGCCCAAGAGCCGTTTTCAACAAAAGCAACACGTCTGTTCTGGAAAGCCTTAGCCTTAAGATGATGAATAAAGTCGCTCATAGGAGTGAAAACTCCGCCGTCATAGCTTGACGCCATACAGAGAAGTGTGCTATGCCTGAATGCGTCCTCAACACATTCTGCCATATCGTCGCGAGCTAAATCTGCTATTGCAACTCTCGGACAGCCCTTTTCCTCAAGCATTTCTTTCATCTTCTCGGCAGCCTTTGCAGTATTGCCGTAGATTGACGCATAGGCGATAAACACGCCTTCGTTTTCCGGCTCGTATGCTGACCACTTTGAGTAAAGGTCAATAACCTCAGGAATAGTGTCGGTGAGAACAGGACCGTGAAGTGGGCAGATTGTGTTAATCTCAAGAGCCGACGCCTTTTTAAGAAGTACCTGTACCTGCTTTCCGTACTTGCCAACGATATTGAAATAGTATCTTCTTGCCTCGCAGGACCAGCCCTCATCAGCATCAAGAGCACCGAATTTGCCGAATGCGTCAGCAGAGAAAAGCACCTTTTCTTCGCTTTCGTAGGAAACCATAACCTCAGGCCAATGAATCATTGGTGCAAGCATAAAGTGAAGTGTGTGACTTCCAAGCTCTAATGTGTCGCCCTCGCCTTTTGTAATAATGCTGTCGCTGTCAATATCTGCAAACTGCGGCATCATCTGCTTTGCCTTTGCAGTGCAGACAATCTTAATATCAGGATACATTTTAATAAGATTTGATATATTTGCCGAGTGGTCAGGCTCAAGGTGGTGAACAACAAGATAGTCAGGTGTTCTGCCCTCAAGAGCGTTTTTAAGATTACTCATCCACTCGTCGCTTACGATACTGTCAGCCGTATCCATTACTGCGATTTTGTCATCAAGAATAACATAAGAGTTATACGCCATTCCGTTTGGTACGTCATACTGTCCCTCAAAAAGGTCAATGTCATATGTGCTGACGCCTATATATTTAATACTGTCGGAAATTTTAATTTCGTTCATTACAGTTCCTCCTTACAATTTCTTTATATAATAACACAAAATGATATTTTATTCAATAATTATCATTGTTTTAATGGCTTTTATTTGCGAATTTTTCTCTCTTGACAAATAATGGCAGAAAATATACATTATATATAGTATAGAATTTATCAGAGAGTGAAATATGAAAAAGACAGTTTGTTTTTTTAGCGTAATTACAGCGGTTGTTATCACCATATGTTATATGAGAATAGGCGGAATTGAGGGCAACGCAAGTGCTCTTTCCAAGGTGGGACTTTCTCATCCTGTGTTTTTCTGCCTTTGGGGAGTGAGTACATATTTTGCTCTTGCATTTAATCTTCATACCGCCTACGGCAAAACGAAATATAAGTTTTACATTCCGCTTCTTGCAGTATCTCTTGTGGGTATGGTGCTGACCTTGACCTGCCGTTTTGAGTACAGTAATTTTCCTGTTTATATGGCTCATTGTGTAGGCTCGCTGACCTTTTCGGCAGTTATGGGAGTGAGTGTGTTTTTGCTGTTTCTGCTGACAAAAAGGTATGTGTCCGCTGTAATCAGCGGTGTTGTTTTGCTTGCTGATTTGGTGCTTTTGCTGATATATAAAGAAACTGCGTTGATAGAGGTTGTGCCTGTTTTTGTGGGCTATGTACTTCTTTTAATAAATAATTTGAGAAAGGAGAATGTGAAAATTGAAGCTGTCCGATAATTTAAAAAAGCTGTCCTCATATCCTTTTCATATGCCTGGCCACAAAAGACAAAGCGGTCTGTCCCTTTACGGCGAGGAAATTGATATTACGGAAATTGACGGCTTTGACAATCTCCATTCTCCCACAGGCGATATCAAGGAAATTGAGGATAGACTGTCCTGTCTTTACGGCTCAAAAAGGAGCTTCGTTTCCGTCAACGGCTCAACCTGCGGTGTCCTTTCTGCCATAAGTGCAGTAGGGGATAAAGGCGGCGAAATTATTATTGCCGTAAACTGTCACCGCTCGGTGTATAACGCCTGCAAGCTGAATAAGCTTGACGTTTATTTCATAGAGCCTGAGTATAATGAAGAGCTTTCCTGCTGGGGAAGAGTTACCCAAAAGGCAGTTGACGACGCTGTAAAAGCACACCCAAACGCCTGTGCCGTTGTTATAACTTCGCCTACTTACGAGGGATATGTCAGCAGTATAAAATGCAGTATTCCGCTGATAGTAGATTCTGCTCACGGAGCTCATTTCGGCTTTGCCCATTGGCTGCCTGAAAGAGCAGAGGGGGATATTGTTATTTCATCACTTCACAAAACTCTGCCGTCTTTAACTCAAACGGCTGTTGTCAATGTGTATAACGAGAAATATGCTGACGCCGTTAAAGGCTATATGGATGTTTTTGAAACGAGCTCGCCGAGTTATGTGCTTTTAGATTCTGTGGCAAAATGCACCGACTTCCTTGCCAATTGCTCATCCGCCTTTGAGAATTATAAAATTCTCCTTGACGATTTTTACAAAAAGGCTGAAAGACTTGAAAATATTACTCTCCTCCACAATGACGACAGAACACGAATTGTCATTTCAGCCGATGGCTATACAGGAACTGAACTTGGTGCGTTTTTACGTGGCAGAGGCATTGAGCCTGAGGGCACGGCAGTTAAATATGTAATTCTCATTTCCACCGTCTGCGACAGCGAAAGGGGTTTTGATATGCTCCTTGATGCTTTAAGTTCTCTTGAAAAGAGGAAAAAAAAGGAGTTTTCTCTCCCAAAGCCTGAAGTACCTGTTAAGGCTCAAGGCAGTTTTTCTGCGGAAAATACAGAGCCCACAAGCTTTTCAAACTGTGCAGGCAAGGTCTGTGCCGAGTATGTTTTTGCTTATCCGCCGGGAAGTCCCATACTCGCTCCCGGGCAGGAAATAAGCCGGAATAATACCGAATATATTACCTCACTTTTGGAAAGCGGAGTAAATGTTTTGTCCGACAGCGGTTTATTACCATCAAAAATATTGACAAAGCAGTAATATTAATGTAAAATGTACTTGTAATAATTTTGGAAAGAGGTGTTCTTTGTGAAAAAAATTAACACTTTAAGCTCACGCAATCTTTGTGAATCTGCTAAAAAAGGCGGCTGCGGTGAATGTCAGACATCTTGCCAGTCAGCAAGCAAGACTTCTTGCTCAGTAGCAAATCAGAAGTGCGAGCAGCTCAAGAAGTAATCGAGAATAATTATTAAACAGATTTAGGTGGGGCTTCCCGCCTTTTTCTATGCTTGGAGAAATATGGTACACGGATATAAAATGAACGGCTATAATATCATAATCGACCAAAACAGCGGCTGCGTACATTCCGTTGACGAGGCAACCTTTGATATTATAACTATGTATGAGAAAAATTCTAAGGACGAAATTAAGGGTTTTATCCTTGATAAATATAAGGATGACAGCGAAGTTACTGCGGAAGATATCGACCTTTGCTTTGAGGATATCGAGGCTCTTAAGAAAGAGGGCAGGCTCTTTGCCGAGGATACCTTTGAGCAGCAGGCAGGTCAGTTCAAACGCCGTCAGGGTGTTGTTAAGGCTATCTGTCTTCACGTGGCTCACGATTGCAATTTGGCCTGCAAATACTGCTTTGCAGGTAAAGGTGAGTATGACGGACCAAAGGGACTTATGAGCCTTGAAACAGGCAAGCGTGCTCTTGATTTCCTTATCGAAAACAGCGGTACAAGGAAAAATCTTGAGGTGGACTTTTTCGGCGGCGAGCCTCTTCTTAATTGGGACGTCTGCAAAAAGCTTGTGGAATACGGCAGAGAGCAGGAGAAGAAGTTTGACAAGAATTTCCGCTTTACTCTCACCACCAACGGCGTGCTTATCAATGATGATGTTATAGATTTCTGCAATAAAGAAATGGGCAACGTTGTCCTTTCCCTTGACGGCAGGAAAGCCACAAATGACAAAATGAGAGTTTCACCAAACGGCAAAGGCTCTTACGATTTGATTGTGGATAAGTTCAAGAAATTTGCCGATTCGAGAAATCAAAAGGACTACTATATGCGTGGCACATATACACGCAATAATCTCGACTTTGCAAGCGATATAATTCATATGGCGGACTTGGGCTTTAAGGAGCTTTCTATTGAGCCTGTTGTCTGTGACCCGTCTGAGCCTTATTCACTCAGGGAAGAAGATTTGCCTGTACTTAAGGAGCAGTATCAGATTCTTGCCGACGAAATGCTCAAGCGTTACAGAAACGGTAACGGCTTTACTTTCTATCACTATATGATTGACCTTGACGCAGGCCCTTGTATTGTTAAAAGAATTTCAGGCTGCGGTGTAGGTACAGAGTATCTTGCAGTTACGCCAAGCGGTGAGCTTTATCCTTGTCACCAGTTTGTAGGCGACGAAAAATTCCTTTTGGGCGATATCTGGAAAGGCGTAGTCAACAAGGATGTTCTGACTCAGTTTGAAAGCTGTAACGTTTATTCCCATAAGGAGTGCAAGGACTGCTTTGCAAAGCTTTACTGTTCAGGCGGATGTGCCGCCAATGCTTACCACACTACTGGCAGCGTCAACGGCGTTTACGATTTCGGCTGCGAGCTTCACAGAAAGCGTATTGAGTGTGCTATTATGCTCAAGGTTGCCGAGGCCGAAGAAGGCTTTAAGGTGGAGTATTGAGATAATGTTTAAACAAACACAAGCCTCTCCTGTGTAAATGAGTTGCGTTCGATTTACTAATAATAAGTCGCCCCTGTGCAAGGGGAGATGTCAATCGCAAGATTGACAGAGGGGTTGATAACTGTTCATTTCAGCAATTTTATTGCAACAACCATCAATCCCTCAGTCTGCTCACAAGGTTCGCATCCAGCTCCCTTTACACAAGGGAGCCTTATTTTTTACGGTTTTGTTTAAATTTCCAATACTGTATATATTTACGGTGATGACAAAAGGGGCTGTATTTGATATAATAAATCAGGTGATGATTATGAAAAATATTCTTGACTTCATAGACGAATACGGCGAAAAGGCCTTTGCAGAGGAGCCTTTCTGCGATGTTGACAACCTGATATTTTCACAGCTTGCATACACAGATTTTAAAGGTATTGTAGGCTATGATGACGGCTTAAAGCTTTGGGAAGTGTCAAAAAGATTTTTTGCTGTTTACAATGACGACGATATAAATTCTCTTATCGAAATAAGTCAGAAATCGGCTAATCTTCTCAAAAAATGTGCGGGAAAAAAGCGGTACAAAAATGTTGTGGTCAGCCATTATATCAACAACGTAAATGACGAAATCGACAAGCAGTTTTCGGCAGTTCATTTCTTCCTTGATAACGGCATTGATGTGGTGGCATACAGAGGTACTGACGTAACTGTAACAGGTGTAAAGGAGTCGGCAATGCTGTCATATATGTTTCCTGTGCCTGCACAGATTGAGGCTCTCTACTATTTTCAGGAAACCTGTATGAAACACAAGGAGGATATAATTCTCTGCGGTCATTCAAAAGGGGGAAACCTTGCGATTTTTGCGGCGGTAAGCTGTTCAAATTCGCTGAAAAAAAGAATAGTTGCCGTTTACGAAAATGACGCTCCCGGCTTTCCGAAACACTTTTTTGAGCGTTACGATTATCAGCAGATTAAAGATAAAATTCACCTTTTGACGCCTCAATGCTCCATAATCGGCAGAATGCTTTATCACGACGCAAAACCGCAGATTGTTCACAGCTCGGCAGCAGGACTTAAACAGCATAAGGTATCTACTTGGGAGGTTCAGGGCAACACCTTTGCTTTGGAAGAAAAATATGACGGCTTTTCAAATTTCATAAACGATTATCTCGACAATCTTCTTGACTACGTTTCCGACGAGGAGCTGGAGCTTTTCTTCGATACTCTTGAGTATATCGCACTTAATATGGGTATTGAGGACTTTTACGATGTTAAGGAAATTGACTTTAAAAAGGCCTTTTCTCTTATCGACACCTATGAAAAGGTTGAAGAGGAGCAAAGGGAGAAATTCAAGCAGATTTTAAGAAAGGTTTCAAAGGAATTTGCTGTGGAATATTTCTCTGATAAAAAGCAGAAATATATGGAAAAAATTGACGCAATTATTCCAAAAAAGCCTAAGGCTCAAAAGGACTGATAAAATTTTGACAATCTTGCAATTTTCGTTGATTGTTTATTAGTTTTATGCTACAATAATAATGTTTGATGCAAATATTAAGAGAGGTAAAAATAATGAAGCTGAAAACTTTTAAAAAAGGCGTTCATCCTTTTGAGGGCAAAGAGCTTTCATCAGAGTGTGTCATTAGAAAAATTGAAGCTTTAGACGTTCTCGTTTATCCCTTGTCACAGCATATAGGTGCACCTGCAAAGCCTATCGTGTCAGTCGGCGACAGAGTTCTCAAGGGACAGATGATTGCCGAGGCAGGCGGATTTATCTCCGCACCAATTCATTCGGCAGTTTCGGGAACAGTTAAGGCGATTGAAAAAAGGCTTACTTTAAACGGCAGTAAAGAAGAATGTATCGTTATCGAAAACGATAAGCAGGACGAGACCGTTGACGGCTTTGGCGAAAGGAGAGAGCTTGACGGCCTTTCCGCCGAGGATATTATCGGCATAATCAAGTCCGCAGGTATCGTAGGCTTAGGCGGTGCAGGCTTCCCCACAAGCGTTAAGCTTTCACCTAAAAACCCTGCCGATATTGATACTGTTATTATCAACGGCTCCGAGTGTGAGCCTTATCTCACCTCCGACCACCGCATTATGTCGGAAATGCCTAAGAAAATCGTTAAGGGTATCAAGGCTGTTTTAAAGCTGTTCCCTAACGCAAAGGCTATTATCGGAATTGAGGATAACAAAGAGGCCGACTACAAGCTCCTTTCCGAGCTTACCAAAACAGATGAAAAAATTTCTGTTTACGAGCTTAAAACAAAGTACCCTCAGGGCGGTGAAAGACAGCTTATTTACGCTGTTACAGGCAGGAAGATTAATTCAAAAATGCTCCCTGCTGATATGGGCTGTGTAGTAATCAATATTGCTACCTGCCGTGCAATTTACGAGGCGGTTTATAAAAATATGCCTCTTATCCACAAGGTTATGACTATTACAGGCGAGTCTGTAAATTCTCCTTGTAACCTTGATGTGCCAATCGGTATGAGCCACAGCGAGGTTCTTGAGGCAGCAGGCGGTGCGTCAGAGGATACTGTCAAGTTCCTTTCAGGCGGTCCTATGATGGGTATTGCTATGAGCACTCTTGATGTTCCTGTTGTTAAGACTTCAGCATCAATCGTAGGTTTCCTTAACGATGACGTTTCGGCTCTTAAAACTTCAGCTTGTATCCATTGCGGAAAGTGTGTATCGGCTTGTCCCGAAAAGCTTATCCCTCAAATGATGGCAAAGGCTGTAAAGTCTAATAATTTTGAACAGTTTGAAAAACTCGGCGGTATGGAATGTATGGAGTGCGGCTGCTGTACCTACAAGTGCCCTGCAAAGGTTCCGCTTACCCAGCTTTTCAAGCACGCAAAAGCAACAGTTCGCAGTAATGCGAAGAAAGCATAGGAGGTGAATGGCTTTGTATAATGTATCTGTTTCTCCTCACGTAAGGGAGCAAAGCACAACAAAATCTATTATGCGTGATGTAGCCATTGCACTTATTCCTACTCTCGCATTCGGCGTTTACCATTTCGGTTACAGAGCACTTATTGTTATTGCAGTAAGCATTGTAACCTGCGTGGCAAGTGAGCTCCTTTTTGAGCTTATTTCAAAAAAGCCTGTTACTGTTTTTGATTACAGTGCAGTAGTTACGGGTATGATTCTTGCAGTCAATCTTCCGGCGTCTGCTCCTTGGTGGATGGTTGTTTTAGGCGGCGTATTTGCAATTGTAGTTGTAAAAATGCTTTTCGGCGGTTTGGGACAGAACTTTATGAACCCTGCTCTTGCCGCAAGATGCTTCCTGCTTATCTCGTTCACATCAAGAATGAACGATTTCTCCGATATTGACGGCGTATCATCAGCAACTCCTTTGACACTTCTCAAAGGCGGCGAAACATCTGATTTGCTTACATTGTTCTTAGGATATCACGGCGGATGTATCGGCGAGGTTTCTGCTTTTGCAGTTTTAGTTGGCGGTCTTTATCTTATTATTAAGAGAGTTATTTCTGTAAGAATTCCGCTTACTTATATCGGCTCAACAGCAGTATTTATCCTTATTATCAACGCAATTTCAGGCGGTGACACATCAGTTACATATTTGCTTTGCCAGGTGCTTTCAGGTGGACTTCTCGTCGGTGCATTCTTTATGGCGACAGATTATGTAACAAGTCCTATCACTCCAAAGGGACAAATTCTTTACGGCGTGGTTTTAGGACTTCTTACAGCTCTTTTCAGAACTCTCGGAGCATCAGCAGAGGGCGTATCCTATGCAATAATCATCGGCAACCTTCTTGTTCCGCTTATTGAAAAGATTACAGTTCCTAAGCCTTTCGGCTGTGAAAAAACGAAAGGAGGCAAGGCATAATGGCTGAAAAGAAAAAGAAATCATCGGTTTTAGTTAATACACTTGTCCTTTTCGTTGTAACTCTTGTGGCTGTTCTTGCCCTTGCAGTAGTTAATCAGATTACAAGAGGACCTATCGAGCAGGCAGAAATCAATGCCAGAGCAGAGATTTACAAGGTCGTTTATGTTGACGCAGAGAATTTTGCAGAGGTTGAAAATACCGACTCCCTCCTTGAAAAATCAGGAGAAGTTCTTGAGGGTGCAGGCTTCGGCGGATGCAGTATAAACGATGTTCTCGCTGTTGAAAGTGCGTCAGGTGAAGTACAGGGTTACGTTATCGCAGCCACATCACCGAGCGGTTACGGCGGCGATATTCAAATTGCATTAGGCATTAAGACAGATGGCACAATTACAGGCTTTGATGTTGTTTCAAACAGCGAAACAGCAGGTCTCGGCTCAAAGTGTACAGAGCCTGAATTTAAAGACCAGTTCGCAGGAAAGCCTGCCACAAAGCTTGAGTATACAAAATCAGGTGCGTCGGCAGATAACGAAATCGACGCAATCAGTGGTGCTACTATCACCACTAACGCAGTAACAGAGGCAGTCAATGCCGCAATCGTTTTCTATCAGGACAGCTTCGGCGGCGGAGTTGAAGAGGTAGAAGAGGCAGACCCAATGGAAAAGGCTTTCCCGGGTGCTGATTTAAGCAGTCTTGCAGAAGTTCCTGTTACTGACGGCGAGGGAGAAAATTACACAGTTGACAGCGTTAGTCAGGTTGGCAGCGACGGATATATCATCACAGTTACTGCTCATAACGGCTATGACGGCGATTTACAGCTTGCTCTCGGTATCGGAAATGACGGTATCATCAAGGGCTACTCTGCTATTGTATGCAACGAAACACCACCTCTCGGCGGTCAATGTGCAAGTGACGAGTTTGCCGCACAGTTTACCGATATGCCTTTAGGCGAGGTTTCATACGTTGCATCAGGTGCTGATAAGAACAATAATGAAATCGACGCAATCAGCGGTGCTACTATTACAACAAAGGCAGTTTTAACTGCTGTAAACGGTGCTGTTGAATATTACAATACACAGCTGAAAGGAGAGTGAGACATATGAAAGCGATTTTAGAAAGACTTTATAACGGTATCATCAAAGAAAATCCTACATTCGTTCTTATGCTTGGTATGTGCCCCACTCTGGCTGTAACTACAAGTGCAAAGAACGGTCTCGGTATGGGACTTGCCACAATGGCAGTTCTTGTTATGTCAAATCTCCTTATCTCTCTTCTGAGAAAGGTTATTCCAAACGGCGTAAGAGTGCCTGTTTACATTATTATCATAGCGTCATTCGTAACAGTAGTTGAAATGCTTATGCACGCTTATGTTACCTCTCTTTACGAAAGTCTCGGAATTTATATTCCACTTATCGTTGTAAACTGCATTATCTTAGGCAGAGCAGAAACCTACGCATCAAAGCACGGCCCACTCCTTTCCGTATTTGACGGCTTGGGAATCGGTCTCGGCTTCACTCTCGGTTTGACAGTTATCGGTCTTGTAAGAGAGCTTATCGGTGCAGGTACAATATTCGGCGTTCAGGTTATGCCTGAAAGCTACGAGCCTGTTTCAATTTTCGTAATGGCTCCCGGTGCATTCTTCGTTCTTGCTATGCTTTGTGCTCTTCAGAATAAGCTTAAGCTTAAGGGTGCAAACCGTCACGTTAAGGGCGACGGCGGCTGCAACGGAAACTGTGCTGAATGTCCTTCGGCAAATGCAGAAAAGGAGGGCAAATAAATGGCTAAAACATTATTTCTCGTTTTAATCACAACAGCACTTATCAACAACGTAGTGCTTAGTCAGTTCCTTGGTATTTGTCCTTTCATCGGCGTATCCAAGAATGTTAAAACAGCAGCAGGTATGGGCGGTGCGGTTATATTCGTTATGACAATTTCCTGTGCCGTAACAAATCTGCTTTACACCTATGTTCTTGAAAAGTTAGGCTTAACATATCTCAACACAATTGCCTTTATTATGGTTATTGCCTTTCTTGTTCAGCTTGTGGAGCTTTTCCTTAAAAAGACTTCACCGTCACTTTACAAGGCACTCGGTGTATATCTTCCGCTTATCACAACAAACTGTGCCGTTTTAGGTGCAGCACTTACAAACGTTCAAAGCTCAAACGATTTCGTAACAAGCGTTGTTACAGGCTTCGGCACTGCTGTCGGTTTCACAATCGCCATTGTTATTATGGCAGGTGTCCGTGAAAAGACAGAAAATAACGAGTTCCCTGAGGCTTTCAAGGGTACTCCTGCCGTTCTCCTTACAGCTTGCCTGATGTCAATCGCTTTCTACGGCTTCACCGTTTTCGCATAAGGAGGTACTGTTATGAATATCAATGAAATTCTTATTGCAGTAGGCGTTATGTGCCTTATCGCATTGATTGTCGGAATAGTTCTCAGTATCGCTGAAAAGGTGTTTCACGTTGAGGTTGACGAGCGTGAAGTTAAGGTCAGAGAAAATCTTCCCGGAAGTAACTGCGGCGGCTGCGGTTATGCCGGCTGTGACAGTCTTGCAAAGGCTATTGCCAAAGACGAGGCACCTGTTACATCTTGTCCTGTAGGCGGTGCACCTGTTGCAAAGAAAATTGCCGAGATTATGGGACAGGAAGCAGGAGATATGCAGAAGAAGGTTGCGTATGTAAAATGCGACGGAAACTGCGAAAAGAGAGAAACCGATTATAACTACTTCGGCGTTGACAGTTGTGTTTATGCCGCTAAAATGCCTGGCTCAAGCCAGTATTCCTGTAAGTTCGGCTGTCTTGGTTTCGGCTCCTGTGCTAAGGTCTGCGACCAGAGGGCTATCAGAATTATTGACAGGAAAGCAGTAGTTGATGAGGAGCTTTGTATCGCCTGCGGAAAATGTCTTAAGGTTTGTCCTCACGGCTTAATTGAGCTTATTCCTGCTGATTCAAAATACAGAGTTCAGTGCTCATCACTTTCTAAAGGCAAAGAGGTAAGAGAGGCTTGTACCGCCGGTTGTATCGGCTGTGGTCTTTGTGCAAAGAATTGTCCTAACGATGCAATTGTTTTTGAAAATAATATTGCCGTTATTGATTATTCAAAGTGTACAAAATGCGGTCTTTGTGCTGAAAAATGCCCAAGAAAGATTATTAAGGTTTATTAATAGATGTTTAAAAGTGGCTTGAAACTCAAGCCACTTTTTTTGATTATAAATTATTGTTTGTCGGTCTAAATTGACAAAACCGCACCGATAAAAAATCGGTGGCTAACTTTCTCGTAATAACAAAACATAAAAAATAAAAATGTTACAGCGACCGCAGACTTGAATTACAGCGGGGGCATCGAACCCC
>JAQXUH010000042.1 GCA_029219885.1 Eubacteriales bacterium | reverse complement strand
GGCTCCTTTATGTAAAGGAGCCGAATTTTATCAAGCAGTTTATTCAAACTTTTTTATTTCTTCATTTCTTCTCTTGCTTCTTTGATACGCTGAACGAAGAGCTTACCTGTTTCGGTAATCTTATCATAGTCGCCTGTTTTAGCACCTGCGATAAGTGATGAGCCTGCACCGACTGCAACGGCACCTGCTTTAATCCAATCTTTAACGTTGTTTACATCAACGCCGCCTGACGGCATCATAACAGCGTTAGGAATAGGGCCGTGAATATCCTTGATGAATGCAGGACCTGCGATATCACCAGGGAATACCTTAAGAACATCAGCACCGCATTCCATAGCATGAACAGCCTCAGTAGGAGTATAGATACCGGGCATTGACGGAACGCCGTAGCGGTTGCAAGTCTTAACAGTTTCAGGGTCAAAGTAAGGTGAAACGATATACTCGGCACCTGCAAGGATAGCAATTCTTGCGGTAGCGGCATCCATAACAGTACCTGCACCGATAATGATTTCACCGCTGTTGTATTTAGCCTTCATAGCCTCGATAAGCTTATCAGCGTGAGGAACTGTAAAGGTAAGCTCAATAGCAGCAACGCCGCCTGCGATACAAGCGTCGGTGATTTTCTCTGCCTGCTCGATAGATGTTGCACGGACAACGGCAACAATACCTACTTCCTGAATTTTTGCAAGTGTTTCAATTTTATTAGCCATAATTTTTCTCCTGTGGATAAGTGTTTTGTTTTATAATCTAGGCTCCCTTGTGTAAAGGGAGCTGTTGAGCGTAGCGAAACTGAGGGATTGATGGTTATTACAATAAGAACGCTGAAACCAACGGCTATCAACCCCTCCGTCAACCTAACGGTTGCCACCTCCCCTTACACAGTGGAGGCATAATCGGTTTACAGACAATAAATACAGATACTGCGAGTGACAAATAACGCAGTATAACGGAAAAAGATGCGTTGTTATCGCTGTACTCGGGCTCCGGCACCATTAACCTTTGCCTCAACTTCCTTGAGAGAAGCCATTGAAGTATCACCTGGAGTAGTCATTGCGAGAGCACCGTGAACAACACCGTAATTAACTGCTTTCTGTGGGTCCTGATAAGTCATAAGGCCATAGATAAGACCTGATGCGAAAGAGTCGCCGCCGCCTACACGGTCAAGAATTTCAAGACCGGGATACTCAAGCGAATTATAAATTTTGCCGTCTGCCCAGCAGATAGCTTTCCAATCGTTTACTGTGGCAGTTTTAACAGTTCTGAGGGTAGTTGCGATAACCTTGAAGTTTGGATAAGCCTTGGTAACAGTTTCAATCATCTTGTAGTAGCCGTCCATATTAAGCTCTTTAAGGTCAGCGTCGTTGCCCTCAACCTCAAAGCCGAGAGAAGCAGTAAAGTCCTCTTCGTTACCAATCATAACGTCAACGTACTTTGCAATTTCCTTATTTACCTGCTGTGCTTTAGCCTGGCCGCCGATATCCTTCCAAAGTGACGGACGGTAGTTAAGGTCATAGGAAACGATAGTGCCGTACTCCTTAGCTTTCTTAACAGCCTCGACAACAACCTCTGCGGCAGTTTCGGAAAGAGCAGCATAGATACCGCCTGTATGAAGCCAACGAACACCGAGAGTACCGAAAATGTAGTCCCAATCAATATCGCCAGGCTTAAGCTTTGACGCAGCAGTATTTCCTCTGTCGGAAGTACCTACTGCACCACGGATACCAAAGCCTCTTTCGGTGAAGTTGATACCGTTTCTGACAGTTCTGCCAATACCGTCATATGGCATCCATTTGATGAGAGAAGTATCAACACCGCCCTGAAGAATTAAATCTTCCATAAGGTAGCCGATTTCGTTTTCTGCAAAAGCGGTAACAACGCTTGTCTTAAGTCCGAAGCATCTGCGAAGACCTCTTGCAACGTTATATTCGCCGCCGCCTTCCCAAGCTCTGAATGAACGAGCAGTTTTAATTCTGCCCTCGCCAGGGTCAAGCCTGAGCATAATCTCTCCGAGAGAGATTTCGTCAAACATACATTCCTCTTTAGGTCTGAGATTCAAGTTCATTTTTATTCTCCTTTAAAAGTTAAAATATTTCATTGCATTGTTGAAGCTGATACCCTGAACAATCTCTTTAAGGATATCCTCGTCATAGGCGTACATTCCCTTTTCAACCCAATCACCGATAAGGTTGCACATAATACGCCTGAAGTATTCGTGCCTGCCGTATGAGGTAAAGGAACGGGAATCAGTTTCCATACCTACAAACTTACCAAGAACACCAAGATTACCGAGATACTTCATTTGATTTGTCATACCGTCCATTGTATCAAGGAACCACCAAGCAGGACCGAACTGAATTTTTGATTCAGCCTCATCGGACTGGAAGTTACCGAGCATCGTGGCAAGAACAACATTATCCTTATCGTTAAGGTTAAAGAGTATAGTTTTAGGAAGCTTATCCTTAACATTAAGTGCATCAAGAAAGCGTGACAGAGGCTGTGCAACTTCTGCGTCGCCTACGGAATCAAAGCCTGTATCAGCACCGATTGAATTAAACATTTTAGTGTTGTTATTTCTCATAGCACCGATATGAATTTCCATTGCCCAACCTAAATCGTGATACTTTTCACCGAGGGCAAGGAGAACAGGCGTTCTGTACTTGTCACATTCTGCAAGAGTAATCTTTTCGCCTTTCATAGCCCTTGCAAAAATCTCTTCGATTTCGTCATCGTCGGCAACAGCATATGGCGGATAGTCAAATGCCTGGTCGGAAACCTTACAGCCCACTGAATCGAAATAATCAGCTCTGTTTAAAAGAGCAGTGATTACATCCTTGTAGCTTTTTATCTCAACGCCTGAAGCCTCTCCGAGAGCCTTGATATAATCTGCAAAGCCGTCAAGGTGAGCGTTAAGAGCCTTGTCAGGTCTGAATGACGGAAGTACCTTGCAATCAAAGTCATCAGCGTCTTTCAAAAGCTTATGATATTTTAAATCGTCAATAGGGTCGTCGGTAGTGCAGACAACCTTAACGTTACTGTTAGTGATAAGGCTTTGAGGTCTGAAGTCGCCATTAGCAATTGCCGTGTTCGCTCTTTCGTAAATATCGTCGGCAGTTTTAGCGTTAAGAGGAGTATCAATACCGAAGTAACGCTGAAGCTCAATATGTGCCCAATGATAGAGAGGGTTGCCGATACAATACTGGAGAGTGTAGGCAAACTTTTCAAACTTCTCTTTAGGTGAAGCGTCGCCTGTGCAGTATTTTTCGTTTACGCCGCAGCTTCTCATAGCACGCCATTTATAATGGTCGCCGGAAAGCCACAGGTCGGTTATATTTTCAAAAGGCTTATTTTCATATATTTCTTTTGGGCTGAGGTGGCAGTGATAGTCGCAAATAGGCATATCCTCTGCGTACTCGTGAAACAGCTTTTTCGCCGTTTCGCTCTCAAGAAGAAAATCTTTATCCAAAAAATTCTTCATACAAATTCTCCTGTTTTTTTATTCAAGGAAATTATATAACGAAACAAATTATATTTCAATATTAAATATTGCAATAATTATTAAAATATTATAAAATGAAATTGTACAAAATCGTTAATTGTATAGATATCCCAAATATTGTTAATCGAGATGATAATATGGATGGCAGTAAAGACTATTTGAGCAAAAGAACCGGCACAAAAACTATAAAGACTCCTCGTCTTGTGTTGAGAAAAATTTTGCCGACTGATTTCTTTTCGGCAGTTAAATGGTACAGGGACCCTGAACTTTATCGCTTTTCGAGAAGTCATAATCCGCCGTCGGTAATGCAGACTCTGCGTTTCACGGTAGGCAGATTAAGAAAATACGGAAACAAAAGCTACTACTATTGGGCTGTTGTCTACAAAGGGAAAATGAGAGGTTTTGTTGAAATAACAGAATCTAAGAAAAGAGAAAACTATTTTCTTGTTCATTATAAGCTTGATATATCGCTGAATAATCAAGGTATAACTACTGAGGCTTTAACTGCTGTGATAGAATATCTTAAAACTCAGGGAGCATATTATCTTATAGGTTACTGCGATGTGAAAAACATCGGCTCAAAAAGAGTGATGGAAAAGGCAGGAATGGAAAGTTTCGGCAGTCCTGAAACAAACCCAAAGTTCCATTACGAAGACGGCACAATGGGAGATTTATATTCTTTTAGAATAAAGCTTAATGATAAGCCACAATAAAACAATAACGAAAGTGAGGTAAACTTATGCGTTACGAAATCAAAGGAAGTCCTTTTCCTGTTGTAATCTGCTATCTTGAAAACGGCGAGCAGATGATAACGGAAGGCGGCGGAATGTCGTGGATGAGCCCTAATATGAAAATGGAAACCACCACAAACGGCGGCCTTGGAAAGGCAATCGGCAGAATGTTTTCAAATGACAAGATGTTTCAAAACCGTTACACTTGTGAGGGTTCAAACGGTATGATTTCATTTGCGTCATGTTTTCCCGGTGAAATCAAAGCAGTTGAAATCAATCCCGGCGAAGAATACATTTGTGCAAAAAGCTCATTTCTTGCATCTACTCCCGGAGTGGATATGTCCGTATTCTTCAGAAAAAAGCTTTCAACAGGCTTTTTCGGCGGTGAAGGCTTTATTATGCAGAGGTTTACAGGTCAAGGCTTGCTGTTTATCGAGATAGACGGAACACCAATCGAGTACGATTTGCAGGCAGGAGAGAAGATTATTCTCGACACAGGTCACCTTGTAATGATGAGTGCAAGCTGTAAAATGGATGTGCAGACAATTAAAGGTGCAAAAAACATTCTCTTCGGCGGTGAGGGACTTTTCAACACAGTTATTGAGGGTCCGGGTAAGGTTGTTCTTCAGTCAATGCCTATTTCAAATCTTGCAGGCACTCTTTCAAGATATATGCCGTCAACAGGTGGTAACGGCGGTTGAAGTGACGACAGCACCGATAATACAGACAAAGCTGCATCAGTAATTGGAGATATTGTCGGCGAGCTGTTTAATTAAAATACAGACTTCGATAAATGGACTGAACCACGCAGATTTCAATCAGTTCAAGCCTACTTTGTGTAAAGGGAGATGGGCTGCCGTCAGGCAACTCGGAGAGATTGATTGTAAAAAAGGAAAAGCGACTTGAGTATCAAAATCAAGTCGCTTTTGCGTTATCCGTTTTTTGTCAAGAAGCGGTACCCTCGTACAGCAATCTTGCCAAGAAAACGGATTTCAGCCTCATTTCTCGGAGTCTTCCGATATGTAAATCTTAGCTTTTTATATCCGCAGTTGCCAAAGGCTGATAAAAATGGTATTATAGTTGTACAATTATTTAGGAGATGAAAATATGGAATGGGAATTCAACCTGCCTGTTAAGCTTGTTTTCGGCTCAGGCAAAAGGAAAAATCTCAAGGAATACATAGATGAAATCGGCGGAACGAAAGGCGTTCTCGTCTGCGGAAAAAGCTTTGAAAGGAACAAAACATCCGACGAATTTATAAAGCTTTCAGGCGGAACTATAAAGGCGGTTTTCAGTGACGTAAGACCTAACCCGACAACAGATAATGTTGACGATTGCGTTAAGCTTATGAGAGAAATCGGTGCAGATTTTGCCGTTGCTCTCGGCGGTGGCTCGCCAATGGACTGCTGTAAGGCTGCCTGTGCTATCGTTAAGGGTGATGACAAAATCAGCTCATATCACAGCGGTGGAAAAGCTGTAAACGCTGCGGAAGCAATACCGATGATTGCAGTTACCACCACATCGGGAACTGCGTCGGAAGTGACCAACATTTCCGTGCTGACAGACGTTGAAAAGAACTTGAAAAACCCGATGAACGACCCTGCAATGTATCCGAAAATTGCAGTAATCGACCCAGAGCTTACATTGACTGTACCGCCGCAGATTACAGCGTCAACAGGACTTGACGTTCTTGCTCACGCAGTTGAAAGCTATTGGGCAACTATTCATCAGCCTGTATGCTCTGCCTGCTCAATTCACAGTGCAAGGCTGGTTTTTCAGTGGCTTGAAAAGGCATACAACAACCCAAGCGACCTTGAGGCAAGAGAGAAAATGGCAGAGGCGTCAATCGTTGCAGGTGTTGCTTTCAGTCACCCAAGAACTACCGGCTCTCACGCCTGTTCTTTCCCGCTGACTAATATTTACGGCGTACCTCACGGAGAGGCTTGTGCGTTTACCCTTGACTATTTTCTTAAGTTCAACGCAGACAATGCTGACGCTGACGGCAGAATTACTGCTCTTGCCAAGGACTGCGGATTTAATTCTCCTTATGAAATGGCAGACGAAATCACCGCAATGAAAAAGCGTATGGGTATGGTTTGCACGCTGTCGGAAATCGGCTGCACTACCGACGAGCAGATTGAGGAGCTGACGGAAAAGAGTATGTCAATGCTTATGACGAGAAACCCTATACCGCTTACAAAAGAAGATATAAAGGAAATGTATATTTCCCTCAAATAAATGACAAAGGCTGTACCGCAAAAAATGGTACAGCCTTATTTTTATGCACTTGTACGCATAGAAAGCTTTAATTTATCGGCAATCATAGCAATGAATTCGGAATTTGTGGGCTTTCCTCTCTGGGACTGAATTGTGTAGCCGAAGTATGAGGACAAAACATCCACGTCTCCCCTATCCCAAGCAACCTCGATAGCGTGGCGGATAGCTCTTTCCACTCTTGATGAAGTAGTGTTGTACTGCTTTGCAACGGTAGGATAAAGAATTTTAGTTACCGAGCCTAACATTTCGCTGTCGTTTACGCAAAGCTTAATGGCACTTCTGAGATACTGATAGCCCTTGATGTGAGCCGGCACGCCGATTTGACGCATAATATCAGAAATAACCACATCCATATCGCTGTCAGTAAACATCGGCTGTGACCTCTTTTTCTTTTCGCTTTTCCAAGCTGAAAGACGGGCAATACGCTTTGCGGCAGTCTGTGGATTAACAGGCTTGATGAAATAATAATCTGCTCCGGCGTCAATCATCTGATTTTCAAAATCTTGAGAATCTACCGAAGAAATTACTGCAACAAGTGGCTTTTCAGCAGCAGAGGAATTGATGAAATCTAAAACATCCGCTGCGTCCTCGTTTACCATAAAAGCGTCCATAAGTACAACATCAATGTGCTGAGATTCAAGTGCGTTAATTACGGCAGAGCCGTCCTTTTTCGTCATAACAACATCAAAATCGAGCTTCTTAAGCTCCTTTTGACAATCCTTTCCGAATTGTGACTCGCTGTCTGCCACAAGCACCTTTAAATTGTTTTTCATTGTGAAAACCTCCTTATTTGTTACTTCCACATATTACCATTTGTGAAAATGATTTGCAAGGCTTTTTCACAAATTTTGTGTGTTTTTTTCACTTTTTGTTGTATTCAACAAAATACCTCAATAGTTTTTGTGCTTTTTTCACAATAAAAATAACAAATCTCCGTCATTGATTATTTAATGACATTTTCCGACTCTTCCACCATTGTCTGTGCAAAAACGGCATATCCTTTTTCAGGATTATCCACAATAACGTGAGTGAGAGCACCTACGAGCTTGCCGTTTTGAATTATCGGACTGCCTGACATTCCCTGAACTATACCGCCTGTTTTTTTAAGAAGTGCGTTGTCAACTACCTTTACCACCATATTTTTTGAAACACTGCCCGAGCGATAGGAAACCCGTGTGATTTCCACCGAATAAAGCTTCGGTCCGCCGTCATCTACCGTGCAGATAATCTGTGCCGGTCCTTTTTCAATTTCATCAGGAGACGCCACCTCATACACCGGCAGCTCATTCACAGGATAATCATACTTGCCGTAGATACCGCTTTGGGTATTTTCGCCAAGCTCGGCAATTACGTCATTTGAAAAGTCACAGCAAAGAGAGCCTGCCTCGCCTGCTCTGCTTTTATAAAGTTTAGTAACAGTAGTTTTAACTGCCTCGCCCTCAAGAATCGGCATAATCTCGTTTGTGTCAACGTCTGTTATAGGGTGTCCTAACGCCGCAAAGGAATCATTCTCAGGATTGAAAAAGGTTATCGTGCCTATTCCTGCGGTAGAATCTCTCACCCACAAGCCGACTTTGTAACAGCCCTCAGACGGCGAAAATACAGGAGTAACACTGAATGTTTTATAATTTGAATTTCGCTTAACTTTAATTCTGTACGCCTTGCCGTTATTGTCATTGAGCACCTTTTCCACCTGAGTGGCAGAGGTCATTTTTTCTCCGTTAATTTCTACTATAATGTCGCCTTTTTCAATTCCTGCGTCCTTTGCAGGATTCACCTCACCTGACGACGTTTTAACATTTTTTGTGCCCACGACAATTACTCCGTCGGTATAAAGCTTAATACCGAAGCTGTCCCCGCTGACAAATACCTTTTTTGCCTCTCTTTGAGAAACAGTAACATCCTTAACGGGAATAACGCCTAAGATATTTATACTGCTTTCACTTGAGGACACTCTCTGACTTTTTTGAAAATCTACCTTTTCGTCATCATTATTTTTCAATGTATAGATACGATTATAGGATATTTCACCCGACGAATAAGTAATAATATTGTTAGGCAGATATTCATATCCTACCGCAATAAAGATATAAATTACCGCCAAAAATACCGCCAAAATCGAATCAAATATGCGTACTGCTTTTTTCATCAAATCACCTGAAATCTAATTGCTGATATTTAGTATTGACAAAAAAATAAAAACATCACATAAGCTCTGTGATTTCGGCAATAAAATTTTTGGAAATTAAATTTACAGTACGATTTTGGGGACAATTAAATTTAATTGTTGTTTTATAAAACATAATATGATAAAATTGCAGAAAAGGAGCGATATTATGAATAACATTTTACTTTTTGTTTTAATAGCCTTATCGGCAGTAATTATTGTAATGCTGGCGGTACTTATCACGAGAAAGCCGAAAGAGGACAACACGTCGGCACTTCTCAGTCAAAAACTAGATATTATGTCAAAAAATGAAAGTGAAAAGCTTGACGCACTTACAAGAGGAACTGACGAAAAGCTTGAGCGTATGTCGCAGCAGATGAAAGGCTTGACCGACAAGAATTACGAGCAGCAGATTAAGCTTATCGAAACTCTTAACCTCAACACCGAAAAGCAGACAAAAGCAACCTCCGACGCCATCGGCTCAATGCAAAAAAGCAACGAAGAAAAGCTTGAACAAATGAGAAAAACCGTTGACGAAAAGCTGACGGATACGTTAAATCAGCGTCTTAATGCGTCATTCAAAACTGTATCGGAACAGCTTACTAATGTATACAAAAGTCTCGGCGAAATGAAAGAGCTCAGTGCAGGCGTAACCACCAGCGTATCAGGACTTAACAGAGTGCTTACTAACGTCAAAAGCAGAGGTACTTGGGCAGAGGTACAATTAGGTAACATTCTT
Source organism: Eubacteriales bacterium (assembly GCA_029219885.1). Lineage (GTDB taxonomy): Bacteria > Bacillota > Clostridia > Oscillospirales > Acutalibacteraceae > Eubacterium_R. Next base: position 21,723 of record JAQXUH010000042.1, on the reverse strand, counting down.
GACCAGACAATTCCGAATATGTACGAAACAAATGTGCAGACTAACCCGAAATACAACGGCAGAGTTGAATTTGCCGTTAAAATTCCTAATCAGGAGGACGGCGGATTTACTTATCTGCCTATCGACTCGAAGTTTCCTATGGAAGATTATGCAAGACTTTCTGCCGCATCTGAGGCAGGAGATTTAGAAGGTCTTGAAAAAGCCAAGAAAGCACTTGAAACGAGAGTTAAAGACGAGGCAAAGCTCATTAAACAGTATATCAGTTCTCCCGAAACTACACCGTTTGCTATTATGTATCTTGCCACCGAGGGACTTTACGCAGAGATTACCGCCTCAAAAACAGGCATTGCCGAAAAGCTTCAGGCTGACGGCATTATGATTGCAGGTCCGTCAACAATAACCGCTCTCCTCAATTCACTTGCAATGGGCTTTCGTACTATGGCTATCAACGAAAAAGCTAACGAGGTTTGGAAAGTTCTTGGAGCTGCTAAAGCACAGTACGATAAGTTCGGCGACCTCCTTGCCAAGGCACGAAAAAAGGTTGACGAGGCAGGCAAGGTTCTTGACGAGGCAGACCACAGAAATTCAATTATTCAGAAAAATCTTCGCAAGGTGGAAACTCTCGAAAATGACACCGCATCCGATATTTTAGGCATAGAAGAATAATATCGCAAACAAAAAAACACCCACTAAACACCGAAATGTTTAGTGGGCTTTCTTATTTCATATTGCAATTTACTGCTGCGATTACTTTTTAACAGCCTCGGTTATGCCCTCTGCAAGACCTGCAAGTGACTGAATTTCCGACGGAATAATAATCTTTGTTGCCTGACCGTCAGCAGCCTTTGCGAAAGATTCAAGAGCCTTGAGCTTAATTACAGCGTCGCTGGCATCTGCCTCGTTAAGAAGCTTAATAGCGTCTGCCGTTGCCTGCTGTACCTTTTCGATAGCAAGAGCCTCACCTTCAGCCTCACGGATTTTAGCTTCCTTAACAGCCTCTGCGTGAAGAATTGCGGACTGCTTATCAGCCTCAGCCTCAAGAATCTTAGACTCCTTGTGACCTTCTGCAACGAGAATCTTGGACTGCTTTTCACCCTCGGCACGAAGAATTGACTCACGTCTTTCACGCTCTGCTTTCATCTGCTTTTCCATTGCGTCCTGAATCTCTCTCGGCGGAATGATGTTCTTAAGCTCAACTCTGTTTACCTTAATGCCCCAAGGGTCAGTTGCCTCGTCGAGGATAACTCTGATTTTGGCATTGATTGTATCACGTGAAGTAAGTGTTGAGTCAAGCTCCATTTCACCGATGATGTTACGAAGTGTTGTAGCGGAAAGATTCTCAATAGCAGAGATAGGACTTTCAACGCCGTAGGTATAAAGCTTTGGGTCTGTGATTTGATAGAATACAACAGTATCAATCTGCATTGTTACATTATCCTTAGTGATAACAGGCTGCGGTTTAAAATCTACTACCTGCTCCTTAAGGGAAACTACCTTTGCAATTCTGTCGATAAACGGAATTTTAACGTGAAGTCCCGTGTCCCAGGTTGCAAAGTATGTTCCGAGTCTTTCAATAACATACGCCTTTGACTGCGGTACAACTCTGACGTTCAGAAGAACAAGAGCTACAACAGCAACAATAACGAGTGCAATAACAATAAATGCAAATCCCATAATTTTTCTCCTTTAAAACAATTATTTTAATTTAACTATCAGCTTAACGCCTGATATTTTTTCCACCTTAACTACCGAGCCTGCGGGAATAACGCTGTCGTCAGCACTTCGTGCCGTCCACACTTTTCCGTCGCCCTTAACCTGCCCGATGCCTTTAAGGTTGTTGATTTCTTCGGTTACGATACATTCCTGATTTAAAATTCTGTCAGCATTAGTATGCTCTGTTTTCGGCTTAATATATTTTTTTACCAGCGGTCTTGTGATAACAAGAGCCAGAACCGAAACAGCGATAAACACTATTAGCTGAACATAAAGATTTGCACCGCAGAAAGCAGCTATCAGTCCGCCCACCGCACCGATTACAAACCATATGGAAACGAGCTGAGCCGTCACCGCCTCGGCAATACCGAAAAGGATAATAGCCACCGCCCAAATCGCATAAATCATTGTATCCGATATTTCAGCCATTGAAATCACCTCCGTTAACATATTCACTATATATAGTGTCTGTATTATACCATATTTCGACAAAATAATCAATATATAGCGAATGTGTCCATTACGAATTTACAATCCGTTCACAGACGATACAAGGACTTGTATGCAAAAAAATCTTTTGTTATTCCTGTTGTATATAAATTTCCGAAATTTTGTGCAAAAAACAATGCACCCGATTTCTCAGGTGCATTATGTGGTTGATTAACTTCAAATGGTTCAGCCCATTTATCGAGAGTTTTATAAAACTTTGAGAAATGAGGCTGAAATTCGTTTTCTTGGAAAGATTGCTGTACGAGGTACTGCTTCTTGACAAAAAACGGATAACGCAAAAAGCGACTTGAATTCAAGCCGCTTTTCTTTTAGATTAATCTTTTCTTACTATAAACAAGAAAGAATAAGATTTATTACTTCTGCGTGGTTCAGCCCATTTATCGAAGTTTTATTTTGCGAGAGAGCCTACAAGCATCATATAATCGCCTATCTGAACACCGAATTCAGGAGCACCCTCCATAATAAGCTGCTGATTTGCAGTCATCTGGAACATATCGCCTGTACCGAGAAGAATTTTAAGTGCTGATGTAGCACAGTCAAACTTCATACAGAAGAATGGTTTAGCTCTCTTATATTCTCCTCTGCCGGCTCTTGACTTACCTGCCTTAACTCTCATATAAGCAGTACACTCCGGATGTCCTTCGATAGCCCACTGATAGCAACGGTCAGGGCTTTTAAGTGCCCACTCGTGAATAGCAGGATGGCCCATCTTATTAAGCTGAGAAATACCTGATGAAAGCAGATAGAAATACAGCTTGCAAAGAAGAAGAGAGGTTTCCTCGTCATTCTCAGGCGGCTCGGTGATGTTCAAAAGAGATGACATCTTGAGAAGCACCATCATAAACTTGATAAACTTAGGAAATGACTTTATCTTCATTTTAGGAAGAGAGGTCATTTTTCCCTTGAAAAATTCGTTCATTTTTTCAAGAGATGAAAATTCAAGCTCTGCGTCAATTTTTTCCTGACCGAGATACTCACCAAGCTTAACAGTCCACTCACCATTTTCAATGATGAAGTGTGTGGCTTCCTTTTCCTCGGCATTTTTCTTGGCAGAAACCTGGAAAACAGCGTTCATACCCTCAAACTTTTTCTTAAGCTCAGGTACGTCAGTTGCTATTGTTTTAAGCAGCGGTAAAGCAGCTGCCATAAATACCTTGTTGGTATAGCGTGTTGTATCACTTGACATAAATATGCACTCCTTTCAGTTGATAATGTAATAAGAATGAGATTTAGAATTCGTCATCCCAAGCATCATCAGCCTCAAAGTCTGCGTGCATAATTTCCTGAATAGCTTCAGCAATACCGTTAGAGTCAATCTTAGCAAGAGCAAGAAGGTCTTCCTGAAGACCGATAGTTGAGAAAGCGTCCTGATGGCCGAGCATCTTGAATGCACAAGCCTTACCTGACTTAGCAACAACCTCTGCTACTGCTGAGCCGAGACCGCCCATAACCTCGTGGTCCTCAACGGTGATAATTCTTCTTGTGTCCATAATAGCAGACATAACTGCTTCTTCGTCAAGAGGCTTGATTGTATGCATATTAAGTACACGAACCTTAATACCTGCGTCAGCCTCAACCATACGAGCAGCCTGCATTGCCTCGAATACGCATGAACCGCAAGCGATAACTGTAATATCGGTGCCCTCATTCATAACGGCAGCCTTTTTCCAATCGAACTTGCAATCGTCAGGGCTCTTGTAGATAACCTGGTCAAAACCTCTGTTACTTCTGATGTAAACAGGGCCTGGGATATCATAAGCAGCCTTAACTGCGTGATATGTTTCACTACCGTCACAAGGACAGATAACAGTCATATTAGGAAGAGTTCTCATACAAGCCATATCAATAAGTGAATGGTGTGTAGAACCTGCCTGACCGAAAGATGTACCTGCGTGAGTAGCAATAATTTTAACAGGAACGTTCTGATAACAAATATCAGTATGAATCTGGTCAAGAGAACGAGCTGCTGTGAAAATAGCAAATGTTGAAGCAAAAGGTACAAGGCCGTTTTTAGCCATACCTGCTGCTACACCGAAAAGGTTCTGTTCAGCAATACCTACATTGAAAAATCTGTCAGGAAAATGCTCGCCGAACATACCGATCTTAGTTGATTTTGCAAGGTCGGCAGTAAGGGCAACAACGTCCTTATGCTCCTCGCCGAGTTCGCAAAGAGCGATACCGTAACATTCAGCTGTTGAAAGCTTAGTGGTATCGGTCATTGTATATGTCATTCCACCCATACTTATGCCTCCTTCTCTGCTCTTTCGCAGCGTTCTTTGTAGTATCTGTCAAGGCTTTCGTTAGCAGCCTTGAACTTCTCTTCGTCAAGTGAGCCGTAGTGCCACAAGTAGTTATCTCTCATAAAGTCTACGCCCTCACCCTTGAATGTATCCATAACGATAGCAGTCGGCTTATCTCCGCCGTCCTGATGATTCTTAATAGCAGCCTCGATAGCGTCATTGAGCTCTTTCATATTATGACCGTCAACACGGATAACATTGAAACCGAAAGCCTCAAACTTCTTATCAACAGGCTCAACCTTCATTTCGTCATCTACACGGCCGTCAATCATACACTTATTAACGTCTGCAAGAACAACAACATTTGAAAGCTTAAACTGAGCAGCACTCATTGCAGCCTCCCAGTTTGAACCCTCGTTAAGCTCGCCGTCACCGGTAAGAACATAGTTCATATAGTCAATGCCCTTAACTCTGCCTGCGAGAGCAAAGCCAACAGCAAGTGAAATACCATGACCGAGAGAGCCTGTTGAGCAGTCAGCACCCTTAACCTTGTTACAGTCAAGATGCATACCAATCTTTGCACCTGTAAGGTTAAAGATTTTAAGCTCGTCGATAGGCATAAAGCCGTAGTCGCAGAGAACAGGTGCATAACCAACAGCAGCGTGGCCCTTAGAAAGAATGAATCTATCTCTGTCCTCCATATCAGGATTGTTGACATCAAGCTTCATAAAACGATGGTACAAAATTGTCATAGCGTCCATTGCACTCATCGCACCGCCAAGATGTCCTGAACCGCCCCAAACAGAAGTCTGAAGAGACAGTCGTCTTAATTCGTCCGCCTTCTTTTCAAGGCGAAGCCATTCCGCTTTGTCAAACGGTTTGTAATCAGCCGGCATAAATTTACCCCTCCAATAAATTATTTTTTGATTACTTTAAATCAAGCTCAGGATGATTTTTAGCAACTACACCGAAAGCATCCTCAGCAATTTCAACAGCGAGATTAATATCCTCGTCTGTAACAGCTGCGTTCATAAAGTGATTGTGGTGAGATGTAATGAAAAGTCCCCTTGAAACACATTCTGCAACCCATTCCTGATGAAGCATAAGGCTGTCATCATTAGCTATTCTGAGATAGAAGAGTGCAGGCTCACCTGAAACCTTAAGATTAAAGCCATGCTCTGCACCGGCAGCCTTAAGGCCGTCTGTAAGCTTAATGCCCTTTTCTCTGAACATCTTAGGTGTGTTAAGTCTCTTCATCTTAGGAATACAAGCAAGACAAGCAGCAAACGGCTCTGCACTCATCCAATATGAGCCTGTATATACTACTGATGAAGCGGTAGCCTTCATATGCTCCTGACCGCAGACAGCTGACATATTGTAGCCGTTAGCAAGTGCTTTACAGAAGCAGATAAGGTCTGCCTTAAAGCCGTAATAGTGGTCTGAGCCCTCAAGGTCAAGACGGAAACCTGTACGAACGTCATCAATGATAAGAACCATACCGTGGTCGTCGCAGAACTTACGAACCTTTGCCCACTGCTCTTTAGTAGCACAGGTGTTATCATAGAAGTTACCATGGTCATATGGCTGAGCAATAAGACCTGCAACGTCGCCGCCGCAAGCGTCATAAGCCTCCTGCATAGCGTCAATGTCAAACCAAGGAACAACGATATTGTTTTCAACCTCTTCAGGAAGAACGCCGGGATAGTCAGCCTTTTGTGCCCACTGGAAGTCACCGTGATAATATCCCTTGAAGAACATCATCTTTTTCTTGCCTGTATGAGCACGAGCACACATTACGCTGAAGGTTGTAGCGTCAGAGCCGTTCTTCATAAAGAATGCCCAATCAGCCATAGCAACTGTATCCTTAAGCATTTCAGCACATTCTACCATCTTATATGATGGAGAAGTGGTGCAGTTACCAATCTTAAGCTGCTCCATAGCGGCAGCGTCAACATCGTCATCGCAGTAGCCGAGAACGTTAGGACCGTAAGCACACATAAAGTCAAGATACTTATTGCCGTCAACATCCCAGAAATATGTACCCTTTGCGTGGTCAAGCATAAGAGGCCACTTTGTAATAGGAAGGAAAAGTCCCTCAGACGGACCTAAATGTCCGTAAACACCTGACGGAATAGCAGCAAGTGCTCTGTTAAACCATTCCTGTGATTTTTCGTGTGTATATTCAGGAAATTTACTCATTATCTATACTCCTCCTTAACCTAAATATGTAGCAACTCTGTCAAGAATTCTGTTGGTATTATCGAGCATATTAATCATACCACGCATATAAATGTTGCCGGCACAAAGCTCGCCCATTGTTGAAGCTGTACCGTTGAACAAGCCGTGAGCAAGGTCGATAGTCTTGAACTCCATAATAGCTCTCGGAGTGTCAGGCTTCTCTTTGATAGTCTCAAAGGTATGATTACGAACTCTCAATGTTGCATAGCAAACATCGGTAATGCCCATATGGATATCGCCGTCGCAGGTATAGAAAGCTGACTGCTTAGAAATAGAATCGTGATTAGCAAGAGCAGAGATAGCACCTGCAATGGTGTAGAAAGTCAGGATAGTTGACTCTTCAAAAAATGCTCTGTCCTTTAAATCTTCTTCGCTTGGCATAAGAAGCTTTGTGAGCCTGTTTGTAAGCTTGGTGAAAGGTCCAAGCAGGAATGAAAGCACCTGTGGTGCATTCTTTGTAGGAATACCCGGCTTACTGTCGTCAATAAGTGCATTGAACTTTTCAGGGCTTGCAAAATTCATTTTGCAGGTACAGCCGTAGCTTCCCTCAGACATTGTGCATCCATCAGTGCTGAAATGGAATGTGCAGCAAGGTCCGTTTTTAACATCAAAGCAGATAGATACAGGCTTTTTCATACCTTTGCAAACTGCTTTTGCTTCCTCGTCCATCTCGCAGAGATTTTCAAGGGTTGCAAGAACGCCGTACATATTTACATATGCCATTGCCTTTGCTTCTTTCAAAATAATTCCTCCTTAGTAATGCCGATTTACGTCCGCATAGTATTATACAAGTGCATTATACCATATGACGAAAAATATAGCAATAATTAACAAAAAAATTTATTTGACAATTTTGTTACAAAATATAAAAAAAGACGGAGGAAAAAGCTCCTCCGTCGGATTTGTAACAGTTAGTATTGTAGCACAATAGTTTTGTAATATCAACCTTTTATACAAAAAATGTATATTTATTACATTTTATTACAATTTACTTTGCAAGAAAGCCTATTTTCTTCATAGCCTTGTCAAGGGTACGCTGTGAAACTCGCTGAGCAAGTTCTGCACCCTTAGTCCACTGCTCCTGAAGATAAGCCTTATCCTGCATATACTCATTATACTTTTTCTGTACAGGCTCAAGCTCTGCAATAACTGCCTCGCCTACTGCTTTCTTAAAATCGCCGTAGCCCTTGCCTGAGAAATCAGCCTCGATAGTTTCAAAGCTGTCACCTGTAACGGCAGAGTAAATTGTCATAAGGTTGTTGATTCCGTCCTTGCCCTCGGCATAACGAACACAAGTATCGCTGTCGGTAACGGCAGACTTAAACTTCTTCATTATAACGCTTGGCTCATCTGTAATGTAAACAGTACCCTTAGGGTTAGGGTCGGATTTGCTCATTTTTCTTGAAGGGTCTGCAAGGCTCATAACCCTTGCACCTGCCTTTGGAATGTACGCATCAGGAACTGTAAATACATTTCCGTAAATTCCGTTAAAGCGTTCAGCAATATCTCTTGCAATTTCAAGATGCTGTTTCTGGTCTGCACCAACAGGAACAACATCTGCCTGATAAAGAAGAATATCTGCTGCCATAAGGCAAGGATATGTGAAAAGTCCTGCGTTTACATTGTCTGCGTGCTGTTTTGACTTATCCTTAAACTGCGTCATTCTGCTGAGCTCGCCGAACATTGTATAACAGTTAAGGAGCCAGCCGAGTTGTGAATGCTGCGGCACGTGGGACTGAACAAAAAGTATACTCTTGTCAGGATCAAGACCGATTGCAAGGAGCAAAGCGTAAAGTTGAGTAGTCTGCTGTCTGAGCTTTTGAGGGTCCTGCCTTACTGTAATTGAATGTAAATCTGCAATACCGAAAACTGTATCAAAATCGTTTTGGAAATCAGGCCATCCTTTCATCGCACCAAGATAATTGCCTAAGGTTGGAATTGAGGTAGGTTGAATAAGTGATAAGCTTCTTTTTTTGCGTTCCTTTTTAATTTCTTCTGCCATTGTATAATCTCCGATACTATATTATATTTATGCTCTGTATTCCTTTGCAACCTCGCCGAGAGCCTTAACGCCGTTAACAATTCCCTCGTCGGTAGGAGTTGAGAAATTGAGCCTGATATACTGAGTAGTGCCCTTGTCGTCCATAAGGAATGCGTTGCCGGGAACTACTGCAACTTTCTTTTTAACTGCCTTGTTGACAAATTCAAGCATATCAACATCATCAGGGAGCTTGCACCAAATGAACAAACCGCCCTCAGGTCTTACATACTCAACGAAATCGCCAAGCTCTTTATCAATGCAGTCGCACATAAGGTCAAGCTTTTTCTTGTAAATCTTCTGAATCTTGAAAATATGAGCAGAAACGTCATACTTCTTAAACCACTCGTCAACAATCATCTGATTAAGGCACGCAGTATGTACATCTGCTGCCTGCTTGCCCACTGTCATTTTTGCAATAATCTGCTGAGGTGCAATACAGAATGCCACACGCAGACCCGGAGCAAGAATTTTTGAAAATGAGCCGGCATAAATAACTATTCCGTCTTCATCCATAGACTTGATTGTAGGAACAGGCTCGCCTGAAACTCGAAGATATCCGTATGGGTTATCCTCAAGAATAATTACGCCGTATTCCTTAGCAAGAGCGTAAACTCTCTTTCTCTTTTCAAGTGACATTGTAGCACCTGACGGATTTTGGAAATTAGGGATGGTATAGATAAATTTAGCGTTAGGAGTAGTTTTAAGTGCCTCCTCAAGAGCGTCAACGTCCATACCGTCAGCCTCAACAGGCACACCCTTAAGCTTACAGCCATAGGAACGGAAGCAGTTGAGAGAACCGATAAATGACGGCTCCTCGCAGATAACAACATCGCCCTCGTTGCAGAGTACCTTTGTTGTCAGGTCCATTACCTGAGTAGCACCCGAAACAATAAGAGTGCTGTCAAAGTCACGGCCGATATTTTCATCCTTTTTCTGCCAAGCGGCAATTGTATCTCTCAAAGGCTGATAGCCCTCGGAAACGCCGTACTGCAAAGCGTCGATAGGTCTGTTTTCAAGAATATCCTTCGCAATTTCCCTTACCTCGTCAACAGGAAAAGCGTCAGGAGCAGGATTTCCTGCTGCAAGAGGAATAATTGACGGGTCAGCAGTCGCCTTAAGTATTTCTCTTATGGCACTTGGCTGAAGAGAAGAAATTTTGTTTGAAAATGTGTAATCCATATTTTTCGCCTCTTTTAATTATTTATCAGCAAAGACACGAATTTTGCAAGTATTTCAGCATTATTCGCCTTTGTATTTTCAACATATTTTGACTTGAATTCATAAAGTCGGTCTAAATCATAGTTGCCTGACTTTATAGCGTTGCACAAATCTTCTGCGTTTTCAAAGGTTGCAGATGGCATTTTTTCCTTAAGATTTACGTTAATACCTCTCTCTGCGGAATATTCCTCATAATCGGGAACGAAGAAGTACAGCGGTTTCATAAGGATACTTGCCTCAAAGGCACAGGCTGAATAGTCTGTTATGATAATATCTGCAACTTTCATTAAATCGTAGGTTGAGAATGTGCCGTTATAGAAGAAATCAGGGTCTCTTTTCACCTTAGAAAACAGCGGATGAGTGCTGACGATAAGGTGATAGCCCTCCATATCCTGAAATTCAACCTTGAGCTCTTGAGCCACATACGCCTCTCTATCCCTGAAAGTAGGAAGATAGAGAACAATTTTCTTGTCGCCAAGTGCAGGATTTTCGCTGAAAAATCTTGCTGATGATTCATTATCCGTAAGAATTTCGTCAACTCTCGGCAGAGAGCAGATTTTCATATTTTCCGCAGGATAGCCGAACGCTTCCATATAGAGCTTTGCCGTTGCTTTGCTTGGTGCTAAGATGTAGTCATAATTCTTATGCATACACATAGCACGGCTTATTTTTTCATCTCTGCCCTCTTTAGTGCCAACGCTTTGGAGACCGAATTTTTTTATTGCTCCGAGAGCGTGCCACATTTGAACAACCTTAAGGCTCCTTTTGTGATTAAGGCAGGAAACTGTTATTGAATAGGTATCAAGCAAAGCCACTCTTGAAGTAGCAAGATAATACATATCGCCTATTATGCCAAGGCAATATTTTATTTTTGCACCTAAACCGTCAGGTATCATACGCAGGCGGAAAACCTGCTCGGTGTCAGGACATTCCTCGGCTATTGCTTTTTCAAGGCGAATCATATCAATACTTTTGTCATTGCTTTGACGTGAGAGATAGACAACTCTGTTTTTCGTCTTAAAAAGCTTTATGGGAGCGTAGATAATTCTGAGACCTAACTTTAAAATTTGAAAAAGTATTGCTTTCATATTTTACTCATAAAGAGGATATTTTGCACAAATATCTGCAACGCCCTTTGTGATATACTCCTTTTTGTTATCAAAATCTGTAACTGCAAGATAAATATATTCTGCAATCTTGTCCATATCGTCTGTGTTAAGACCTCTTGTTGTTGCGGCAGGAGTACCGATACGCACACCTGATGTAACAAATGGTGAAAGAGGCTCGTTTGGAACAGTATTTTTGTTAAGTGTAATATGCACATCGTCAAGACGGCGTTCAAGCTCCTTGCCTGTAACATCTGTTCCTCTCAAATCGAGAAGGCAAAGATGATTGTCAGTACCGCCTGAAACAAGATTAAGTCCTCTGCTCTTAAGTCCCTTTGCAAGAGCCTTAGCATTGTCAACAACCTTCTGCTGATACTCCTTAAATTCAGGCTTAAGTGCCTCACCGAAGCAAACAGCCTTACCTGCAATAACGTGCATAAGGGGACCGCCTTGAGTTCCCGGGAACACTGCGGAATTAAGTTTCTTTGCAAGATACTCGTTATTGCAAAGGATAAGTCCGCCTCTCGGACCTCTGAGAGTTTTATGTGTGGTAGTTGTAACTACATCAGCATAAGGGATAGGCGACTGGTGAAGTCCTGCTGCAACAAGACCTGCAATATGTGCCATATCAACCATAAACATTGCACCGTTTGCGTGAGAGATATCAGCCATTGTTTTAAAATCAATTTCTCTCGGATAAGCAGATGCACCTGCTACAACAAGCTTTGGCTTAACCTTATTAACCTGCTTTGCAAACTCCTTATAGTCGATAAAGCCGTTATCGTCAACACCGTAAGGAACGAAGTTAAAATACTTACCGCTGATATTTGCAGGTGAGCCGTGAGTAAGGTGGCCGCCGTTATCAAGGCTCATACCCATAACAGTATCACCAGGCTGAAGAAGTGCAAGATAAACGGCAGTATTTGCCTGTGCACCTGAATGTGGCTGAACATTTGCAAAGTTACAGTCGAAAAGCTCGCAGGCTCTCTTTATAGCAATATTCTCAACGATATCAACATACTGACATCCGCCGTAATAACGCTTTGCAGGAAGTCCCTCAGCATATTTGTTTGTAAGAACAGAGCCCATTGCAGCCATAACTGCAGGAGAAACAAGATTCTCCGATGCGATAAGCTCAATATTATCACGCTGACGCTTAAGCTCAAGAGCCATTGCGTCTGCAACTTCTTTATCACTTTCAGCAACTTTAGCTATTGAATCGTAGTAATCAGAATACATTTCAGTCCTCCAAAATATAAATTTATACCTTAATATAATAACACATTAAAAATAAATATACAACTATATTTTATACTTGAAAGAGAGAATAATATGTGATAAAATAAAAAAGTTATATAAATCAAAACTTAAGGAATTAGGAGTGACGAAATGAGCGGACATAACAAATGGAGCACCATTAAAAGAAAAAAGGGTGCTAATGACGCAGCAAGAGCAAAGGTATTTACCAAGATAGGCAGAGAGCTTGCAGTAGCAGTTAAAAACGGCGGTCCCGACCCTAACAACAATGCAAAACTTCGTGATGTTATCGCAAAAGCAAAGCAGAACAATGTACCTAACGATAATATCGACAGAATGTTAAAGAAAGCTGCCGGCGATACAGACAGTGCCAACTTTGAAGAAATCATCTATGAGGGCTACGGTCCGTCAGGTGTTGCAGTAGTAGTTGAAACCCTTACTGATAACAGAAACAGAACTGCATCTGAGGTTCGCCACTACTTTGACAAGGCAGGCGGAAATATGGGTACTCCCGGCTCTGTAACATTTATGTTCGGCAAGGAGGGCGTTATCATTATTGAGAAAGAGGATGTTGACGCTGATACTCTTATGATGGACGCTCTTGAGGCAGGTGCAACAGATTTTCTTACTGATGACGAGGATATTTTTGAAATCAGAACAGAGGCTAATGATGTAGGTGCTATCCGTGATGACCTTGAGGCTAAGGGCTACAAGATTGTTTCATCTGAGCCTGCATATATTCCGCAGACATACACTCGTCTTGAAAGTGAAGACGATATGAAGGCTATGGCTAAAATGATTGAAATGTTTGAGGAAAATGACGACGTTCAGGAAATTTGGCACAACTGGGAAAACGAAGACGAGTACGAGGGATAATTCGTATAAGAAAAAAATTACGGCTGTTTAGGCAAAATGCTTAAACAGCCGTTTTTGTGTTTATTCAGTTTTTTCAAGCGTGTCTTTCTTCTTTATATCCCTATAGATAAAAATGAACATTATAACGCTTAACGCAACGCAGAAGAAATCGGCAGTTGCCTGTGCCCAAATAATACCCTCAAGTCCCACAAATTTATTGAGGATGAACAGCAGAGGAACATATACAAGTCCTTGTCTGCTGACTGAAAGAATCATTGACTGCACGCCTTTTCCCATAGCCTGAAAAGCAAAATTCAGCACGAACATAATACCGATAACTGGACCTGGACTCATTACAGCGGTAAGCATTTTTACGCCAAGAGAAATTACCTCAGGGTCGTTGATAAACACGGCAATTACATTTTCCCTGAACACCAGATAAAACAGCATCATTGATGTGCCTACTACGACATTATACATAATGCTGAATGCTAAAACATTTTTCATACGCTTAACTTTTCTTGCACCGAAGCAGTAACCAACAAGAGGCTGAACGCCTTGAGCAAGTCCGATTTGGAGCATAACAACAAGCATATTTGCTTTCATTGCAACGCCCATAGCGGCAACTGCATTGTCGCCGTAGCCCACAAGAACAACATTGACTATAATATTGCTGATGCTCATAAGGAGATTGTTAAGACAAGCAGGAAGTCCTACTGAAATAACGCCCTTGGCAATTCCGTTTTTAACAGTAAATCTTTTAGGCGTAATGCTGAGAATACTTTTCCCTCTGAGAAAATAGATAAGAAAATACAAAACAGCCACGATATTACCTATAACAGTAGCGATAGCCGCACCTGCAACGCCCATATCAAAGCCGAAAGGAAGTGCAATTCCGAAAAGCTTGTCACCGCTGTCAAGGATGAAAATCGGGTCAAGAATAATATTAGTAAGCTGACCTAAAACCATACCCAGCATAGAATCTTTAGCGGCACCCTCACCTCTTACAAGATTTGACATCATTCCCGACATAACTACAAAGGGTGCACCGATTGCCACCCACTTAAGGTAGTCAACTGCAAAGCCTATAGTGTTTTCACTGGCACCTGCAAGATAGAGCAGCGGTTCTTTAAAAATCAGGTATATTACACCTAATAAAATACTTGCCGTCAACGCACCATACACGCAAAAGGCACTTATGCTTTTAACCTTATCCCTGTTGCCCTCACCAAGGGAACGGCTGATAAATGCACATCCGCCTACGCCGAAAAGATTGCCCAAAGCAATATAAAGCATAAAAAGCGGCATTGAAACTGAAACGGCGGCAACCTGATTGCTGTCGCCTGTCTGTCCTACAAAAAATGTATCTGCAAGGTTGTATACAATATTGATAAGCATACCAAGCATACTCGGTACCGCCATTGTCATTACAGCCTTCGGTACTTTATAATCTTCAAAAACTTTTGTATTATCCTTCATAAATTGATTTACTCCTTTCCTTTGCCGTATAAACCAAATTTATAGACTTTAAAGTCTGTCGGAAATACTAATCAAATCCTCCATTGTCAGCTTTTCCGAACGAATATTTTTGTCTAAAGACAGCTCGTCGAATATATCGGAAAGCGTTTTTTTTGATATTCCCATAGTGTTTGAAATGCTGTTGAGTGCCGTCTTTCTCCTTTGTGCAAAGGCACATTTTACAGTAGTGAAAAATCTCTTTTCGTCATTTACTATATACTTCTGCTCTTTTCTGAGCTTGAGCTTTATTACAACGCTGTCAACCTTTGGGCTTGGCATAAATGACTCTCTGCCTACATCAAAGAGAATTTCACTTTCTGCATAATAATTCACCGCAACAGTTACGGCTCCTGCGTCTCTTGAGCCCACCTCGGCACAAAGCCTCTCTCCTGCCTCTCGCTGAACCATAACGACAATTTCGTCAATAGGAAGCTTGCTTTCAAGAAGCGTCATAATAACAGGAGAGGTTATATAATAAGGAAGATTTGCACAGACCTTAACGGAAGTACAGTCCTGAAATTTTTCCTCAATAAGCAATTTTAAATCAAGCTTCATCACATCGCCGTTGACGATTTCAAGATTGTCAAATTCTGCCAGCGTTTCGTCAAGAACAGGAAGAAGTCTTTTGTCAAGCTCTACGGAAACCACTTTCCCTGCAACCTTGCAAAGCTCCTTTGTCAAAACGCCTATTCCGGGACCTACCTCAAGCACGCCTGTTTTTTCATCAGCATTCAGGCTCTGTGCCATAGCAGGACACACGTCAGGGTCAATAAGAAAGTTCTGACCGAGAGCCTTTGAAAAGGTGAAACCGTGACGGGACAAAATTTTTTTAATTGTATCAATACTGCATAAATCCATATTTAGTACCTTATAATTAAACGATTTTATTTCTCTTTGGCGGATATTCTATCACATTAACAATTAGTTTACAATATTATTCTTGACATTTTGTGAACTTGTGCTAAAATATCCGTTAGTCGACTAAAGTTAGTCGGCTAAATTGTTGTGTGAGGAGTGAAAATATGCACTGCAAAGGGCACCACAGTCCGCCCCCAGAGGGTATGATTGGACCGAGAGTTAATTTCCTTTCTAAGCTGATAAGGCACGCTCTCAACGAGGCTATTGCTGAACAAGGACTTTTTTCAGGTCAGCAGGACATTCTCTTTGCCATCAATAATAATGAGGGAATGACCGTAGGCGAGCTGTCAAAGAAAATTGATGTTTCTGTAGCCACAGCCAGCGTTTCCGTAAAAAGGATGGAAAAAGCAGGATTTATAGTTAAAAAGCCCGACGAAAAGGACGCAAGAATTATCCGCCTTTACCCTACCGAAAAGGCTAAAGCAGCACCTGAAAAAATTCAGGAGCATATGGATAATCTCGAAAATACATTAAGCGACGGAATGACAGCTGAGGAATCGGCACTTTTGTCGTCGCTTTTGGAAAAATCAATTCAAAATATGCTAAACAGAGGTGATGACAATGATTAAAAAATTAGCAAAATATATGAAAGGTCTTTGGGGTCTTGCCATCATTAGTGCCAGCGGTATGATTATCGAGGCGGTGTGTGAGCTTGCAATGCCTACCCTTGCAAATACCATTTATGAAAAAGTCAGCACCGCAGCTTCGGTTGATGACGCAAAATCTTTTATAATCAAATTGGGTATAGGTATGCTGCTTATGGCGGCAGTAGGACTTTGCGGCGGACTTGCAACTATGAAAACCTCGGCCATTGTAAGTCAGCGTTTTGCATACAGACTTCGAAGAGACCTGTATAACAAGATTAGCAAATTCTCTTTCAGGAATATTGACACATTCTCTACCGCGTCACTTACAACAAGAATGACAAACGATGTTACAATGCTCCAGAATGTTGTAATGATGGCACTTCGTATTCTTGTAAGAGGACCTGCACTTTTAGTTGTATCGGCAATTTTCGCAGTAAAAATCAATGCTAAAATGTCTGCAATGCTTCTTATACTTCTTCCGATAATCGTAGTAATAGTTGTACTTGTGCTCAAGTTCGGCTTTCCGATGTTCCAGAAAATGCAGAAAAAGGTTGATAACGTCAACAGAGTTGTGCAGGAAAATCTTATCGGCATAAGAGTAGTTAAGGCTTTTGTCCGTGAGGACCACGAAAAAGAGAAGTTTCACAAGTCCTCCGACGAGCTCGCCGCTCAGGGTGCAAAGGCATCAGGTCTTGTTATTACAGTAATGCCTGTTATGATGCTTCTTCTCAATATCGTTATCGTGTTCGTTTACTACAAAGGCTCTCTTGACGCTGCCAACGGCGTAATGCAGGTAGGTCAGATTTCCGTATTTGCATCATATGTAATGCAGATTTTGATGAACCTTATGATGATTTCAATGATGCTCCTTCAGCTTGCAAGAGGTAAAGCCTGCGGAGACAGAGTTGTAGAAATTCTTGACACTGAAATCGACATTACAAATCCTGAAAATCCTTATCTTCCCACAGAGGAAAGCAAAAAAGGAAAGGTTGAATTTAAGAACGTTTCCTTTAAATATGATGTAAATTCAAAAGGCGACAATATACTTGAAAACATTTCGTTTACGGCAGAACCGGGACAGATTATCGGTATCGTAGGCGGTACAGGCTGCGGTAAATCAAGCCTTGTAAATCTTATCCCGAGACTTTATGACGCTACCGAGGGCGAAGTACTTATTGACGGCGTCAATGTTAAAGATTACGATTTAACTGCCTTAAGAGATATGATAGGCGTTGTACTTCAAAAGAACGTACTTTTCAGCGGAACAATAGAAGAAAATATCCGTTGGGGTAAAAAGAACGCTACCGAGGAAGAAATAATTTCCGCCTGCAAGGCGGCTCAGGCTCACGACTTTATTATGGAGCAGCCAAACGGCTATGATACATATCTGGCTCAAGGCGGACTTAACCTTTCAGGCGGTCAAAAGCAGAGACTTTGTATTGCAAGAGCAATGATTAAAAAGCCGAAAATTCTTATCCTTGACGACTCCACAAGTGCAGTAGATACGGCCACCGAGGCAAAAATCAGGGAAAGCTTTTATACCGACCTTTCTCAAACCACCGTATTCATTATCGCACAGAGAATTTCTTCAGTTAAAGACGCGGACGAAATTCTTGTAGTTGACGACGGACAGATTAAGGGTATCGGCAATCACGACGAGCTTATCGAATCAAATGAGATTTATCGTGAAATTTACAAAACACAGCAGAAAGGAGTGAGCGAATAATGCCACCAATGGGACCTCCGGGCAAAAAAGGTGATTTCAAAAAACCTAAAAACGCAAAGCGTACACTTGGCAAAATACTTCAGTATATGGGCAAAAACAAAATGCTGCTTATAGTTGTATTTATTATGCTCATTCTCAGCACCGCATGTTCAATCGGTGCATCCTACTGCTTAAAGCCTATACTTAATGATGTGGCTTCTTCAATTAAGGCAGGCAACTTCTTTGACGAGGGCATCAAGCTGCTTGTGAAAAATCTTGCACTCCTCTCTCTTCTTTATGTTGGTGCATCCCTTTTCAGCTTTGTTCAAAGCAAGATTATGGTTAAGACGGCGTACAAGACAACAAATCTTATAAGAAAAGATTTGTTTGACCATATGCAGACATTACCACTCAGTTACTTCGACTCAAAAACTCACGGTGAAATAATGAGCCGTTTCACAAACGATGTTGACAATATTCAGATGATGCTTGAGCAGTCAATGGTACAGCTTGTTTCATCAATATTCACCTTTGTGGGTATCGTGGCAATGATGCTTGTGCTCAGTCCTCTGCTTTTCGGCATTGCTTGTATTTTCCTTGTAATAATGCTTATTGCTGTTACAAAGATAGGAAAGCAGTCAAGAAAATATTTCAGGCTTCAACAGGAAAACCTCGGTGCTATGAACGGCAATATCGAGGAGTCAATCGAGGGCATGAAAGTTATCAAGGTATTCAACCACGAGGAGCAGGCAGTTGAGGATTTCGGCGAGGTAAACGAAAACTTCCGCAAGGCCGCAACCAACGCCAACTTCTTCTCAGGTATTATGGGACCTTGTTCAACAGGAATAAACAACGCAAGCTACTCTTCAATTGCTCTTGTAGGGGGCTTGCTTGCTCTCACAGGAACACTTGACATCGGTACATACTTCACATTCCTTGGCTACTCAAAGCAGTTTACTCAGCCTATCAACCAGATTGCCAACCAGATGAACACAGTATTTTCTGCTCTTGCAGGTGCCGAGCGTGTGTTTGAGGTTATGGATATGGCAAGCGAGGTTGACGACGGAACTGTTACTCTTGCAGAGGAGCACACCGCAGAGGGCAAAAAGTGGTATTGGGTTGACGGCGAAAAGCAAATTCCTGTTGAGGGTAAGGTCGTTTTTGAGAACGTAAACTTCAGCTATGTTCCCGAAAAGCAGGTGCTTAAGGACATAAATCTTTACGCTAACCCGGGACAGAAAATTGCTTTTGTAGGCTCAACAGGTGCAGGCAAAACCACCATAACAAATCTTATCAACCGCTTTTATGATATTCAGGAGGGCACAATTACTTACGACTCAATTGACATAAAGCGTATTAAAAAAGACGATTTGAGAAAGAGCCTTGCAATAGTTCTTCAGGACACTCATATGTTCACGGGAACTATTATGGACAACATCCGTTACGGCAGACTTGACGCCACTGACGAGGAATGTATTGAGGCTGCAAAACTTGCGTCGGCACATTCATTTATCAGGCGTTTACCTGACGGCTACAACACAGTAATCACAGGCGACGGCGGTAACCTTTCACAAGGACAGCGACAGCTTCTTGCTATTGCGAGAGCCGCAGTTGCAGACCCGCCGGTAATGATTCTTGACGAGGCAACCTCATCAATTGATACAAGAACAGAGCTTCATATCGAGCACGGTATGGATAGACTTATGATAGGCAGAACAGTATTTGTAATTGCTCACAGACTTTCAACAGTAAGAAATTCCAACGCTATTATGGTACTTGAAAACGGCGAAATCATTGAGCGAGGCGACCACGACGAGCTTCTTGCTCAAAAGGGACGCTACTACGAGCTTTGCACAGGAAAAGCAAAGCTCAGCTGATAACTTAATATTAATGCATAAAAAATACCGAGGCACAATTAAGTGTCTCGGTATTTTGCTTTATCAGTAATTAGTCTTTCTTAGGTAAGCCTTCCTTATCGTACATACAAAGTGTTTCGCAAAGGATTTCAATACCTGCTGAAATAGCCTCAGGTCTGAGGTTTTCCGGAGTGTCAAGACGAGTGTGATAATATCTTGGCGGGTCAGGATTCATAGCAGCAAAGCCTGTTGCCTTGATACCTTTCTGTGTAAACGCAGCAGCGTCGCAGCCGCCGATATAAATTGACTCGAAGGACAAATCGAAACCGCAGTTTGCAGCAGCGTTTTTAACAAGATGCTTAACGCCCCAATCGTGCTGAACTGTACCTGAAAGGTCGCGGTCATAAACTGCCATATCCTCAAGGTCACGGAATGTATCAATAGCAACAACGGCTGTCGGAAGTTCCTTAAGCTCCTTTTCGTGAGCCTTAACATACGCCTTAGCAC
The DNA here is from genome assembly GCA_029219885.1 of Eubacteriales bacterium. Taxonomy (GTDB): domain Bacteria; phylum Bacillota; class Clostridia; order Oscillospirales; family Acutalibacteraceae; genus Eubacterium_R. The sequence continues at coordinate 1,454 of JAQXUH010000042.1, read as the reverse complement.
CACGAAGGCCTGCTTCCTCGGAGCCTGAACAAATCATAGTAACTTCAGTATTTTCAAATTCAATGCCTGCCTCGTCAAGAGCCTTGATAGTTGCCATACCTGCATAACAGCCTGAAAGGTTGTCAGATGCACCCGGAACAGATTTTGTCCAGCTCTGGAAGAAAAGAAATGCAATCTCAAACGGAATAAATACGCAGGAAACTACAAAGAAAAGAATGAAAAACCATCTGAGCTTTTCAATATCCATAGCAGCTGTACCCTTGCCGACGATAACGCATACGAGAGCAAAAATCGTCTGAATAACAAGGCCTACAACAGCAGGAATTTCAACAAAGAGCTTTGCCTGAAGACCGCCCATAAGATAATTGAGCTTCCACTCAAACTGGCTGTCGGAATGGCCGATGAGAATAATTCTCTGCTTAACCTCACCCTTAGGACTTCTTGTGGCAATCATATTGTGTGATGTGTGCTTAGGGAAAAGGAAATCATCAAATTCCTTATACATAAGAAACTCAAAAACAAGCGGAACGAAAGCGAGTACGCAAAGAATAAGTGCTGCGATTGGTGATGCAAACCAGTTTACAAATACTGAGGCAACGCCGCAGGCAACTGTGAATGGAATAAATCCCATAAAGCCCTGACGATGAACTGTAAACTCCTCGATATTTGTCTTGTCGCAGTAGTTTTTCATATCCTTCTGCATCCACTGCTGAGCACGAAGCTCCTCAGGTGAACCCGGCTTACGAGGTCCGATTTTTTTACAAATTTTTGTTATGCCCTTTACGGCATATTCGGTGTTCTTCTGAATATCAATTTTATCAGAATACTCAAGTGCAATTTTCATAGACACATTCCCCTTAATAAATATGTGATAATTAATTTTAGCACAATAAAGTGCTCAATGCAACAAAATATTTCAAATTATGTAAAAAGCTGTAAATAACAAAAAGCGAAAAAATAAGACCGCCTCAAACGAAGCAGTCTTGTTTTTACTGTTAATTAGTCAGCTGAGTAAGGGAGAAGAGCGAGATGTCTTGCTCTCTTAATAGCTGTGGTAAGCTCTCTCTGATGCTTAGCACAAGTACCTGTTACTCTGCGAGGAAGAATCTTTGCTCTTTCAGAAACAAATCTCTTAAGTCTTGTAACGTCCTTGTAGTCGATTTCCTCAACCTTTTCAACACAGAAAACGCAAACCTTCTTACGACCCTTGCGTGGTCCGTTGGCTTTATTGTATGCCATAGTTAGTTTCCTCCTTTAAAATGGTAAATCGTCGTCATCGTCAACGATTTCTTCAAAATCCGAATTGTCAGCACTTGCATAGCTTGGTGCAGGCTGAGAGAATGCAGCGTTAGTTGTTCCGCTTTCTGCCTTAGAGCCGCAGAATGATACGTTGTTTGCAACAACTGTAACAGACTTTCTTTTGTTTCCGTCCTTATCGGTAAAATTGTCTGTCT
>JAQXUH010000041.1 GCA_029219885.1 Eubacteriales bacterium | reverse complement strand
GTCCTGCTGCAAATTTTCTAACGACTTAAGACTTCTTCAGAATCTTAAGGAAATCGAGGAGCCTTTTGAGAAAAATCAGATTGGCTCATCTGCAATGGCTTACAAGAGAAACCCTATGAGAAGTGAAAGAATTGCGTCTCTTGCAAGATACGTTATGATTGACACTCTCAATCCTGCCTGGACAGCATCTGCTCAATGGTTTGAAAGAACTCTTGACGATTCTGCTAACAAGAGAGTTTCAGTTGCTGAGGCATTTCTTGCTACCGACGGCATTCTTGATTTGTATATCAACATCACATCAGGTCTTGTAGTATATCCAAAGGTTATCGAGTCAAGACTTATGAGTGAGCTTCCGTTTATGGCAACAGAGAATATTATGATGGACGCTGTTAAAAAAGGCGGCGACAGACAGGAGCTTCACGAGAAAATCCGTCAGCACTCAATGGCTGCCGGTGCAGTAGTTAAGGTTGAGGGCGGTAAAAACGATTTGGTTGACAGAATTGCCGCTGACCCTGCATTTATGACTACTAAAGAGGAAATTCTCTCTATTCTCAAGCCTGAAAACTTTGTAGGCAGAGCACCTGAGCAGACTGCCGACTTCCTGAACGAGGTTGTTAATCCTATCCTTGAAAAGGAAAAAGATTTGCTTGGTGTTAATGTTGAAATCAATGTTTGATTAAAAATATTTGTACTGCCGTTTCTTTGTGAGACGGCAGTTTTTTGTAAGGAGAATTATGAAAAGGTCGGTTAAATTTATTTCGCTGCTTTTGTGCTTTGTAATGGTGGTAACCTCACTTCCCCTGACTGCCTTTGCAAGCCTTGATACCGTGCAGAATCTCAGATACGAGTACAATGTGGAATGGGACGAATACAAGCTTGTTTGGGACAAGGTAAATAACTATGACTGCTACAACGTCTATATGAGCAGTGACGGCGTAAATTATTCTGCGTTGGACACAGTATACGGAGAATACTGCTATCTTCCTTATAATTTCACAAAGGGCGTTTACAGCTTCTATGTAACTGCCTACACAGAAGAATGGTACGACTATTTGTGGGACAGCGAAAATCAGCGATATTATCCTGTTTATCATCCTGCACAGGAGTCCTCGCCCTCAAATACAGTTTCAATTCCCATTTATAAAAATGTTACGTCTGACTGTTATGCCTATATAGAAAACGGCAAGCTTGAAATTCATTGGAGCTCCTACGGCGACGAGGTAAATATGATTGACGGCTTTCAGATTTATCAAAGCAAAAACGGTGGCGAATTTACGCCTATTGCTCAGTTTCCCGTAAATTCCGGCACTCCGAATAATTTCGGTGGATACAGCTACGAATATAACGCAAGCATTTCAAAATCTCCTGCAAGCTACAAATTTGTTGTTGCGTCATATACAGTTTTAAACGGCGTAATGTACAGCTCTCCTGATTTCAGTATATATGACGAATGCACAGTTTATATGCCTGCTCCTGTTCTCACTACAAAAACCAAAAGCGAAACAATTAAATGGAAAAAGGTCAGCGGTGCAGATTCATATGCAATTTACGGCGGAACATCATATTCAAAGATGAAGAAGTTGGCTGTTGTAGGCGGCAGTAAAACCTCCTATACAGTTAAAAATGTAGATAATTATAAAAAAGATTATTACTATTATATATGTGCTCTTGCGGGCGGTGCTGTTATCGGAACATCTTACTCTGCATCTTCAGGTGACAGCGATGCAAGAATGCGTGCCGCTAAAGTCAGCAAAAAGAAAAAGAATACTGTTACGGTTTGGAACACACGTCCTGCAAAAAGCAGTAAAGCGTGGACTGTTACAATCTCAAAAAAGGACAGGAAAATTCTTTCCGACTTTGCAAAAAAGCATTTTAAAAAGGGTTGGAGCAACGCACAAAAGGCACAGTACACACTTAATTGGATAAACAAAAATGTTTCCTACGCCTACGGCAGCAAATATTCAAAGATTGCAAAGTGCTCCTATGTTGAGGCAATTTTCAAGAAAAAGTGCGGTCAGTGCCTGCAATACAATGGTGCGTATGCAATGTTTCTTACGTATTTGGGCTACGAGGCAAGAATTATTCAAGGCTGGCGTGGTTACAGTATGAAAAATAAATGGAGCCATTACTGGTGCGAAATTAAAATCGACGGCAAATGGTACCTGATGGAAACAGGAAATTATCAGGACAGCGGCGACTGGATGTATTTCTGTGAGCCTTACAGAAACACACGAGGATATCTTATCAATAAAAAAGTTGCTAAATAATGTAAATCTCTTGAATACTTACAAAACCTATGTTATAATAGGTATTAGAGGTGACGCATATGAAAATTTCAACTAAGGGCAGATACGCTTTACGCTTAATGCTTGATTTGGCTGAACATCAGAACGAGGGCTTTGTGGCACTTAAGGATGTTGCAGAGCGTCAGGGCATTTCAAAAAAGTATCTCGAGCAGATAGTTCCGCTGCTTAATAAATCAAAGGTTCTCCGCACCACAAGAGGATATCAAGGCGGATATATGCTGGCAAAGTCACCTGAGCATTATACAGTAGGCGACGTGCTGAGAATTACCGAGGGCAGTCTTGCACCCGTTTCCTGTCTTGATGACGATGTGAACCTTTGCGACAGAGCCGATACGTGTATGACTCTCGGCGTATGGCAAGGGCTTTATAAGGCAGTTACAGAGTATCTCGACTCAATTACACTTCAGGATATTCTCGACAAGGGACATTCTCTTGCAGCCGACGAGTATTATATTTAAGGTGAAATTATGGCAAATCAGTTTTCGAGAACAGAGCTCCTTTTAGGCGAGGAGGCTATGGATAAGCTTGCACGCTCCCACGTGGCAGTTTTCGGCGTAGGCGGTGTAGGCGGTTATACTGTTGAGGCTCTTGTCAGAAGCGGCGTCGGCAGCATTGATATAATAGATAACGATACAGTTTCACTTACTAATTTGAACAGGCAGATTATCGCACTTCACAGTACAGTAGGTAAATATAAGGTTGACGTTATGGCGGACAGAATAAGGGACATTAATCCCGACTGTCAGGTTAAAGCGTTCAGGACTTTTTATACTCCTGAAACGGCTGAGGAGTTTGATTTTTCAAGCTACGATTACGTGGTGGACGCCATTGATACAGTTAAAGGCAAAATAGGTCTTGTTATGCAGGCAAAGGAAGCAGGCACACCTATCATCAGCTCTATGGGTGCAGGTAATAAGCTGGACCCTGCGGCCTTTCAGGTCAGCGATATAAGCAAAACCTCCGTCTGTCCTCTCGCCAAGGTTATGAGATGTGAGTTGAGAAAAAAAGGCGTCAATCATCTTAAGGTGGTCTATTCTCAGGAACAGCCTCTCACTCCCGGAAAAAGCGACGAAAGCGTTCAGGGCAGACGCCAAATTCCCGGAAGTACGGCATTTGTTCCCTCTGCGGTAGGGCTGATTATTGCCGGAGAAGTAATAAAAGATATAATAAAATAAAAAAAGACTTGACAAATGACGAAATATATATTAAAATGTTCAAGCATTAAGGAATTAGGCAGTAACGCCCGTGAGGGCTTTACATATAACGAGGTGTAACTCAGTTTGGCTAGAGTGCCTGCTTTGGGAGCAGGATGCCGCAGGTTCAAGTCCTGTCACCTCGACCATAGAAAAGAGAGTACCACTTTGGTGCTCTCTTTTTTATCATTATGATTAGAACAGGACTTGAACCGTCGCGGCAGGCTTTTATCTATTGCAAGGCAATGTCAAATTCTACAGATTTGACATTTTTTAATGGGTAATTATTTGGGGTAAATTGTTTTTCTTTTTTTAAACACACATTCATTGCATTTTAAGTCCGTTATTTCGGACACAACATTTCAGGCATATTTACATTTTAAAATTATGGTGTAAAATAAGGTTATAATATAAATTTAACAACACGAGGTGCGATATGACTACTTGCTATTTTCCGAACAATGAATTCGATTCACAAATATGGCCTGCTGAAACATTGGAAAAAAGTACAGATATAAGGGACAAAATTCTTTCCTTAAATTGTGTCGGTCAAAAAATCAAGGAACTGCGATTTATAGGCTTTTGCTACAGCTTCGAGGATTTCATGATGGAGTTCATTGCTCGCAGCCAGTTGCGTAAGCGGAATTTAACAGAAGAACAGCTCCGTGAATATTCTAAATACAGCAACATTCCGGACGATATAGAATTTGACAGAGATTTCGAAATAGACAGGCCATTTTTAATTAAATTTGAAAACGGAGATGTTTTTGAAATAGTCTGTCCAATGGCATCGGAATTTCGTATCGGTATGAACTCAATTCCTTGGAATATTGATTTTGGAACAGACGAACAAAATTGTGATGCTAATATTTTACTAACCCTTGTCTTAACCATAAAATAGTTGACTTCAAATTAAATTTACATACGAGCTCTGCCAATGGAGGTGTGGACTCTATTGCCTTCATTCTTGATAACGGTTTAAAGCTGGTTATCGGAGGATGGATTGATTATTGCATTGTTACATTAAAAGATGCAAATAATAAGGTATTACCTATAAAATTCGGAGAACTGAAAAAAGGACTGTTCGATTTTACCGATACAAACTGTGACGAACAAAATGATTTTTAAACTTCATATAATAAAACAAGCACGCTTCGGCGTGCTTGTTTGCATTTATAATTACAAGTGGAAAAAGATAAATCAATTTTATTGCTATACCGACAAATCAATTCCTCATTTATCAAAATAGGTCTTGAATATACTGCCTTACATATATTATAATTAAAAGCGGAAATGATTTAATCGGAGAAAGAATTATGGACTTTTACTTCACAAGTGACGAGCAGCGGCGGTATGCTTTGGCGTGCCTGAGCTTTGCTCAAAAAATAGGTCTTATTGACGACAGCTCTCTTGATGCTGTGGCAGACAGATGTGCTGCGGAAAACGTAAAACGCTCTGTGGCTCTTGAGAAAGGCGAAATCGTTTACGGATTAAAGGAGTTTACTCTGCCTGTATATCTTGATTGGGAGCTGACACGCTTCAGGCTTGACTTCGTCTCCGAAAAAGACGTGATAAAAAAGCATTACAGCTACAAGCCTATCGAGAACAAGGAGCTTAAGGCATACTTTAAAAACAACCGCGATTTGTTTACGCGTTACGGCGGTGACAAATTCAGATTTGGAGAGACGAAAACGGTTATTTACAAAAAGATAAGAGAGGAGCAGTACGATGCAGAAATCAACGCAATATTACGTCAGCTCTCTTAAGGGAAATGACGGTAACGACGGACTTTCTCCTCAGTCCCCTTTCCTTACTCTTGACAAAATAAACGCTCTTGAGCTTCACGCAGGAGATAAGATTTATCTTGAAAAAGACTCGATATTTGAAAATCAGTTTCTCCACCTGAAAAACTGCGGTGACATAAATGGTGACGCTATCGAAATTGCACCTTACGGCACAGGCGAAAGACTGCCTTTTATCAACACCAACGGAAAAGGCGTATGGTATCAGGACTACGGCGTGGAGCTTGACAACAAAGGTCACATATACAAAGGAAACGTATCATCTTCCGTTCTTCTTTATGATGTGGAAAACATTATTATCCGTGATATCGAAATCGCCAACAAAGAGGAATTTACAACCCTTGAGGCATATTCCGCTCCTGACAAAATGGACAGGACAGGTGTGGCTGCCGTGGCTCAGAACAGAGGAACTCTCCACTCCATTGTTTTGAAAAATCTTTTCATCCACGATGTAAACGGAAACGTATACAACAAGCATATGAACAACGGCGGAATTTATATGACCTGCCTTAAGCCTGAAAACGAGGACAAGACAGGCGTTGCACGATATGACGGCGTAACAATTGAGGGCTGCTATGTTAAAAACGTCAGCAGATGGGGTATTGCGGTTGGCTACACATACCGCCACGCAGAATTTGCCACAAAGGAGCTCAGTGCTGACAGCTTTAAGAAATACGGCAACGAAAACATACTTATTACAGGCAACTATCTTAAGGAAGTAGGCGGTGACGCTATCACTCCTATGTACGCTCTCACTCCTTTGGTGGAGCATAACGTTTCCGACTCCTGTGCGACGGAAATCAATGACCGCTGGTATTCAAAAGCCGGCAAGCGAATGGGCAAGGTTGCGGCGGCTATCTGGCCTTGGAAATGCAAAGACGCTCTGCTTGTTTACAACGAGGCTGTTGATACGAAATTCAACCAGGACGGAATGGCTTACGATGCTGACTCAGGTGACGGCACTACATACAAATACAATTTCTCAAGGCTCAACGAGGGCGGCTGCGTAATGTTCTGCCTTGGTGAAGCGGTACATAATACATTTACAAACAACGTGAGCTACGATGATTTAAGCGGTATTCTCAGTCCCTCGGGAAATCCTGACGCATACGTTGCGGACAACGAATTTTATATGCGTAAAGGCGTTACACTTAAAAGAAAGCGTAACCACGGCAAAATGACTTTAAAAAACAATAAAATTACTATAATTGATTAAGAGGTGTAATATGGCAAACAGTAAAGGACGAGTAACAATTCCCACCGATATGGATGTGGTAAAGGAAACACTTGAAATTATGGACGTATGGGGTGCAGACGCCATCCGTGACTGCGACGGAACAGAGTTCCCACAGGAGCTCAAAGACGCAGGAGCAAAGGTTTATGCCACCTACTATACCACAAGAAAGGATAACGAGTGGGCAAAGGCTAATCCTGATGAAATTCAGCAGATGTATATTATGACGCCGTTTTATACTGCAGTTGAAGATACACTTGAAATTCATCTTATGGACCACCTTTATCCTGATATGCTCAAGGTTAATAACCGTGACGATATTACAAGATGGTGGGAGGTTATCGACAGAACAACAGGTGATATTGTTTCTCCCGAAAGCTGGAGCTATGACGAAGAAAGCGGTAATGTGATTATCAGCGGTGCAAAGCAGTTTCACGAATACACAGTAAGCTTTCTTGCTTACATTATGTGGGACCCTGTTCATATGTACAATGCAGTTGTCAACGAGTGGGATGTTGAGCCGCAGATTACTTTTGATGTCCGTCAGCCAAAGACAAGAGCGTATTCTTTAGAGAGACTTCGCAAATTCCTTGACACTCACGAGTACGTGGACGTTGTAAGATTCACTACATTCTTCCATCAGTTCACTCTCGTATTTGACGAACTTGCAAGGGAAAAGTTTGTTGACTGGTTTGGCTATTCCGCCTCTGTCAGCCCATATATTCTTGAGCAGTTTGAAAAAGAGGTTGGCTACAAGTTCCGCCCTGAATTCATTATCGACCAGGGATATATGAACAATACATACCGTATTCCGTCAAAGGAATTTAAAGATTTCCAGAAATTCCAGATGCGTGAGGTTGCAAAGCTTGCAAAGGAAATGGTGGATATCGTTCACGAATACGGCAAGGAAGCTATGATGTTTATGGGCGACCATTGGATTGGTATGGAGCCCTTTATGGATGATTTCGCATCAATCGGTCTTGACGCAGTTGTAGGCAGCGTTGGTAACGGCTCAACTCTGCGTCTGTTCAGCGACATTAAAAATGTTAAATACACCGAGGGCAGATTTTTACCATACTTCTTCCCTGATGTTTTCTGCGACGGCGGCGACCCTATTTACGAGGCTAAGGTCAATTGGGTAACTGCAAGACGTGCTATTCTCAGAAGTCCTATTCAGCGTATCGGCTACGGCGGATATCTTAAGCTGGCATTGAAGTTCCCTGATTTCGTTGACTATATCAAGAGTGTATGCGACGAGTTCCGCACACTTTATGACAATATCCAAGGCGTTACACCTTACTGCGTAAAGCGAGTTGCTGTGCTTAACTGCTGGGGAAAAATGCGTTCCTGGTCAAATCATATGGTACACCACGGACTTTACTACAAGCAGAATTATTCATACTTCGGCGTTATCGAGGCTCTCAGCGGTGCACCTTTTGATGTGTCCTTTATCAGCTTTGACGATATTAAAAATGACAGTACTCTCCTTGACAATTTCGACGTTATCATCAACGCAGGTGACGCTGATACTGCACAGTCAGGCGGCGAATATTGGGCAGACGAGGAAATTCTCACAGCTATCAGAAAATTTGTATATAACGGCGGCGGTTTTATCGGCGTAGGCGAGCCTGCTACTCATCAGTGGCAAGGTAAATTCTTCCAGCTCGATGACATTCTCGGCGTTGAAAGAGAAAACGGCTTTACTCTCAACACTCGCAGATACAATACCGAGGAGCACCGTGACCACTTTATTCTTGCCGATACTGACGGAAATGTTGACTTCGGCGAGGGCAAGAAGAATATCGTCGCTCTTGAGGGCACTACTGTTCTTATCCAGAATGCCGACGAGCTTCCCTTTGCAGTAAGACACGCAGAGGAAGTGCAGATGGCGGTTAAATCTTTCGGCAAGGGCAGAGGCGTTTACATCAGCGGTCTTCCTTATTCTTTCGAGAATACCCGTGTGCTTTATCGTGCTGTACTTTGGAGTGCAAATGCGGAAGACGAGCTTTTACAATGGTTCTCTACTAACTACAATGTTGAGGTTCACGCTTACGTTAAAAACAACAAATACTGCGTTGTAAACAACACCTACGAGCCACAGGACACAACTGTTTACACAGGCGACGGCTCAAGCTTTGACCTCCACCTTGACGCTAACGAAATCAAGTGGTATCAAATCAATGACTAATCATAATTAAAGTCGGATAAAAAAGAATACATCAAAAAACAGCAGAGGCTTTGACGCTTCTGCTGTTTATGTTATGGGGAGTTAATTTTGTTTTGCTGATTTTGTATCGTTAATTGCTTTGAACAGGGAAAGCTCGTGGGAATATGGCAGGTCGCAGGTCATATGCCAAACCATTATTCCACCCAGTCCGCAGTCAACTGCAAATGCGGTTTTGTCGCTTATCATCTGCACGGAATTGATATACTGCGGAGCAGTCATTGGGTTGCCTGAATGGTCAAAATCGTTGAAATAAATCAAATTTGTATAGCGGTCAAGCTTATCCTCATACTGATTGTAATTGCCCCAATAGCCAAGTCGATTGGTGGGTCTTGAGTAAAACGGCACGCCTAAATCAAGCTGCTGTCTGTCAAATCCGCCTTTGAGCATTTTGTTAATTCCGTTGACGGTTACAGGGAAAATTGAATGATAGCCGTGAGCGGTGAACATATCGTAAAGCATTACTTCCGCACGGTCTATAATCTTAATAACATCCTCGTCAAACTGCAAATCCCAAGGTGCAATGGCAAGAGAAATCAGCTTGTCAGGTATTGCGGTATCAAGCTTTCTGAGGAAATTATTAAGCTGTTTCCACTCGTTTTTGCTGTTCGGAAATTCGTAGTCCAAATCAAAGCCGTCAAAATTATACTTATCAACAAACGCCTTGATGCTTTCAACAGTATGGTCCACATTTGCGTCGCTGAACATTGAGATAATGTCCGCATTATCGTTGCCGTAAGGCATTGCAATATCGCAGAGAACATTTATATCTCTGTCGCCTATTGCGTTACGGAGAATTTCCATTTTGTCGGAATAAATACTCTCGTCAGCCTGGTTGCCGTCGCCGTCGACGAAATAAATATTTCCGTTTTTATCATACTTTGCAGTGCCGAAAAGAATAAGGTCCGTAATGCCGTCGAGCATAGAAAAATCGGTATCCTCTTTTATATCGTTGACCACAAGATATGAGGTAACTCTCAAGTCCTTTGCGGTGTCGCTCTTTATATTGTACACGCCGATATCGTAAAGAGAAAAGCTGCCTGACGCCTGATTTACGAAAATTCTGAGATAGCGGTAGCTCACGTCACCTAAGAAACAGGTATGACCGCCCTCAATACAATCGCTTTGATAGAGAAATTCATAGTCGCTGCCGGCATTGTTACTGCCGTAAATTTCAAAAAGTGTAACCTTTTTGCCCTTTTCCTTAAGAACAACAGTATTGAAATTTTTCGTTTCGCCTAAATCTACGGTGACGAAATTATTTTCTTCTGCCTTGCCCTTGAGTTTAAAACTGCCGAGGGCTTTACCGCTTTGGTCGGTAACAGTACAGTCAACCGCAAGATTGTCATATTGAGCGTAGGTGTCTGTCATAATTGCTTTTCCGTTGGCACTGCAACCTGAAAATACAGATGCGATTGTTACTGCGGTCAGGCAAAGAGCTAAAATCTTTTTAAGCTTTTTCATAAATGTAACTCCCTTTGAGGTTATTTATTCTGTGGTGCAAAGTATGTTTTCTGTGCTGTGGCAAAAACTTCGTTAAATCTGTCTGCGATTTTTTGGGACAGCTCCTTTTCGGGCATCATCATATCAAGAGCGTGAATGTTTGAATGGTACACGTCAAACTGAACAGCCACTCCTGCCCTTTTGAGACTTTCAACATATGTGACAGTTTCGCTGTAAAAAGGGTCTCCGTCGCCTATATAAGTGTATGCCGGCGGAAGTCCTGTATAGTCGCTTTGAGATGACGGAGACGCATAGGGCGAAACGTTTTCCTTTGCCGAGCCTCTGAGATACATTTTCCAGGCAAAGCGGTTTATTTTCGTGTTCCACACGTGGGCGTGATTATCCTTTGAGGACTCGGTTTCAAAATTGTTGAGCATAGGATAAAGAGGCATATGGTACGCCACATTCACATCGCCCTTGTCCCTTGCCATCATACAAACTGCGGCACAAAGTCCGCCTCCTGCACTTTCACCGCCCACCATAATTTGATTTGGGTTGATATTCAAATCGGCAGAATTTTCTTTGAGATAGCAAAGTGCCGAGTAGCAGTCATTTACTGCGGCAGGATAAGGTGCAGTGAGAGCTATGCGATAGCCGGGAGAAATTACAACGCAGCCGAATTTCTTAACCAAATCTACGGCACGTGACATATGCACCATTTCTTTCATACCGATTATGTAACCGCCGCCGTGTATCCAAAGGACGCCTGTGGCATTTTCAACCTTTTTATTTTTCGGCGACAGAACTAATGCGGGAATCTGTCCGTCTGCGGTGGGAATTGCGATTTTTTCTACTTTTACTTCTTTGTCGGGAAACAGTGTAAACATTTTTACTCCTTGTATGGCATAAATTTTGTTCCTTTTAATTATAACAAAGATTAGTATATTATGCAAATTTTGGTTAGTTGCATAAATAAATTTAAACAAGCAAAACAAAAGGACCGCCGAAGCAGTCCTTTTAATTATTAATTTACACTCAAGATTAAGCGTTCTTCTTAGCCTTGATAGCAGCCTGAGCAGCAGCAAGACGAGCAATCGGAACTCTGAATGGTGAGCAAGAAACATAGTCAAGACCAATCTCGTGGCAGAACTCAACTGAGCTTGGGTCACCACCGTGCTCACCGCAGATACCGCAGTGAAGTGATGGACGAGTAGCCTTACCGTTCTTAACAGCCATCTTCATAAGCTGGCCAACGCCGTCCTGGTCAAGCTTAGCAAATGGGTCATTCTCGAAAATCTTTGCATCATAGTAAGCATCTAAGAACTTACCTGCATCGTCACGGCTGAAGCCGTATGTCATCTGAGTTAGGTCGTTAGTACCGAAGCAGAAGAACTCAGCCTCCTTAGCGATGTCGCCTGCTGTAAGAGCAGCACGAGGAATCTCAATCATAGTACCAACCTCGTACTTCATTTCAACACCTGCTGCTGCGATTTCTGCATCTGCAGTTGCAACAAC
>JAQXUH010000040.1 GCA_029219885.1 Eubacteriales bacterium | reverse complement strand
GGATAAAACGGTTTTGGAGCCTCGTGTCACCGGTTCAAGTCCACTGACGAGATTAATACAAAAAGAAAAAGCACCCTTCGAAGGATGCTTCTATCTGGAGCTGATAACCGGACTTGAACCGGTGACCTCATCCTTACCAAGGATGTGCTCTACCACCTGAGCCATATCAGCAGAAATGGCGACCCGGAACGGGTTCGAACCGTCGACCTCTAGCGTGACAGGCTAGCGTTCTAACCAACTGAACTACCGGGCCATATCTGCGAAAAGTATTATATAGTAACTTTGCGAGAATGTCAAGATTTTTACGCCAAAAAAGTAAAAAATACTGTTTATCTATTGCCACATTGGAAAATGTGATGTAAAATAGAACTGTAAATTTGAGGTTGAGTTGAGGTACGGCGATGAAAGATTTGCATATTCATATTGAACGTGGTCCTTACACAACAGAGTGGATTGAAAAATTTATATACAAGGCAGAAGAAATGGGCCTTGATGAAATCTGCCTGCTTGAGCACAGTATCCGCATTAAGGAATTTCATCCCGTATTCCGTGACGCCGTTTCTTATAACCTTTATCAAAAAAAGTGGTTTGAGGGTAAATTGCCGTCGGCTCACAGTTTTGACGAGTACAAGCGGCTTATAGACAAAATCCGTTCAAAAAACTATCCTGTAAAGGTGTCTTTCGGTCTTGAAATCTGTTGGTTTGAGCAGTACGAAAAAGAGATTTCCTCTCTTGTGTCTGACGGATATTTCGACTACCTTTTAGGCTCTGTTCATTGGATAGACAACTGGACATTTAATCAGCGTAAATATCAATGGCTCGGCAAGGATGTCAACAAGATTTATCAGCGGTATTTTGAAATGGAAAACACTCTCGTTGAAAGCGGAATATTCGATATTATCGCTCATCCTGACCTGATTACCTGCCATTCTCTTTATCCCGATTACGACCTGAGGGACACCTACAAAAAGCTCTGCGAAAACATAAAAGCTCAAAATATGTGCTTTGAGATGAACACTTCAAAAGGACTTGGTGTAAACAGCGAGTTTTTCAAAATCGCCAAGGACACAGGTGTTAAATTTTCCACCGGCTCCGACGCTCATAGAGTAGAAGACGTTGGCAGAAAAATCAAAGAGGTAAACAGCCTTATATACCATAGCTGAGATTTTGTGGGTCTTTGAACAGCGGAATAAACGGCGGTGCTATTGTGAACAGGAAAAACAGTATTGTCATTGTTACGAACACACCGATTCCAATGCAGTCAAAGGCGACGGAGGAAAATTTCTCACTTCGTATCATAACATAATCAACGAGAAATGCTCCGAATGTGCCTATAAAAAATGACAGTACGTTCAAAAAATCAATGCTTTTTCCTATTACGCCTGTATATGTGTAATAAAAAGACACGATTAAAATCAAACCGAAAAGCAAACCTACAGCTTTTGAAAAAATTATACCCTTTTTGTTTCGGGACACAATATACTGAATTACAGTCCAAATCATATAGGGGAAAAACAACAGCTTCAGGTGTTCCCAAGTGCTCTCGTTGACAGGAGAAAACATAGCGGCAATTCTGCTGTAATCACTCCACTCGTAAATAAAATGGCATAGCGTTCCTGATACGGAAACGAACACGAAGCCTATAATTTCATTTTTGAATAATTTTTTGCTCAAAACAATCACCAATACTATTATATGTAAAAGAGGTTAGTATATAATGAATATCTTGAAACCATTTTTTAAGGTTATGTGGAGCCAGACCGACAAGGCAGACCAAAAGAGGATTGCGTCACAGACTGCTCCCGAGGGCGTCAGCACAATCTGCGATATTCCTTACATAAATGACTTGAACAAATATCATCTGCTTGATATTTATTATCCAAAGGGAAATAACGAAAAACTGCCTGTGATTGTTGACATTCACGGCGGCGGCTGGTGGTACGGCACTAAGGAAATTAACAAATATTACTGTATGACCTTGGCAAAATGCGGTTTCATTGTTGTGAATATCAGCTATCGTCTTGTTGACAGAGTTACGTTTATCGAACAGCTCAGGGATGTTTTTTCTGCTTTGAAGTGGGTGGATGAAAATATCGAAAATTACAACGGCGATATCAATAATATCTTCGTTACAGGCGATAGTGCAGGCGGTCAGCTTTGTCTTTTGACAGCACAGTTTAATGATGACGACGACGCAAAACGCAAGCTGTTTCTTGAAGATAATAATATTCATTTCAAGGCCGCCGCAGTAACCTCACCGGCACTTGATTTGGTTTCGCCGAACATCACAATGAATGCCAACCTGACATCTCTTCTCGGCACAGTAAATCATAAAAGCTCACAGTATTATTATCTTATGGACTATGAAAATGTTGCCTCATCTGCACTTCCGCCTACATATATCGTCACATCAAGCGGTGATTTTATAAGAAAGCAGAGCTATAAGCTTGACAGAATTCTTACAGATTTAAAGGTTGAGCATAGGCTGAGAGATTTTACCGAAAAGTATGACGGCAAAAAGCTGCCTCACGTGTTCAGTGTAATAAATCCTTTCAGTTCGCCGTCTGTAAAGGTAATAAATGAGCTTACAGGCTTTTTCAAATCACATATGGAATAAAACAAAACTGCCATAGTCAACAAGGACTGTGGCAGTTTTTATGCTCAAAAATTTATTAATAATTATTTGTAACGCTTACAGATGCATCTGTAATTACGCCTGACTGATATGTACCGCTGACGATTACAACAGTGCCGATAGCCTGAACCTCATCTGTTGATACAAACTGCTGTGAAAAACAGTTGTCATAGTAAGGATGCTGAACAGTATCTGTGCTCTCAACTCTGCCGTAAACCGAAACAGATTTTCCCTCAAATTTATCAGGAAACTGTTGCATATTTATAACCTGCACTCTTTCAAGAGTACCGCCCATTGTGGTCATATCAACATCTGCATTTCCGCCGTCATACGCCTGTTTAACTGTTATGTCGGCATTTTCAATCCAGAATTTGTCAAGGGCAGAATCGTTTACCGCATATGTTCCTGTTACCTCAACAAGAGAGCCGGGAGACGGGAGAGATGTAGTGTCATCAGGCACAATTTCCCATTGCCAGTCACAGCATTTTGTTTGGTCGTTGTATCCCCAAACGTAGTAGCGAGTAGTGGAATTATACTCGTCATACAACACAGCAAAGGTGCCCTCTTTTGTTGCCGGCTGACCGTCATAATCATCTGCCTGGTCGTTTGTAAATATGTTTTGGTAAAGCACATATTCTGCTTGATTTAAAACAGTCTGAATTGTGCTTGAATCTGCTTGAGCTTCTGCTGCGGTGGTGCCGCTGCTTGTGTCATCAGCCTTTGAACAGCCGAAAAAGGATACGGTTATTAAAACGCATAATAGTAAAGAAATTATTTTTTCATCATTTAATCCTCCGATAATATGTAACAGATTACTCATATTATAGCACATAATCAGTATTTTGCAAATTTTTGCTACAATTTATAACGAAATAACGTAATAAAAAAGAAAAGCCGAAAGCCTTGATTTTTGCAGACTTTCGGCTTTTGGCGTCCCCGACGGGATTCGAACCCATGGCCTTTCGCTTAGGAGAAGCCCCCGAGGGACATTTTCGACTCCCTACAAATCCCCGAAAGTCCTTGATTTTACTGGCTTTTCCGAGGTTTTGCTGTCAATAAATTCTCGTCC
>JAQXUH010000039.1 GCA_029219885.1 Eubacteriales bacterium | reverse complement strand
CAGCTTTTTTGCCAAATCGTCAATATCGCCGTTTTTGAAGTAAAGAGCCTTGTCCTCGCAAACCTCGGTACATTCTGCAATATCCGACGTAAGACAGCAGTTACCGTAGCTCATAGCCTCCAAAAGGCTGATTGGCATACCTTCAAGACTGCTGGGCAGACAGTAGATATAGGCGTTGGAGTAAAGTTCCTCTAAAACCTCGCCCTGAACAAAATCAGTAAATATTATATTTTCGTTTCCTTCAGCAAGAGTCTTAACTTCATTTACATAATCGCCGGTATGACTTGTACCGCCGGCAATTACAAGTTTTTTATCTGTATCAAGCGTTTTGTATGCTTTGATAAGTCCGTCCACGAATTTTTCAGGGACAATTCTGCCGAGAAAGAGTATGTAACTGTCTTTTTCTAAGCCGAATTTATTATTTATTTCCGTATCGTCCTTGATAACAGGACGTTCAATTCCGTTGGGTATGTAATGAGTTTCTCTTGAATATTTTTCAAGAAAATAATTCTGCACATTTTTTGACAGAACGATTATTTCGTCGGCGTATTTCACGGCACATTTCTCACCAAACTGTAAAAACTTAGTGGCAAAACCGCCCCACTTGGAACGCTGCCAGTCAAGTCCGTGAATAGTGACAATAACTCTTTTACCAAAAAGTTTCGGAATAAAACACATAGAAGCAGGACCCTCAGCGTGGATATGAACAACATCATATCTGCCGAAGCCTACTTTAAGTGCAGCCAAAAAGCTGTAAATTATGGCATTAAGCTGTTTGTTTTCTACAGTAAAAACAGTTTTCAGCCTGATGCCGTTATACTCTTTCAGCTTACTGTCGGTTTCAAATTCCTTGCCTGAAACGTGGTGACCTTTTCTGTTATATGCGGTGACATCGTTACCTGAACGGACAAGCCTTGTGGAAAGCTCGTCAACAACGATTTCAATACCACCCTCACGGGAGGGTATTCTCTTGTGTCCCATCATAGCAATTTTCATATCGTCACCAGCATATCAGCTATTCCGCACCCTTATGAGTAAGGACTACGCCGACAGTTTTAAATAAAATCTTTATGTCAAGTCCCAAGGACCAATTATCTATGTAGTCGCAGTCGAGCTTTACAACCTCTTCAAAATCTTGAATGTCCGACCTGCCCGATACCTGCCAGTTGCCTGTAATTCCAGGCTTCATTGAAAGACGCCTTTTGTGGTGGCTTTCATACTTTTCAAATTCGTCAACAGTAGGCGGTCTTGTTCCCACAAGGCTCATATCACCTTTGAGTACGTTCCAAAACTGCGGAAGCTCGTCAATACTGTATTTCCTGATGAATTTGCCTACCTTTGTAATTCTCGGGTCATCGTCCATTTTGAACATATGACCGTCCATTTTGTTCTTTTCCATAAGCTCTTTTTTACGCTTTTCTGCGTCAACATACATTGAGCGAAGCTTATAGATGTTAAAAATTCTGCCGTTTTTACCAACTCTCTGCTGTTTAAAAATCAGCGGTCCGGGAGATTCAAGAAGCAGCGGAATTGCTGTGATAAGTATAATAGGCAGAGAAAGTATACTTCCCACAAGTCCGCCGATAACATCAACAATACGCTTGATTACAAGATGAGATTCGTTCTTGATAGTAGGGGAGAACACAACCATAGGATATCCTGATTTAACCATACAGTTGAAGTTGTCAAACTTGCTTTCCTCAACAATTTTTTCCATTGACGGAATGTTAACGATTGCAACAATTCCCATATCCTCAAGCTCTTCAATAAGTGCAGGAATGTGATACTTATCATCAAGAGGAAGATTGATATACACCTCGTCGAGAGAGGCAGTTCTAATCCAGCCGATAACATTATCCATATTAGCAACGACGGGAACACCGCAGACCTGTTGCATTTCACGATATCTTCCGCTGTTCTTTTCCTTACACTTGTATTTACCGCTTTCGATAACAGCGTCGGTAAGAGCAACAGCCTTTATATTTTTAGACCAGTCGGTCTGAAGTCTTGGTATAAATTTCTCTGCTCTTTCTTTTGTGGTGATGATGCCTGTCTGCGTTGCCATTTTGCTTTCTCTGATTTTCCTGAGCATTACTTTTTTCAAAATAAATCTGCCGAAAAGAGAAAAGACAAGGAAAAGTGTAAATCCGCCTAAGAACTGATAACGAGACTCAATAATGCTGTTCTTTGAAAGAATGAGCAAAACAGCGAAAATTCCGTATGTAAAGGCACAGTTTCGCAGAGTGGAGAAGAACTCCATCGGTCTGCTTCGTTTAAGCAGATTCAAGGGAGAGGCAAAGCAGAAGTATACAACGAGATAAGATACGCCTAAAAGTGATGAGTATTCAACCCAATTGTATATCTCGTAATTTGCAATTTTAGTTGCTCCGAATATGCCGAAATGGAACACCACGAAGGTTGTTATTTGAGAAAACAGCAAAGAGAGTGCACCTACGGCGAACTCGAATGTACTCTGTATTCTTCTTCGTCTGCTCATTGTAAAGACATCCTTAACTCTAAAAATTAATAACGGTAGTTATTGCCGTAATTGTAGTAGCCACCGTAATTGTACTTGCCGTACTTGTAATATCTGCTCTTGTAATAGGTGTAGTAATTCTTGCCCGGTGCAGCAACATCGTTGAGAAGAAAGCCTACGATATTAGCGTCAATCTGCTCAAGAGATGAAACGGAAGCCTTAACCTCCTGAATATCTGTTGCACCTGATTTAACAACAATAATGTAGCCTGTTGTTTTGGAAACAAATGATGTAGCATCTGTAACAAGGTTTATCGGCGGTGTGTCGATAAATACGCAGTCATAATGCTCCTTAACAAACTGGAGAAGCTTATCCATTCTCGCTGATGACAAAAGCTCTGCCGGGTTAGGAGGAATTTTACCTGCGGTGAGTACAGAAAGATTTTCAATATCTGTCTTTGAAACGGTAATATTGTCTGTAAGTCCTGCAAGAATTTCGGAAAGTCCGTTCTTTACAGGAATAGAGAACATTCTGTGAACAGTGGGGTTTCTCATATCAGCGTCAATGAGAAGTGTCCTTTTACCCATCTGAGCAAAGGAAACGGCAAGGTTGATAGAGTTAATAGACTTACCGTTATTTGCTGACGGACTTGTTACAACGAAAACGGGACATTTCTCTCCCTGCTGAATGAAAAGCAGGTTGGTTCTGATAGCGTTATATGCTTCCTTTACTACGAAAGGAGAATTGGCACAGAGAATTTTCTTCTGGTCATCTCTGCTGAAGCTGTTATTTGAATTTTTTCTTTTGCTTTTCTTCTCGCTTTCTGCGGAAGATTTTTTGTTAATTTTCATTTGCCTTGTCCTCCTTGTTCTTTAATACCGAGCTAAATGACGAGCCTGACGAGCTGTCCTGTGTGCTGTTAACAGGTGCAAGTCTCGGGATAGTGCCGAGTACGGGAATGTCAAAGGCTTTTTCCAAATCTTTTTCGTCGTTAACTGTTGTATTGAATATCTCCTTAATGAAGAACAGTGCAAATGAAACTGCAAAGCCTGCAAGGAATGCAATGGCAACATTTTTCTTCAAATTAGGTGATGATGGAGTAGTAGGGAGCTTTGCAAGGTCAACAATCTGAATACTGCCGGCATTGATTATACGAATAATTTCATCAGGGCAAATCTCTGCAATTGCATTGGCAATATCCATAGCCTCCTGAGGGTCGGTGCTTGTAACCGAAACCTTGAAGATGAATGTGTCCTCAACCTGACCGCAGGAAATCATACTTTTAAGTGCAGATGCAGAAAGGTCATAGTCGATATAGTCAACTACTTTCTCAAGGAAAGTATAGCTCTTGAGAATTTCGATATATGTATTTACGAGGTTTTGAGAAGCATCAATCTCGCTGCTTGTAATACTACCATCAGTACCTACGCGATTATTGTCGTTATATGCGCACAAAGTAACAGCGGCGGTATATTTCGGCTGAATAAAGAAGTTTGTAAAGCAGCCGGCAGCCGTAGCACATACAAGTGCCACCAGCAGCATAAATACTATTTTCTTTCTGAGGGTGAAAAATATCGCTCTCAGGTCAATTTCAATTTCTCTGTTTTCTTCCATAGTGTCCTCCGGAAATTTATTTTTTTGCAATATGCAGGCAAAAAGCACTTGCAAAATGCTACATACCGCCAAATTTGTCTAACTAAAATTATACCAATACATTTATAAGTTGTCAATATTTAATAAAAAATAAATAATATTTATTTTATTTATATACAAATGTTTGAAAATTGTATAGTAATTGACAAAAGAAAAAGCAGATTCAATAAAGAATCTGCTCAAATGTGTTTTTTTATATTTCGTAGTCAACAGCAACTGAAGTTTCAACCACGGCGTGCATATGCTTTTTGACTACACCGCAATGATATTCGTCATTCTGATATGCGTCAAGGGCGTCTCTGTCATCAAGAGTTACCTGAAGAATTATGTCATAGGAACGCTGAGAGTGAAGAAAATCTTCGCCTACCTCAATACCTCTGAGAAGAGGAACGTTACCCTCCATTGACCTGAGAATATCGGCAGCCTTTTTTACGTTTTCCGGAGAATTGTCTGCCAACTTGAAACAAACGATATGTTTAATCATAGTTGTATTCCTTTCATAATATAATGTAAATAAAATTAAACAAATACTAAACTGTCAAAAAAAGCCCTGCGTAATAATACACAAGGCATTTTTTATTATTTTGCGTAGTCGGAAGCTCTTGATTCACGGATGATATTGACTTTAATCTGTCCCGGATCTTCCATTTCGCTTTCGATTTTTTTAGCAATTTCACGAGCGATAAGAGGCATTCTCTCATCGTTGATGATTTCAGGCTTAACCATAACACGAACCTCACGGCCTGCCTGAATTGCATATGCTCTTTCAACGCCGTTAAAGCTTGTTGAAATCTCTTCAAGCTGCTGAAGTCTCTTGATATAGTTTTCGATGTTTTCACGACGGGCACCGGGTCTTGATGCAGAAACAGCGTCGGCAGCCTGAACAAGACAGGCAACAACTGTTTTACATTCAATTTCGCCGTGGTGAGCCGCAATAGCGTGAACAACCTCGTCGCTTTCCTTATACTTCTTAGC
The DNA here is from genome assembly GCA_029219885.1 of Eubacteriales bacterium. GTDB lineage: Bacteria > Bacillota > Clostridia > Oscillospirales > Acutalibacteraceae > Eubacterium_R. Next base: position 23,029 of record JAQXUH010000039.1, on the reverse strand, counting down.
CCACTCTACACCGAGTGTGATGTGAGAGCCTTCCATTTCGTGGTCAAGTGCCTTACCGATATCGTGAAGAAGACCTGCACGGCGTGCAAGCTTTTCGTCGGCACCGAGCTCTGCTGCCATAAGTCCTGCGATATATGAAACCTCAAGACTGTGCTTAAGTACGTTCTGACCGTAGGAAGTACGGTATCTGAGCTTACCCAAAAGCTTAACAAGTTCAGGGTGAATCTGACCGCAGTTTGCGGAAAGAACAGCCTTTTCGCCCTCCTGCTTAATGATAGCATTAACCTCTCTTGTGCTCTTTTCAAAGCACTCCTCAATCTTAGTAGGATGGATACGTCCGTCCTGAATAAGACGCTCAAGAGTAAGTCTTGCAATCTCTCTCCTTACAGGGTCAAATGAGCTTACTGTGATAGCCTCAGGAGTATCGTCAATGATAAGCTCTGTACCTGTAATTGTTTCAATAGAACGGATATTTCTGCCCTCTCGTCCTATAATTCTGCCCTTCATATCATCATTAGGAAGAGCAACAACCGAAACGGTAGTCTCGGCGGTGTGGTCTGCTGCACAACGCTGGATGGCAGTACCGATGATTTCCTTTGCCAGAACTTCACTCTGGTCACGAACCATCTGCTCGTATTCAAGGATACGCTTGCTCTTTTCAGTATCAAGCTGTTCACTGAGGTCGGCAAGGAGCTGTTCCTTAGCCTCCTCTTTAGTAAGTCCTGAAATACGCTCCAGCATATCAAACTGGCTTTTCTTGATGCCGTCAATTTCGAGTAGCTTGTCGTCAAGCTCTTTCTGCTTAACAGTTAAATTTTCAGTTTTACGCTCAAGGGAATCAGCCTTCTTATCGAGATAATCTTCTCTCTGATTAAGACGGTTTTCCTGCTTTTGAACTTCGCTTCTTCTTTCACGGATGTCCTTGTCCGCATCTGAGCGAAGCTTATGAATTTCATCCTTTGCCTCAACAAGCCTTGCCTTCTTTGTGGCCTCGGCCTCTGCTAAAGCATTGTTTATAATTCTTGTAGCCTCTTGAGTTGCAGAGCCAATTTCTTTTTCACTGGTACGTCTGCGATGCTCTCCGCCGAGAACAAAACCCAAAACGCTGAAAATAATTGCACAAATTACACCGACAACTATCGGAATAATAACACTACTCACAGTCAACAGCACCTCCTTCTTCTTGTTTTTGTTTCTCGAAAAAATTTTTACTCGAAAATTACCATCAGAAAAGGTACAGTTTACAATGCAAAATCAGTTTCAATATTGCTACTATATGCCGTTACAATATGTAAAACATCTATACTAATATACACCTATATCTTGTATCTGTCAAGTTTTTTTGCCAACTAAACAGCACAAAAAATAAAACATATTGACAAGTTGGATAATGGGTGATAAAATACAGTTTAAGCAATAAAATATTTAACGCTTTGATAAGGACACGATTTATGATTACCTGTTTTCAGAGAGCACACGGTGGGTGAAAGTGTGCAGCAGGCTTATGAATTACCGCCTTTGAGTGCCTTTAATACAGGTCGGTTTGCTGCCGTTATACAGCATTGAGCGGTGCATATTATGCAAATTTTATGCACAATTCAGGTGGAACCGTGGATATTTATTCACCCTGATTATTCAGGGTGATTTTTTTATTTTTTGGAGGAATTTTTATGAAGATTACATTAAAAGACGGCTCGGTTAAGGAATATTCTTCTCCTATGACTGCCGCAGATATCACTAAGGATATCTCAATGGGACTTTACAGAAACGCTTGTTCATGTACTGTCAACGGCAAGGTTTGTGACCTCAGAACAGTTATTGACAGCGACTGCGAATTTGCAGTTCTCACCTTTGATGACGAGGACGGCAGAAAGACATTTAATCATACCGCATCTCATATTATGGCTCAGGCTGTAAAAAGACTTTATCCTGATGTAAAGCTTACTATCGGTCCTGCTATTGACAGCGGTTTTTATTACGATTTCGACGTTGAAACTCCTTTCTCTCCTGAAGATTTGGAAAAGATTGAAAAGGAAATGAAGAATATCGTTAAGGAAGGCCTTGAGATTGAACGCTTTGAGCTTCCTGCTGACGAGGCTGTAAAGCTTATGGAGGAGAAAAATGAGCCTTACAAGGTTGAGCTTATCGGCGAACATTCCGAAAAGGGCGAGGCTATCAGCTTCTACAAGCAAGGCGAATTTACCGAGCTTTGTGCAGGCCCTCACCTTATGGATATGAAGGTTATTAAGGCGTTCAAGCTTACAAACTGCACCGGTGCTTATTGGAGAGGTGACGCTAGCAACAAGATGCTTTGCCGTGTTTATGGTGTGGCATTCCCTAAAGCGTCAATGCTTGAGGAACACCTTGAAAAGCTTGAAGAGGCTAAAAAGAGAGACCACAACAAGCTTGGCAGAGAGCTTGAGCTTTTCACAACAGTTGATTACATCGGTCAGGGACTTCCTATTATGCTCCCTAAGGGTGCAAAAGTCATTCAGCTTATGCAGCGTTGGGTAGAGGACGAGGAAGCAAAGAGAGGCTGGCAGCTTACAAAAACTCCGTTGATGGCTAAGTCCGACCTTTACAAAATCTCAGGTCACTGGGACCACTACAAAGACGGTATGTTCGTTTTAGGCGACGAGGAAAAGGACAAGGAAGTATTTGCACTTCGTCCTATGACCTGTCCGTTCCAGTATCAGGCATATCTTAACAAGCCTCGTTCATACAGAGATTTACCTCTTAGATATGACGAAACCTCAACTCTGTTCAGAAATGAAGCCAGCGGCGAAATGCACGGCTTAATCAGAGTAAGACAGTTCACAATTTCCGAAGGTCATCTTATGTGTACTCCTGACCAGCTTGAGGATGAGTTCAGGGGCTGTCTTGAGCTTTGCGAATATATGCTTAAGACTCTCGGTCTTTACGAGGATGTAACATTCCGTTTCAGTCAGTGGGACCCTAATAGCAGAGAAAAGTACATCGGCACAGAGGAGCAGTGGGATGAGGCTCAGGGCGTTATGAAAAATATCCTTGACGACCTTGGTCTTGATTACAAAATCGGTATCGGTGAGGCTGCATTCTACGGTCCAAAGCTTGATATCCAGATTAAAAATGTATTCGGTAAAGAGGATACTCTCATTACAATCCAGATTGACCAGATGCTTGCTGAAAAGTTCGGTATGGAATATACCGACAAGGACGGCACAAAGAAAAATCCTTATATCATTCACAGAACATCCATCGGCTGCTACGAGAGAACTCTTGCACTTCTCATTGAAAAGTATGCAGGTGCATTCCCAACATGGCTTGCTCCTGTTCAGGTTAAGCTTCTTCCTATTGCTGACAGACATCTTGACTATCTCTATGAGGTTAAAAAGGCTCTCGAGGCTAAGGGTATTCGCTGTGAGATTGATGACAGAAGCGAGAAGATTGGCTTTAAGATTCGTTCTGCTCAGCTTGAAAAGGTGCCTTATATGATTCTTGCAGGTGACAAGGATATCGAGGCTAATACAATATCTGTTCGTTCAAGAAAGAACGGCGACGAGGGTGCAACAACTCTTGATGAGTTCCTTGCAAGAATTATCGAAGAGGTTGAAACTAAGGCATTATAATTTAATACTGAAAGTATAAAACGCAGAGGTTTTTGCCTCTGCGTTTTTGTTTGTGCTTTTGAATTTTATCCGTTTTTCAGGTCCTTAACTGAAAAATTATATTGAATGTTTTTGCCGATATAATCAATTAATTCGTCAGAATTTTTAAAATACTGATAGAGGTAATGGCAGTTTTCTTTTATAAAGCCCTCCTTGACAGCGTGCTCCAAAAGCGTCTCCATACCGTCATAGTAGCCGTCAATATTGTAAATCACAATAGGCTTGTTGTGACGGTCTAACTGCTTTAAGGTCAGCACCTCAAACATTTCCTCAAAGGTGCCGATTCCGCCGGGAACGATAATAAAAGCGTCTGCCTTTTCTTCCATAACGGCCTTGCGTTCACGCATACTCTCTGTATAAATCAGCTCATCACATTCAGTATAAATAGTTTCAATATGTGTCTCCTTAAAAAACTCAGGAATGACGCCGATAATATTTCCGCCGCCTTTTTTGAAGCCTCTTGCCGCCGCACCCATAAGTCCGCAGGCACCTGCACCGAAAACAAGGTTGTGTCCTTTTTTTGCAAGGTTTTCGCACATATTCTCAACAGCTGTTATATATTTACTGTCTATTTCGTCGCTTGCCGCACCGAAAACGCAAATTCTCATATTTATTCCTCCATTTGTATTATTGTTAGATACTCTTTGTATTATATGCTTGTTCTGTAAAGTGAAACTAAAAATAATTTTAACACAGTATTAATTTTGTGTCAATTTCTTGTTTTCACGCCTTAATTATAGTATAATAGTTTTAATTTGTATATAGAAATTGGTGCAAAATTGAAAATTCTTACTATCGGAGACGTAGTCTCCAGGCAGGGATGCGAATATTTAATGCAGGAACTGCCGAAATTAAAAAGAGAACTTAAGCCTGATATAGTAGTGGTAAACGGTGAAAATTCTGCTGTGGGAAACGGCATACTTCCCCAAAGTGCCGACTATATCTTAAGCTGCGGTGCTGATGTTATTACTCTCGGCAATCACGGCTTGAAACGCAGAGAGATTTATGATTATCTTGATTCAAACAAGCCTATTATCCGCCCTGCAAATTATCATCCCTCTGCTCCCGGAAGATATTATGAAATAATCGACAAGGGCAGTATCAGGGCAGCGGTAATGAGTATTCAGGGTGCGGTTTATCTTGACCCTGTGGAAAATCCTTTTTCAGTTGTAGACAGAGTGATTGACGAAATCAAAGCTCAGGGAATTGATGTTATCATAGTCGATTTTCACGCAGAGGCAACAGGCGAGAAAAAGGCAATGGGCTTTTATCTTGACGGAAAGGTGTCTGTTCTGTACGGCACTCATACTCACGTGCAGACAAGCGACAATCAAATTCTCCCTAACGGCACAGGATATGTCAGCGATATCGGAATGACAGGTCCTTATTATAGTGTACTCGGAGTTTCTCCCGAATGTGCTATTGAAAAAATGAGGACAAACCTGCCTGTTCGATTTGTAAATGACGACGGTCCCTGCGTTCTTGAGGGATGCCTTTTTGAGGTGGATAACAAAACCGCCAAAACTATAAATACAACGCTTATCAGGAGGTAGAAATGGCAAAGAAATATATTGCATTTTTTATGGCAATAGCTATGCTTTTTACCTGCCTTGCAGGCTGTACAGCTTCACAAAGCGACAACGATAATGCACAAGAGGTTACTGAACAGCCAACGGCGAAAATAACTGACAGCACTACCTTTAAGCTGAGCTACACAAAGGGCGACAGCCTTGACCCTTTTAAAGCAAAAACGCAGAATAATCAGGTTCTCGCAACGCTTGTATTTGAGTCGCTGTTTGACCTTGACGAAAGCTATGAGCCTGTAAATAATATAGCAACAGGCTATGAATTTGTTGACGGAAAAACCCTTAAGGTTGATATCAGCCCAAATATTAAATTTTCCGATGGTTCATCTCTTGACACAAGTGACGTTGCTTATTCATTCAGAGCAGCAAAAAAGTCGCCTGCGTACAAAAATTCACTTCAGTATATCGACTCTGTTTCAGAGGATAGCGGAAGTGTAATATTCTATCTTGACAGGGAAAACCCTTACGCAGTTAATCTGCTTACGTTTCCTATTGCCTCAACAGAGGATGACAAGGAGGGCTATCCTGTGGGCAGCGGTCGGTATAAGTACGAAACCTCCGACGGTAAAACCGTACTTACCGCTAATGTGTCCGACAGCTTTGACCCGTATATCACAACAGTAAATCTTGTCAATATTGCTGCTGCCGATTCAATCGACAACGCAGTAAATATCGGCAACATTTCATACGCTTTCAGGGACTTGAGTTCGTCTGTTTCAAAGAGAATGTCCTGTGCAAAAAAGCTTGTGAATATGAACAATCTTGTATATATCGGCGTTAATTCCAAATCAGGTATAACTGCCAACGAGCAGATTAGACGTGCTATTTCTCTGGCGGCAGACAGAAGTACATTTGCCGACAGTGCATATTCAGGCTATGCGACAGTTGCGTCGTCGCCTTTTAATCCGTCAGGTAAAATTGCGGAAAACATCAAAATCTTTTCCGACGAGGCGGATATTGCTACTGCAAAGCAGGCAATTGCCCAAAGCGGTGAAAAGGCAAAGGACTTAAAGCTTACAATTCTTGTGAACAAAAATAACAACAGAACTGCCGTTGCGGCTTTGCTTAAATCTCAGCTTGAGGCTGTTGGCTTTACTGTTGATATTGAAACCCTCAGTGCCAAAGAATACACAGCTAAAATCAAAGCTGTTGACTTTGATATATATATCGGCGAAGTCAAGCTTTCCGACGATATGTCCCTTTATCCTTTCTTTGACGAGAAAGGCGGCACAAGATACGGAATTGACAGAAAGAACATCAAATGCGATGATATTTATGCCAACTATCTTTCAGGCAAGTCGGATTTGGGAAGTTTTATTCTTTCATTTAACGAGGAGCTTCCGTTTATTCCTCTTGTGTACAAAAAGGGTATGATATGCTACTCAAAGGCTATGAACGGCGATATGCAGGGATATTACGGAAATTTCTTTTCAAATATCGACACCTGGAATTTTATATCTTGATAAAGAATAAAATATTATCTATAATAGATTTATAAATAGAGAAAGAGAAATCAACTTTTTAAGGAGGATACTTATGATTAAGTTTGAAAACCCAAACGGATATATCGAGGTTACGAATAATTACTTTTCAAATCTCGTCGGCAGAGCTGCACAAAGCTGTTTCGGTGTTACCGGTATGGTTAATTCCAACCCTTACCAAAGCATTAAGTCTGCCATAATGAATAAGGGTGCAAAGGAAAATCTTGACCAGGGCGTTGTTGTTAAAAGTGTTGACGACGTGCTGACCATTGATTTGCATATTTCCGTTTCATACGGAGTTAATATAAATGCAATAGTTGAGAGTATTGTGAATAAGGTGCGTTATACTGTTGAGGAGGCAACTGATTTAAAGGTTTCCAAAGTCAACGTATATATCGACGCTCTTAACTAATTAATTTTTGGGAGAAGTTTAATGATTACTGGATTGATGTTCCGCGACTCGATTATTTCAGCCGCCAACAATATAACAAACAGCAGACAGGCTGTTGATGCACTTAACGTATTTCCTGTTCCTGACGGTGATACAGGTACAAATATGAGTATGACTATTACAGCCGCCGCAAAGGAAATGGCAGCCTTGCCTGATGACTGCACCATTGACGAGGCTTCCTCAAGATGTGCGTCTGCACTTTTAAGAGGTGCAAGAGGTAACTCAGGCGTAATTCTCTCTCTCATTTTCCGTGGCTTTTCAAAAGGCTTTAAGGGACTTGACGAGGCAGGAGCAAAGGATGTAGCAAAAGCCTTTAAAGAGGGCGTTGACGCAGCTTACAAGGCAGTAATGAAGCCTACTGAGGGTACAATTTTAACTGTTATCAGGGAAGCATCCGAGGCTGCACAGGAAATGGCTAAAATTCAGGATGATCCTCTTGAAGTAGCTTTCGCAGCTCTTCAGGCAGCAAAAGAAGCACTTGCAAAAACTCCTGAGCTTCTTCCTGTACTTAAAAAAGCAGGCGTTGTTGACGCAGGCGGTCAGGGACTTATCCTTGTTTTTGAGGGTATGGAAAGTGTATGGCATAACGGTGTTATCGTTCAGCCTCTTGACGGCAGCGGTGTAACTCCTGTTCCAAGCGTTTCAAAATCAACAGTTGCAAATGCATCTGACGATATTGAGTTTGGCTACTGTTCTGAATTTCTCATTGAAAAATCAAGCTCTGCAAAAGAAAAAGACCCACTTAAGCTCAGAGCATTTTTGGAGTCAATCGGCGACTGCGTTGTAGTAGTTGATGACAGCGATATTATCAAGGTTCATGTTCATTCTAACGAGCCTGGAAATGTTATTCAGGCGGCTCTTAAATACGGACAGCTTATTAACATAAAAATCGACAATATGAGATATCAGCACGCAAATGCCGAGGTAGGCGTTAAAGAGGGCGAGGAGGTTATTACTCCTACTGTTAAAGAGCCTGAAAACGAATACGGCTTTGTTACTGTTTGTGCAGGCGACGGACTTGCAGAGCTGTTTACCGATTTAGGTGCAGACGTTGTTGTCAGCGGCGGACAGACTATGAATCCGTCAACTGATGATATTCTTAACGCTGTAATGAGCACTCCTGCAAAAACAGTTTTTGTTCTTCCTAACAACAAGAATATTATTATGGCGGCAGAGCAGGCGGCTCCTTTGGCAGCTGACAGAGAGGTTAGAGTTCTTCAAACTAAAACCATCCCTCAGGGTATTTCTGCTATGCTTGCTTTTGATGAAACAGTAGGTGCTGACGAAAATCAAATGGCTATGATGGACGCCGCAGATGCAGTTGAAACTGCACAGGTAACCTTTGCTGCACGTGACAGCGAGGTTGACGGAAAAGCAGTTCATCAGGGCGAAATTATGGGACTTTGCAACGGCAAGATTAAATTCTTGGGCGAGGACATTGTTGACGTTGCATTTAAGTCGGCAGATAAGCTTTTCAAGAGAGGCGAACATTCTCTTGTTACAATTATTTACGGCGAGGGCGTCAGCGAAGAAGATGCCTCAAAGCTGGAAGAAAAGCTTTCCGCAAAGTACGGCAGCGATGTGGAAATCAGCGTTGTTGACGGCGGTCAGCCTATATATTATTTCATTATTTCTGTGGAGTAAGATATGCTTAGTCTTAGCAGTAATATACAATATATCAAGGGTGTCGGCGAGAAGAAAGCCGGGCTGTTTAACAGTCTCGGCGTCTTCGACGTTGATTCCCTTTTGCATTTTTATCCGAGAAAATATGAGGACTGGACAAATACGAAAACAGTCAAGGAAACTGTTGACGGCGAAATTGTCAGCATTAAAGCCACTATGATAACTATGGTTAAAGAAAGCCTTGTCCGTAAAGGCTTAACGCTTTACAAATGCAGATTTTCCGACGGCGAAAGCGTTATTAATGTTACCATATTTAATAATAAATATCTTGCAAATTCCTTGAGAGTTTATAACGACTATATTCTTTTCGGCAGAATTGAGAAGAATTTAGCCACAGCGTCTATGTCATCACCGCAGATTGAGGGCTTGGATGCCTGTGAAAGTATTCATCCTGTCTATCCCGCAAAAGAAAAGCTCAATTCAAGAGCAATCAGCAAGGTTGTGAAAACCGCCCTTGACGGAATTGACGAAATACCGGAAATTTTAAGCGACGAAATACGCAGAAAATATAATCTCATTTCTCTTGACAAAGCTATCAGGGATATTCATTTTCCGCAGCGTCAGGAGGATATTGCACAGGCGAGAAACAGGTTGATTTTTGACGAGCTTCTCACCTTGCAGCTGGGACTTTTAAAGCTCAAGGGCAACAAGAAAAAGGAAACTGCTGTAAAAATTGAAGTTGATTACAGCGAGGAATTTCAAAATCTTTTACCCTTTGAAATGACCTCGGCACAGAAAAGGGCAATGGCAGACTGCATCACCGATATGAAAGGCAGATACCCAATGGGAAGGCTTATTCAGGGTGATGTGGGCTCAGGTAAAACTGCCGTGGCGGCAGGTGTGATTTATACTGCGGTGAAAAACGGATATCAAACGGCATTGATGGCACCTACTGAAATTCTTGCCACTCAGCACTTTGAAAGCCTAAAAAAAATGCTTTCTCCCGACGGAATAAGAGTTGAGCTTCTTACAGGCTCTGTACCTGCTAAAAGGAAAAGAGAAATCAAGGCAGATTTGATTGACGGCGAAATTGACCTGCTTATCGGCACTCACGCCATAATTCAAAATGATGTGGAGTTTAAAAATCTCGGTCTTGTTATAACTGACGAACAGCATCGTTTTGGTGTCCGTCAAAGAGCGGCGTTGGCGGAAAAAGGCACTTCTGTTCACACAATTGTAATGAGTGCCACACCTATACCCAGAACCTTGGGACTTATCCTTTACGGCGACCTTGATATCAGCATAATCGACGAGCTTCCTCCGGGACGTCAGGAAATCAGGACAGATGTGGTAGATTCAAGGTATAACGAAAGACTTTACAAATTTATCCGTGACGCTGTGGACAGGGGAGAGCAATGCTACATAGTCTGTCCTGCGGTAGAGGAAAACGAAATGGACGTTAAATCTGCCGAACAGCTTGCAGAGGAGCTTTCCGAAACAACCTTTAAGGGCTACAATTTAGGACTTCTTCACGGAAAAATGAAACCAAAGCAAAAGGAAAATGTAATGAAATCTTTTGCTGACGGCGACGTGCAGATACTTGTGGCAACTACTGTTGTTGAGGTTGGCGTGGACGTTCCAAACGCTACCATTATGGTAATTGAAAATGCGGAGCGTTTCGGCCTTTCTCAGCTTCATCAGCTCAGGGGTAGAATCGGCAGAGGCAGTAAAAAAAGCTTCTGCGTTCTCGTTTCCGACAATAAAAGCGAATCGTCAAGAGAACGCCTTATGACTATGAAAAAATATTCCGACGGCTTTAAAATTGCCGATGAAGATTTAAAGGTCAGAGGTCCCGGTGACTTCTTCGGTCAGCGTCAGCACGGTCTGCCCGATTTAAAAATCGCAGATATGGTCAGCGACGTGGAAACATTGCGTCTTACCCAAAATTGTGCTAAAGATATTTTGAAAGACGATTTCAATCTTGACAAACCACAAAACAAGCCTCTCGCAGACAGAATTACAAAAATGTTCAGAGAGGTATACAGCTAATACGGCAAAACAAAAATCCGACTGCTTTGTGCAATCGGATTTTGTTATTTTCAAATTATTCTTCCCATTTCATAATGGTTTTGCCGAAAGATTTTTGTGTATCCTTTTCAAAGGCGTTTTTGATATCGGTAGTCGTTCTAACAACATTTACCGAGCTGATAAGATTTCCAAGATAGTCGATAATTTCAGGATGAGCCGTGTACATATCAACAGTTTTTTGGAAGTCGGCCACACCGCTTCTTGATGAGCCGAAAACTCGCAAGCCCTTTTCAAGAATCATCCTTGTGTTAATAGGCACAGGATACTCACTTACGCCTAAAATAGAAATTGTAGCCTCAGGCTTAATAAGACCTATTATCTGCTCAATGGCAACAGGACTGCCGTTACCGCCGACGCACTCAAAGGCGTGGTCCATAGTAAAGCCCTCAGGCACTTCGTTTACAAGGTGAGTTTCGTCAACAAAGGTGAAGTCCGCAAGCTTTTCCCTCATAGTGCCGAACACAACAATTTTAGATTCAGGGAAGTGATACTTAAGAAACAGGGAAGTGATGTATCCCAAATTTCCGTCGCCCCAAACGGCAATAGTGTCTCTTCTGCCGTGAGCGATTTTGTCAAATCGAGAAATTGCGTGAACAGATACTGAAACAATCTCGGTAAACGCCGCAACGTTCATATCTATATTTTCAGGGAGCTTAACAAGCCTTTTAGGTGAAATTTCCACAAATTCCTGAAGAAAGCCGTCCATTGACGAACCGCAGAATTTTGATGAGCGAAGATAGTTTTCGCCGATATAATCATCCTTTTCGGTTGGAGCATTAGGCACCATAACAACGCTGTCGCCTGCTTTGAATGTTCCGGTAGGGTCCCAGACAACTCGTCCCACTCCCTCGTGAATTAGTGCCATAGGCAGCTTTTCTGCAAGGACCTTAGCATCTCTTGTGCCGAGATAATATCTCATATCGGCGTTGCAGATAGAAAGATTTGTAGGCCTTACTATTGCATTTTCGCCAAACAGATTTATATCCTCAAAGGCAATTTCAAAACGTCTCGGCTCAACTAATCTGTAAACCGTATTAATCATTTTCCTCGTCCTCCAAAAGTGACTTAGCAACTCTTAAGTCGTAAGGATATGTAATTTTCATATTATATGTTTCGCCCTGAACAAGAGCAACCTTTTCGCCTTTGATTACAAAAATCTTTGCAGCGTCGGTAAGAATATTCTTCTCCTCGTCTGTGAGAGCGTTATACATATTCTTGAGTTTCATAGCGTTGAATGACTGAGGTGTCTGTCCCTGATACATTTTACTTCTGTCAGGAATTGAGCTGATAACTGTGTTGTCAAGAGCCTCAACGATTGTGTCGGTTGCAGGAACAACAGTATCACAAGCACCATATTCTTTTGCAAACTGAATATTTTCTTCAATAATTCTGTTTGTAACAAAAGGTCTTACGCTGTCGTGGGTAACAATAATAGTTTCCTCGTTAAGATTTCCCTCGCCGTCAATAAAATCAATGGCGTTCATAATAGTTTCGTTTCTTGTTTCTCCGCCCTCGATTACCGCAATTCTGTCAGCTGCGGGAGCAATGTGCTTTTCAATAAGGTTTTTAGTATGCTCAACCCACTGCTTAGGGCATAGAACTATAATCTTTTCAAGCTCAGGTACAGCAAAAAACTTTTCAATAGTGTAAATGATAATTGGCTTATTTTTAACAGTAAGATACTGCTTTGGCTTGTTGCCGCCCATTCTCGAGCCGATACCGCCGGCTAAAATTACACCGTATACCATAATTAAATCTCCTTATTTTCCTAAATTACTAAGTATTAAATCTGCAACTCTTTGACTTGATTTTCCGTCAAGGTGGTCAAAGAATTTATTCTTAAAGCCATCAACCTTTTCGGCAGAAAAGTCATTTTCCTCAATGCTTGAAACAAGCTCGTGCTGAGAGAAAACTATCTTTCCCGGAACAAAGCTCTCAAAGTCGTAATAGAAGTCACGGCTTGAGATATAATCGTAAAGGTCAAAAGCATAAAACAGCATAGGGATATTCAAAAGCGACGCTTCAAATACAACGCTGGAATAATCTGTTACAAGTAAATCGGTAACAAACAGCAGGTCGTTAAGCTCATCGTCATCGGAAAGGTCAATAATAACATCCTTGTACTCCTCAGGAATTTCAAAGCGTTCCTGACAAAACGGATGAAGCTTTATAAGTATTGCATATTCGCCCTTGAGCTCCTCGTAAACCTCCACAGGATTAAATGCACTTGTGGGATAAAAGGCACTCATCTGACCGTTTCCTCTGAATGTAGGAGCAAAGAGCATTATCTTTTTATTGCTAAGCTGCGGATATCTGCCGTAAAAATCATTTGTAACTCTGTCGGCGTATGCCTTGTCCATAAATATATCAGTTCTCGGAATACCTGTTGCAACAACATTTTCGTCGCTTAAGCCGAAGCCCTCTGCGTAATGCTTTGCAATTTCCTGAGAGCTAACAATGGCGTAATCGTACATTCTGTGGTTAGGGTCGGTCTGCTTAGGTCCGCCTTTTTTTCCGAGCCTTGTAAAGCCAAAGGTTTTGAAGGCACCGCAGGCGTGCCACAGCTGAAAAAGCTTTACTCCGTCTCTTTTGTCAACAAGGTTTAAAAGCCTGAAATAATCGTCAACGATAACAACCTTTGAGGTTGCATACAGCTTGAGAAATTTAATTACATTTCCAATCTTATTATGTCCCGACGGGTCGGAGAAAAGCAGAAACTGAAAATCAATATCATCTCTGTCTTTAATTAAATCATAGACGAAAAGGGGATTTCCGCCAAGCTCGTCACGTCTGCCAGACATAAAGGTAACTCTGTTTTGCTTAATTTCCTTGCGTGACAAAAGCTTGTAGTAAGCTCTGCAAAGGGCAAACAGCGGTTTTCTTATGTTAGTTGTGAAGTTACTGCGTTTAAAGCTTGTCTTGAGAAATGAGGAATAGTTAATCTTAATCTGTACAAACATATTCCTTAAAAGTCCGTCAATTTCCTTAGTTTTTCTTTTAGGCAGAAAGTCTAATGCTGCAAAAATTCCGTCAAGAATAAAGTACGGTGTCAAAACAACGGAAAGAAGTATTCGTATCAGGAAGAATATAAATCTTACGGCAGGAACAATAATTCTGCTTTTTTGAACAAAACTCCGGTGCCTGCCAGTGTCCTTTGATTTTGAAATAATTATATTGCTGTTTTCGCAGTCAAAGGAAGCGGTGTAGACATTACTCGCCTTGCTTTTGTCATTTTCAAAATCGCTGTCATCGTTTGTAAATACAGTAACGCCGTCGAAACATTCATATTCTATGTACTGCTCGTCAAGCCTAATCTGCGGATTTTCATTCAGCACATTGGTGGAAACCGTAAAGGGAACGCCTGTTACCTCGTTTTCACCGTAGTAAAAATCAATTCTTGCCTTGATATCGCTGTCACTTTCAAAATTGTAAAAAAGGTTGTCGAGAAAAAAAGTGTATGTGCAAACAACAATACAGGAGTCGCTTTGCTTCTGCCTGAAATAATTTGTTACAAGAAATGGCAGACGGCGAACCTTTCCGTCGCACTCAAAAACAATTTTTGCCTTAGGTGATGTTACGTCAACATCAAAGGGACAGCTTATTGAGGCTGAAATATTAAGTTTATTTTTATCAATAATCAGCTTATTGATTATCATTTTACTGTCAAACATCAGCTTTTAAAAGCTCCTTTGTAAATTTGATTACATTATCCGTTGCGTGACCTGTTGTGTCACCGAAAAATCTTTCCTTAAACGGAGCAACAAGCTCCTGCTTGTAATCCTTATTTTTAATTGCCTCGAGCATTTCTTCCATACTGAGCACAATTTTACCCGGTACAAAAGATTCAAAGTTGCAGTAGAAATCTCTGTCTCGGCTGTATTCGTTTAAATCAAAAGCGTAAAACAGCATAGGAATGCCTACTATTGACGCCTCAAAAATAACGCTTGAGTAGTCTGTTACGAGCAAATCGGTAATAAACAGCAAATCGTTAATATCATAATTTGCGGTGAAGTCGAAAACTCTGTCTGCGTATTTTGGAGAATACGTAGGCCTTTCAGAAAGATAGGGGTGCATTTTTACGATTACGCACCAGTCATCATCAAGATTTGAAAGAAGATTGTCGATTTCAAATTTATCGGCAGGGTAGTGGCAGCTGCCCATACCGCCGCCACGGAATGTAGGTGCAAAAAGCAAAACCTTTTTACCCTGAAGAGTAGGATTTTCTTTATAAAATTTCTTTTTAAATCTCTTTTTGTAGTCCTCGTTTTCCAGCATATCACAGCGTGGAGAGCCTAAAGGGATAACCTTTTCCATTGCCACGCCGAAGCCCTCTGCGTAATAAGGTATAACCTCCTGAGAGCTGACAACAACATAATCATACTGGCGGTGGTTAGGTGAGCTTTGCCTGAGATAGCTGTCTCTACCGAGTCTTGAAAAGCCGAAAGTTTTAAATGCACCGCAGGCGTGCCAAAGCTGAATAAGAGTAACGTCATCTTTTTTCTTAAGATAAGAGAGGAAATGATAGTAATCATCAACAAATACTACTGCCGATGTTGCATACAGCTTAAAAAATTTGAAAAGGTTAGGCAAATTAGATTTTACGCCGCCTTTTTTGCAAAGCACATTAATCTCAATTCCCGGAATTTTCGTCATCTCAAAAAATACTGATTTAATATTTCCCGTCAGCCTTTCCGAACGGTTTGTAAGAAAGGCTACCTTGTTCGGCTGAACTTTCATTCTCCTGTAAGGTGCAAACAGCAAAGACATAAGTTTGGAAAAAAGAATTTTTGACTTTTCTCTTCTGCTGCTTTTGATAAAATGCTTAAGTCCGCTTCTCTTTTTAACAGGAATGTGTATCTCACTTTCAGGAGAGAGGATAACATTGTCTGCTTTGCCGTCGCTGAAAAGAAATTTTATTCCGATATCTTTAACATTTTTGTTTTCGTAAAACAAAAACGGCACGTCAAAAATGCCGATGGCAACAGCAGTTTTTCCGTCACAGGACTTTAAATCCATAGGCAGAATTCTGTTGTCACCGTCAGTATAAAAGCAGGCAGAAATTCTCGGATAGTAAAGGTCCTTTTCGCCTGTTACGCTGACAGTTATTTCAACATAGGAATCGTCTGCTTTTAAATTTTCAACCTTAACGATATAGCTGTCCATCTTTTTCCCTCGTGATTGATACATTTGAATATTAAAACTACTCTTTATATTAACATATTATGTTGCCTTTGTCTATATTATAATTTAATACAAATGTATGTTTTTTGCTGAAAACGACTACTGCGAAGATATAAAAAAGAACAGCTTGAATTTCCAAGCTGTTCTGACTGTTGATGTTTTTTATTCGGCTTTAGTACTTAGTTGGTATTTTGTAGGGAATGGCGTCCTCGACATCCCGTGAACAGTTCCCGAACATATCTTAATGATATAGATGGCGTCGCGGTGCGGTTCCCAAAATTTGCTTTCTGCTCAAGTCGCAGGCAAATTTTGACCGCTGCCAAGTTCTTTTTGCTCCCGTTATCTTCCACTGGAAGCGGTCGCAAACGAACCACTGGACTGTTTCTCCCAAATTCGCTTAGTAATTAGTTATCGAATTTGGAGCCTCGTGGCAAGAGATGAAGCACCAAGACTTCTTAATTATTCACCAAAATATCTCTTGAGAAGACCTTCAAATGCTTTGCCGTGACGGGCTTTTTAGTCTGGCACTCGCTACGAAACAGTCCACTGGACTGTTTCTCCCAAAACCGGATAAAGCGGTTTTGGAGCCTCGTGGCAAGAGATGAAGCTCCAACGCTTCTTAATTATTCACCAAAGTATCTCTTAAGGAGACCTTCAAAAGCTTTACCGTGTCTAGCTTCATCTCTTGCCATCTCATGTACAGTGTCATGAATAGCGTCGAGACCGTCAACCTTAGCCTTTTTAGCAAGCTCTGTTTTGCCAAGTGTTGCACCGTTTTCAGCAGCAACTCTCATTTCAAGATTCTTCTTAGTTGAATCTGTTACAACCTCGCCGAGCATTTCAGCAAACTTTGCAGCGTGCTCTGCCTCTTCGTAAGCAGCCTTTTCCCAATAAAGGCCGATTTCAGGATAGCCCTCTCTGTGTGCAACTCTTGCCATTGCAAGATACATACCAACCTCTGTGCATTCGCCGTTGAAGTTCTCACGGAGACCCTGAACGATTTCCTCTGAAACGCCGTCGATAATGCCTACCTGATGCTCTGAAGCCCAAGACATACCCTCGCTGGTTCTCTCTTTCATCTTTGCACCGCAGATTGGGCAAATCTCGATTGGCTCATCGCTTTCGTATCCACATACAGGACAATAATACTTCTTTGACATAATTAATTAACTCCTTTAAAAATAAAATTTAGTTTAATTTATTCTACAGCGTTTGCAAATTCCGCTGTAATAAACATCTTTCTGCCTGATTTCAAAATCTTCGATGCCTTTGTTATCCTCGCTGTCACACTCAAAATCGTAAATCTTTTTGCATACGTCACAAATAAAGTGACCGTGAAATCGAGTGTCAGCGTCATATCGAATTCTGTCAGCATCAATTTTAACCGGTATAAGCAGTCCGCATTTAGTAAGAGCCTCAAGACAGTTGTAAACAGTTGTCTTTGAGAATGAGGGATTGTCCTCAATAACCTTGTTATACACAGTTTCAACATCAGGATGAATAGGATTTTCACAGAGGAAGTTATATACAGCAATACGCTGTGGTGTAGCTTTAAGTCCCTTTGACCTGAAAAGCTCTGTTATGTCTTTCGTCTGCAAATAATCACCACCTTGTAATCGTTGTTAATTTGTATTGATTACAATTTAGATTATAACAGAAAAATTCATTTTGTCAATAGTTTTTTGAAATTTTTTATTACCAAAATTTATTTTGTTCTGCATTATATTCAAAGCCTGCGTCCTGTAGCTTTCTGCAAAGCTCATCTTTATCGATATCCATATCCTCGCAAAACTCATCAAGGCTTGAATAAAAATCTCTCAGCTTCATATTAACTGTGCTTAAAAGCATCATTGGGTCACTTGGCAGCTGCATATTCTTTTTTCTCCTTTGGGTTTAAAAGATAGTCAATGGGCTTACTCCAGAATTTCGGGCAGAGGAGAGCCGTCAGCACCAGCATAAGCAAAATGCCTATCCATTCCCATCCGTCACCTACTGCCTGCTGAATGAGGTAGAAAAGTCCTGCATTTTTCATTATATATATAATCGGTCGGTGGTAGATGTAAATCTGAAGTGTTCTGCTGCCGTATTTTGATATCATGAATTCCTTTCTCGGACAGAGAGCAATGAGTGCAGTTATTATCAGCATATTCAAAACGTAATACGCCAGCCTGATAAGACAGCCCCAATCGTAAAATTCTCCAAGCTCCTCATATTTGCCTCTCGCTGTAATCAGCGGTCGGAAAACGCTTAAATCCTCAAAATGAACAATAAATGTTATTACATATATTACAAGGAATATTGCAGAGAAAATCTTAATACTTTTTTTTGCCGTGAAATTTTCAACGCTTTCACGCTGAAGAATGTAACCGCTGTAAAAGAAAGGATAAAATGTAATAAATCTTAAAATACAAAGGAAGTCAGTATTTCCCTGCATATATCCTGCAAAACAGCCGAGGACAACAGAACAGATTAAAATGTATTTTTCGTCTGTTTTCCTCAGTGCCCAGGTTATAAGATACCAAAGTCCCATTGCCAGCATATACCATGGGATATCCTTAACATAGAAAATCTCAAATGAAACGTGTACACCGAAAATAATATTTGCTATGTAGTTTAATACCTTTATAAAAAACGATAAAACTATAAAGCACATTGCTTTTTTTACAGGCGGTTTGTCGCTGTTAATGCTGTGCTTTGAAAAAAGACCGCTGATAAAAACAAACGCCGGCATAGTGAATGTGTATGTTATCATTATAAATGTGCCGAATATTTCACTTGTGTAAAAATACTGCATGGCAAGATGACCGATAACCACAAGAGCGATTATAAATAATTTAAGATTATCCCACAATGCTATTCTTTTTTGCATTTTTGACTACCCCAAAAGCCTTTAAGCTTTATATCCTTTTAATACCTTTCCTTTTTCAAGATTGAATGTCAAGGTTTTGATTTGACTGCCGTCCTGCACCTTAAGTCTGATAACGTCCTTGTCGATGTAGTCGGCGGCAATAATCTTCTCGTCGGTTTTAGTAAAGTATTTGAGGAGAAGATTACGCTGATTTTCGTCATAAAAACCTGCATTGTCGGATATGAAAAGTACATTTCCGCAAAGGTTGTTTATTTTAGCAAGAAGGAGCTTCTGTTCTTCTGTGAATTTAAGATTGTCATTTCTCAAAAAGAAAACATCAGGGTCATTCATAAATACTCTTCCGTTTAAATGACGGCGGAAAATTGAATTGTTAATAGCACTTCTTGCACTGAGCATTTCGTTTGAAACCTGCATTCTGCTGTAAAACTGACCGCTGTAATTTAAGTCAACATCACAGCTGATACGGCAGGCGTCAACAATTCCGAAAGATGTGCCGAGAGGCACTGAGCAGCCTAAAATAAGCTTGTCACCGCAGCATTCACGCAAAAATTCCATAGCCTCGCACATAATTTCGCCGCGGCTCTTGTTTTCTCTCGGAATGATACATTCGCTGTAAAGGAAGTCAAGCTTAACCATATCAAAGCCCCAAACGTTAAGCACGGTGTCGAAAACCTTTTTCAAATGCTCACGAACCTCAGGATTGTATATGTCGAGAGTATATGCACCGCCCCAGGCAATACAACCGAGCATTTTGTGACCGTTAGCTTTGCGTACAAGCCAATCAGGATGCTCTTTAGCAATTTTTGATACACGCTGACAGTTAAATGGTGCAAGCCAGATTCCTGCCTTGTAGCCCTTTTCGTGAATTTTGTCAGCAATATATTTCATTCCGTGAGGGAAGTACTTTGGGTTATCGTCAGTCCAATCGCCTACAAAGGTTTCATAGCCGTCGTCAATCTGGAAAATCGAAACCTTGTCCTGTGCAAAATCAAGACCGTCTAAATCTCTGAGAATAATATCCTCATCGATTTTTTGGAAATAGTTGTACCAAGAGGTGTAGCCAACCATCAGCTCATCCTTGTGCTTTGATGCAGGGAAATGAGCAAAATACTTGTCAAACACGTCCTCGTAGTCGCCCTGAAGATAAACCATTTTAATCGGCGTAATGGGCTGAGAAATCGTCTTGCCCTCTAAGTCCTTGTTGATGGTGAAAACATTTTCTCTCATCTTAACCTTAAAATAGGTGAAGCCTTGCTTTTCATCAATTGAGCCTAAAAGGCAGATGCCATTTTCATTTTTAACATATGTATAGCAATGGCTGATAAATTCTCCGGGCTTTTCGGAATATTCAACAAACCACTCGTCGCCTGTGAGTTTTGCCATAGTAGAGGTAAGCTCTGACATATCGGCAAGCTTTATTGAACGACGCTGAATATCGTCTCTCTTATACTCTCTTGTTTTAGTCCAGGACTGATAACCGCCTGCGAAAAATGCGTCATTTTCGCCGAATTCATAAGGAAATTCAACAGTAAGAGTTTTGAGCTCGAGATAGGTTTTAGGCGTAATTGTAACATTAAGAGTACCGTCGCCTTTGTCTGCGGTGATTGTGTAATGCTCGTTTTCCATACCCTCTGAGCACTGCTCAACACCATTCAAAATATACTTTAAAATATACTTTGCCTGCATAATTTTACCTCCGTACTAAGCATTGTGAATTCCGTTTTTGTTTGATATAGCATCTTCGAATTCATTAAAAGATTTGAAGCTTTGCTTGATTTGAGTTTTATTTTCAATTTTATCTTTTAGATTTTCGTAGTCGTAATTTGATGCGTAATAGTTTTCGAAATCGCCGTCAACAACTAAAATATACTGCTTATAATCTTCATCGTCGATATATTCAACATCATCGTAATATTCTCCCTCAATGAGATAAAAATCTACATCATCATAGGAGTAATAATTTTTCTTGCCGTCACGGAAAACATATACACTTTCATCACTAAGGGCAACAATATTTTCTGTTTTATAAACATCAAGTGCAATACCGCCTGAAAGAAAAACAATTGCACATATTAAAGTAAAAGCGGTAACAGCAAAAGTAACGGGAGTTTTGGTTACATTGATTTCAATATCTTTTTTCTTTTCGAGTATATTGAATACCGGGAAAAGCAAAAGAATAGTATATCCGAAACCAAGCAGAAGAAAAAGTAAATCTTCGGCAAATGCATTCTCGCAAAACAATGTAAAGCCGTCAAAAAGAACTTTCTCGGTAATATACTTTACAATAAAATGTGTAATCAGCATAAGAGCAACGCCGATAACAAGGGATATTCTTGCGGCACAATTCATTACGTTTGAATATTTGGTGTTGTTCTCAACAACAATCTTGACATTTTCATCAACAGCAAAATCTGTTTGGTAGAGATATTCAAGATACCTTTCCTCAAAAGGCAGCAGCTTTTTGGTTTTTGCATAAAAACGCTGAAGCTTTTTAACCTTTCCGTGAAGTATAAAATCGGTAAATTCCGTAGCTTGACACCTTAAAACATACAGCCCATTGTAATACTTCTTTTCGTATTTTTCGGTATTTGAGCAGTATTCATCAAGGGATACCTTTTTCATTACAGTATCAAGGCTCTTTTTGAAATAATCGTTAAGCCTTTTCTGCATTTGAACGTCGGTGGAAATACTGCTGATTCTGTCATAATTCCTCACCATAAAGGCAAAGACAGTTTCCAACGCATTTGAAAGCTCTTTTGAATTATGTATGTTGTGAAAATCGTATGTGATAAAAAATTTATCATCTACTGCGTTATGTATATCGTAAATGCTGTACGCTATGGGTGAAAAAGGGAATTTGAATTTCGTCAGCAGACAGCCTGCAACAGATGAGCTTTCAAGAAAAGTATATCCTTGTGTATCACCGAGTGAATATGCAATTTCTGCCGTAAAATCTTTAAATGTTATTTTGGCAGTTATCTTGCCTTTTTCCTGAGAAAATGAAGCGACTGTGCCGTTTATGACAGAAAATCTCTCAACTGCTTTTTTGAACTCGTCTGTAAATTCAAGCTTTCTCATAAATTCAACCTCAAGGGACAAGATTATTTATTAACCTAATTAAAATAATAATAACATAATCATATAGAGAGGTCAATTAAATGTTTTGATACTTACGCGACAGATGTGTATTATATCTGACGAATTACGAATATAAAGATGATAATGACTGTAAATTTAATTTTTCCTTGACAGAGTTTCGTTTATCTGCTATAATATCCAAGCCTTTGAGAAAAGGTAATCCTTGTCTGTATTAAAGAATACAGACCATAATGTCCAGAAGGAGGTGCTGAAGAATGGCATTAAAAAACTATGAAATCGTAATGGTTTTCTCTCTTGCTAACGGAGACCAGCAGGTTGAAGCTCTCAAGGAGAAGTTCACCGAACTCATCAAGAAGAATGGCACTCTCGGCGAAGTTGATGAATGGGGTAAGCGTAAGCTCGCATATCCAATCAACTACGAGAAAGAGGGCTACTATGTTGTTATCAACTTTGCCAGCGACGAATCTTTCCCAGCTGAGCTTGACCGTGTAATCAACATAACTGACGGCGTTCTCCGTTCACTTATCGTCGCTAAAGGCGAGTAATCGGAGGGCACAAAATGATTAATTCAGTTGTTCTTATGGGCAGGTTGACTTATGACCCTGAGCTTAGAACTACACCGTCAGGCATTTCAGTTATCCGTTTCCAGGTTGCCTGTGACAGAAATTATCAGGCTAAAGGAGAGGACAGAAAGGCTGACTTCATTGATGTTACAGCTTGGCGTCAAACTGCTGAATTCATTTCCCGTTATTTCCGTAAAGGCTCAATGATAGCTATTGAGGGAAGTATCCAGACAGATAACTTCACCGATAAAGACGGAAATAAGAGAAAATCCGTGACAGTCGTTGCAAACAATGTTTCTTTCTGCGGTTCAAAGGCAGAAAGCGGTACTTCAAATCCTGCATTTTCTCAGCCTGCACCAAGTTATGCAAGTGCTGACAATTCCGATTTTGAAGAGATTGTTGATGATGACGACGACTTACCATTTTAAAGGAGGAAACTAC
>JAQXUH010000038.1 GCA_029219885.1 Eubacteriales bacterium | reverse complement strand
AATTCAAACAAAAACAAAACTGACTCCGTCAGAAAAACGAAATCAGTTTGTTGCTTAATATTTAATAATTCTGCCGTTTAGGCTGTTTTTGTACTGTCTGCACAATCTGGTGCAGTTCAAATCGGCAAACTGCGTTTTGCTGTTATATTGATTTACAGGAGCTTTTCAAGGCCCTCTGTTGAATACTCCTGACCGTTACGCTTTTTGATAAGCTGGGACATAAGGAGATTTACATTCTTTCTTGTCATCGGATAGAAAAGAAGTGCCACAACGCTGACTGCAAGGAATACAGCAGGAATAACGGTTGAGATATTTTCCATACCGCCGACAATCTTCGGGTCGGTTACAACGGTAATCAAAGACTCCTTGCCTGCAACATCCTTTGAGGAATCGTAGCCGTAGGCTGAAAGGAGCTGACCTGCCATAAGAATACCGAATGCCGAGCCGAATTTCTGTATAAGCTGAGGAAGAGCGGTGATTGTTGACTCGTGCCTTTCCCCTGTTTTGAACTCGTCAAGCTCCACAAGGTCGTAGCCCATTGAATAGAACAAGGTCCAGAACGTACCTGCACCCATACCAAGGAGTGCGGCACACACGATAGTCATAATTTTGAAGTTTCCGATAGTTGCGTCAAGGCCGATAATCTTGCAGATAACCTCGCCCACCATAGTAAGTGAAAGGAAAATAATGCAGGCAAGACGGCGGTCGGTTTTCTCCGCAACCTTTTCAACTATAGGAACGATAACACCCATAGAAACAACCATTGTAATGATTACATAAACTATTCCCGTGTCATAGTCCATACCGATACAGTCAACTACCATATAAGTCAGATTTGACTGAATCATTGATGATGCGGTAAGGAAGAAGAATACGAAAACGAGGAATATCCTTGCAGGTCTCATAGAGAGAATCGAACCGAAAGACTTGAATGTTTCTTTAACAGAAATCTTCTTTTCGTTAGGATTTACAGGCTTTGGAGTATAAACGCCCTCAAGTGATTTAACGCATATAAAGCCTAAAACAACAGCCATAATGCTGATTACAGCGGCAATTACAGCGTAGGAATTGCTTGCATATTTTTCAGTAAGAATAATAGCAACGGTAGGCACAAGAGCAGGAAGAACATTACCTAAGCCTACTGCACCGGCATTAACGAGAGATGCAGTTGAACGGATATTAGTTCTCTCGTCATAATCTTCTGTCAGCTCTGCAACAACTGCGTAATAAGGAATTGTATAAATAGTATAGAAAACCCAGATGCACATTGAAATCAGCGTGTAAAGGATAATCTTTGCCGTCTGACTTGTAAAGCCTGCACCAATTGAAGTCCACGCAACAATGAAGATTAAGCCAAGTGGTATAAGGGACATTTTCATCATTTTACGCTTGTCTACTCCGCCTCGGTCGGAATAATTACCGATGATAGGGTCCGTTATTGCGTCCCAAGCGATTGAAATAAAAATTACTATTGAGCTGTATTTTGGAGCGATACCCACAATCTCATTAAGGAAAGTAAGATAGTATGTATAAAACATATTGTATATAAGCGATTCCGTAAAGATACCAAAGGCATAGCCCATTTTCTTCTTTTTAGTTAATGCAGCTGCCATAAAATTCCCTCCTTAAAGAATATTTACAATAATATTATACAGCAATATTTTTTCATTTTCAATAAGTTTAAGGGCACATCAACAATTTATTGACAGAAAAGAACACTGATGATAAAATAAAAGTAATCGGAAAGGACTGTAAGCACGTGACTTAAAGGCTCGTTAGTCCTCATTTTTCAGGCATTTACGGAGGTTAAATATGAGATTTAATTCTGACGGAAAATTCAAGATAATGCAGATTACCGATATGCAGGAAATTCCTGCTGTATCTGCCGACACAATAAATCTTCTCGAGGCTGCTGTTGAAGCTGAAAAGCCTGACCTTGTAGTTTATACAGGTGACCAAATCAAAGGCTACGGCGTAACGTACAAGGGCAAAGGCAAGGAGCTTGAGCAGTCAGTTGCTAAAACTATCAGCACTCTTTTAGAGCCTGTTACAAAGAGAAATATCCCCTTTGCCGTTACATTCGGCAATCACGACAGGCAGGTGGGAATTTCAAACGCCGACCAGTTCAACGACATATACAAGGCTCTCCCAAATTGTATAGGTCAGCAGGCTGAGGGCATTGACGGAGGCGGAACATATAACATTCCAATTAAGGCGTCCGACGGCTCGGACAGAGATGTATTTAACCTCTATCTTTTCGACAGCGGAACAGACGCAAAAGGCGGCGGATACGAGGCTTTCGACAAAAATATCATTGAATGGTATAAGAAAACGAGAGACGAGCTTAAGGAGAAAAACGGCAATTTTGTTCCGTCAATCGTTTTTCAGCACATTCCCCTTCCTGAATACTACAACGTTTTAAAGCAGGTTAAGAAAAATGAAAAAGGTGCAATTCAGGCTTTCCGCACCCACAAAAATGAATTTTACAAATTAGGTGACACCTGCCGTAAAGGTGATATGCTTGAAGAGCCGCCATCAATTCCCGATATCAACAACGGTGAATTTGATGCTATTTCCGAAAAGGGCGACGTTCTGGCAGTATTCGTAGGTCACGACCACAAAAACAGCTTTGTGGGAAGATACAAGAATGTTGATTTAGGCTTTACTCAGTCATCAGGCTTTAATGTTTACGGCAACAGAACAAAGCGAGGCGTACGTTGTTTCGTTCTTGACGAAAGCAAGCCGAACTCATACGAAACATACACAAGGACATATGAGGAGCTTGTAGGCACAAAGGTTTCAAGGCCTGTTTTTGACTTCATTTCGAGCAAGGCACCTGCAACAGTTGATGCCGCAATACCTATGATTATCAAGGCAGTTGGAGTTATCGCTGCCGTTGTGATACTGATAATTCTGCTGACAAAGCTGCTTTAAAAGGAGAAAGAATATGAGCGAACAGAAGAAAGACAACGCATTTAAGAGATTTACTCAAAAGCACGCAGAGATTTGGAAATTTATTAAATTTTCAATTGCAGGCGGCGGCTCATCAGTAGTTGAGCTTATAGTTCATATGATACTGCTCAATTCAGTATTTGCGTCACTTACAGGGGAGCCTGTTACAAGCAGTGCACTGAATATGATAGGTATTACATCAAAAGGATATCTTTATACATATCTTATTTCCACCACAATCGGCTACGCAATCGCATTCATCCTCAACAGAAAAATCACCTTTAAGGCTGATGTAAACCCTACTCTCAGTATGATTTTGTATGTAATTATGGTAGTGTTTACGATTTTTGCAAATGGATGGATAGGCTCTGCAATGACAACCTTTGCACAGTCACACAACCTTTCAGGCAATTTCTGGGACCTTGTGATTAAGCTTATCGGTATGGCTATTCCTACTCTTTGGACTTATCCCTGCAATCGCTTTATCATTCATAGAAAGAAAAAGCCAGTTGAGGAAACTGAATAAATTATAGTTTAATGGAAGTGTGTATCTAACATTTCGTAGGGGTCGGCGTCCTCGACGACCCGCGAGTTACCCAACAATGCTGTTTATTTACGGGATGTCGAGGACGCCATCCCCTACAAAAATTCAATTAGTATCTGT
>JAQXUH010000037.1 GCA_029219885.1 Eubacteriales bacterium | reverse complement strand
TGTGTCGTATGTTATCACTATACCTGAAACAGTTGACTTCGGAACACTCACTCAACCGGACAGCATAGATGCAGACCACTATGCAATATATCGCTTTGAGGTTGAAGCAACCGAGCTTAACCTAAAAAGTAATCAGGGTGTAACTGTTTATATGAAAGATGCTAATTCAACAGACAATCAGTTCTACCTTGAGCAGCAGAATACTGAGACTCCATTCAAGATTTCTTATGATGTTTATGATACAACAGTAACCGTTGACAACATAAACACCTATGATCCTATAAATAACACAGCTGAGCCGGGAACATACGGCTATCATCTCTGCACATTCTTATCCGATGCGCAGGGAAGAACACAGCCTGTTAATCTTGCGTTGAACCAAAATGCTCTGTACGATCAGACTCTTTCGGATATTGCAGGTGATTACAGCGGCACAATAACATTCCACAGTTCATTATTTGAGCGCAGTTAATCGGTTGATGCTTTATAGTTCTTTTTATCTGAAATGAAAAAGATAAGGCTAAATAAGTATTTGAGCTTTGTGTTTATTCCTGTGCTTCTTATAGCTTTATTATTACCTGTGAATGCTTTTGCATCACAGGCAAATAGCAGTATGGAAGTGATTGCACACATTGAAGCACCTTCCGATGAAGCTTCATTTACTGCAAACACAAATACGGATTCCAAATCTCCGCCGACAGGCAATGACAGCAATTTGGATATTTTGACTCCATTTCTGTTCATCAGTAGCGGCGTATTAACTGTAACGGCAATGCGTGGAAAAAGGAATAACATTAAGCAAATAAAACAATAAATGTGTTTGTCGACACACTATCAAATTCCCTCCTATCAGGTGTAATGTATCTGACAGGAGGGATTTTCTATTTCTTTAATAGTGATTTGAGAGATTTACTCAATGCTTTATATTAATAGTGATTAAAAAGCAATTGATAGTTTATGTGCTTTCACCAAGGTGGCGTTACCCTCAGGTTCTAGTGAAAGCAATTTCATGTGGGTTCAAGTCCCATCCCCCGCACCAAAAAGCACTTGCTACGGCAAGTGCTTTAATTATATAATTATGGGACTTGAAGACGTGGCTCTAAATTCTCAAACATCGTGCAGAGAATTTAGGAGAAAGGTCCAGTGGACCTTTCGATAGCAAGAGGAAAGTCCCATCCCCCGCACCAAAAAGCACTTGCTACGGCAGGTGCTTTTTGCTATTTCAATATCTAAAATAAAGTATTTTAACCAAATGCTTGATTTTTTTGTCATTTTTATAGCATAGTTTTGCATTTTTTATTGAAAATTCCACCTCAAAATCATATATTATAATTAGGTCGTTATAAAAACATAACACATTCTTTTTACTGTAAATTTGCCGGAGGTAATTATTTTGAAATTTCTGATTTCAATACAATATCCTATTGCTGTTGTCGAAATTCCAAAAGAAGTTAATTTTACATTTGACGAACTAAAAATTGCCTTGGATAGATGGCTATATGATGGCAACGCTGAATCTGTTATAAATAGTGATGATGCAAAAGAAGTTCTTGATAAAATAGTTTTATGGATAGAAGAATTTGCTGATTGCCAAAACGGAATAAAAGTTATAACCGATTTGTCAGACTGTGATATACAAAAATTTTCAAATAAAGAAACTGTTTTTATATAAAACCGTACTAATTCGCCAAATAGTAATGCTTTTTTTGAACACGTGGCTTTTATGTACGATATAGTGCAGTTGTAGATTGAAAACATTTACAAATGTCGGCTAATTTATTATAATTTTAATAGACTATTATTTAAAGTATGGTATATTATGAAAAAAACGATTATATCTGTATTAATTCTGCTTGCTGTATGCTTTTCGGAGTACTCTGTTTATGATTACAATTCGTATGACGCCAAGGTGGCGGAAGATTACAGCTCGGTAGAATACGGCAACGCATTATATGTAAAGGCAGACGCCGTACCGGAAGATGTTTCATTTGACAATCAGTTGAAAGCATATCAAAAAGGGAACTCCGTTTTCTCTCAATGGCTGGTTTCTCCTATGTGCCGCACCTCAAATGATGGCAGGTATATTCAAGTAATTACCGAGGACGATACCATCAGCCCTCAAACAATTTACTATGAAAAAACTTTAAGCAATTGAATTTTGAAACCAAAACAAAATCACCTCAAAATACTATATTAAGGAATTGAAAGATTATGAAAAAGATTAACATTATACCATACATACTCGGAGCAGTTGTTTCGTTGGCATTTTCAGGACTGTGTATTTATACCTTTTGTCCTGCATTTAACATTCACAATTTGGGATTGTGGATTTTGATAGATATCGCTATCATTATTTTTATAGTTGTGGAACGCCTTGCTAAAGGCTGTAAAGATTTCGGTTGGGTAACTTACAGCAAAAAAGTAGGCTCAAAGGGAAGAAAAAAGACTTTTTCAAAATTCAATTTTGAAATTAAGCATTACATAGTTCCTATTGTACTTACTGCGGTAATATTAGTTATCGCAGCTGTAAGCAGTTCATTTTTTAATGCGTCATCATATTCAAAAATTTTAAAGGTTAATGACGCAGATTTTTCAACAGATTTAGCCGAATCTGTGGGCACAGACTCAATTGCCCTTATGGATACTGCATCAGCACAGATGCTTGGCGACCGTGAAATCGGCTCTCTTTCCGATGTGGTGAGCCAGTTTAATGTTTCATACGACTATACGCAGATTGATTATAACTCAAAGCCAATAAAGGTTTCTGCACTTGAATATGCAGGATTTTTCAAATGGATGAATAATAAGGATAATGGAGTAGGTGGATATGTTACTGTTGACCCTGTTTCAATGTCGGCTTCTTTTGAAAAATCTGACGGTATGAAATATGTTCCCTCTGCGTATTTTTCCGAGGACGCCCACAGACATATCTGGTCAGAATATCCCACCTTAATGCTTGAAAATTTACATTTTGAAATTGACGAAAACGGCAAGCCTTATTATGTTGTATCAATAATCGACAAAACAATAGCATTGTTCGGTGGTAAAACCGTTATCGGCTGCATCGTTCTTGACCCTGTAAGCGGAGAAACTGTTAAATATGATGTGGATAATATACCGAAATGGGTTGATGTAGTTTTCTACGGCGACCTTATCTGCACTCAGTACAATTGGTACGGCAAACTCCAAAACGGCTACATAAACAGCTTGTTTGCAAAAAAAGACTGCAAGCAGGTTACAACATATTATTCCGAAGAAGACGAGGCAGACGAAGAACCGATTACCGATTACGGATATGTTGCTAAGGATGGCGACATCTGGATTTATACAGGAATTACATCGGTAAACGGCGACAGCTCAAATATCGGTTTCCTTTTGGCAAATGAACGCACAGGGGAGAGCCGTTACTATTCTGTTTCAGGTGCCGATGAAAAATCTGCAATGTCAGCCGCAGAGGGCGAAGTTCAGGAAAAAGGCTATCAGGCGTCTTTCCCGTCGCTGATAAATATTGACGGCAACCCCACATATATTATGGTTTTGAAAGATTCAGGCGGATTGGTTAAGCTTTACGCGGCAGTTAATGTTGAGCAGTATAATATTGTTGCAACCGCTTCAACACAGGCTGAATGTATTAAAAAGTACAAAACTGCACTTGGTATAGAAAATGCTGAAATCACAACTGATTCAGAGGAAACTACTGTTACCATTTCTTCAATTAAATATATAGATATTGACGGAAATACATATATCTACCTGATTGACGAAAATAATAATCTTTACAGAGCCAAGGCATCTGCAAACGAAAATATGCTTTTGTTAAACGCCGGTGATAAAGTTAAAATTACTTATTCAGGTAAAAACATTTCCGCCTGCGAAAAAGTCGGCTGACAGTTAATCACTAACCGAAAAAAGCAAATGAATTGTTCAAAATGAATTACTTCTTAATTCGATTTTGTTAGAGGTATTATAATGAAATATTTTACGCAAACGCTGCTTTCTTTAGTTTCATCTGCGGCGGTTATATTGTGCTATGATTTGTTAAGTGTGTTTTGGCTTAGCAATTTACATACAACTTTTATTTCTGATATAATTACAGATATTGTTCTAATCGTTTCAGTACTGATTTTAAATTTTATTTTCGGACATTTCTTTGCAGAAAAAATGCATAAGCAAGGCTTTTTAATTCAGCTTGCGGTTTTGCTGCTTATAGCTGTTATTGTAATTATCTTTGAAGTCTCTGTTATGTCTTATTTAGGAATATATCTTAATTCTGTATATGTGTATACTATAGATTTAATTTGGCAGTTCAGCGTTGAATTAAGTTTTGAAAAATCAGTCGAATCAGCTATTGCCGTATTATCAGCAGTATTGCCATGCTTGTCTATGCTTTTAGGCACAAAAACAGCAAAACAAAAATAGTGAAAAAGTAGACAGTTTTACCTATGACAGTTACAATAAAATATCCTGCTGATTATAGCGTAGAGCTGTTTTCTGCTGACGGTATGCAGGAAGATAAAAAGATTGATACAAACAGCGACAGTAAATATACAGTTACTACTTATGAACTTCCTGCCAGCGATAAAATTATTTTAAAAACTACATATAAAAAGAAATTTCCCTTTAAGTATACACTATTTAAGAATAATTGGTTTGCTTATGCTTTTTCTTCCGTTGTGTCGTTTGATTTCTGGCTTCCCGAACAAACAATTATTATTGATATGAAAGCAAGAGAAACCACTCAACTTAATATACTTCTGAGCTATGATTATGTAAAAAGCACAATGAACGGCTGCATAAACAGATTAAAAGCGGAGTTTCCCGTTACCAAAAAAGCATATTTAAAATCAGTGACCGAGGAAGAAACAAGTAAACATATTAAAAATACTTTGAAATTCTCACTTGTGCTCGGATTGATATTTAATATTTTTGTTTATGCTTTGCTTATTTCATTATTTGTGTTATTTATATTGGAAATTCCTTTTCCGCCGTTTTTTAAAAACACTGTGTTAGACATTTTGGTAATTATTTTATTATCCATACTTTGCATGATTTATATTGCAAGATTTATTATTTCGTATAAAGATATGATAAATTTCGTTTAAATCGGTTTTTGCTCAGGGAGAGATATAATGAAAAAACTTTTTGAATTTTCACTTTAGAATAATTGACTTAATAAGAGCAATACTTGCAGGAATTGGTGTTTTTTTAATTTGGAAGTTTTATTAAATGAGCTTAATTATAATGTTTGCTTTTGCTTTGTTTTGTACTTGCTTAAGGTGAATTAAATGACAATAAATAATTCGGCAAACGATTTAGGTTATTTTCTGCAAAGACGAGAGGTAATAAATGAAAAAGACCATTATTAAATCTATTATTTCTCTGATTATACTATTTTCGTTAATTGTGGTTTACGGAAGTTTAATCGGCGGAAATGTTGGTATACTGCAATTTATTGTTTTGGCAATAATAACATTTGTTCTATTGTTATTCAGCCTGAATAAGTCAATAGTGGAAAAATCATTTGCATCTATATTGTTTGCTTGCTTTATTATTTCCGGCGTTTTTATGGGAACTTATTACTGGATAAACAATTGTTTTGACAGCACTCAGCCTATTCAGGAATATCAAATAGAAATATCTGATTTGCCTGTTGGCAGAAATCTTGATGACGGATTTTTCTATTATGATAATGAAGGCAACGAGGTTTATTATTCAGAATTTCGCATTACTCCATTTGACTTTGAAATCGGTGATACTGTCAATGTTCAGGAATTTGACGGTGCATTTGGCGTAAAGCATTATAAGTTTGACAAAGTTAAATAAACCTGCAACAGCGTAAGTAAAAATTGGAGTTTTTAAAATGAATTATCTATATAATTCCATAATATTTTGTTCGTTCTTTTTGTCAATTCAATGGTTTGTTTTAGTTCTATATAAATTTATTTGTGTGAAATCGAAAAAGAAATATGAAACAAGCGGACATTTAGTAAAGTTCAAATTTACATATGTGTCACTGATGATGGCTTTTATCATTTTTATATTTCTTGCACTATGTAAATGGCATAAATATCAAATATTATTTTCAGTTGTAGAAGGCGTATTGACTTTAATAATTACTTTTGGAATTGTGGTATTTCTTTATTTCAATCATGTATTAACAACAGAGCTTTCCAATTTTAAATTTGACAAAAACATTTATTCAGTTGTGCGTAAAGTTTCGGCAATAGTAGTTTCTGTTTGTTTGTTACTGCTCGATATTTTACCTTATTTGATTTAATAAAATATTGATAAATGTTTTTTGTACATTATACCTCTGCAAAGATAAAAATGTTTTTCATATTACTTTCAATCTTTCGTAAAGTACATATCAGTAAAATAAAAAGGCAGTCGAGTGACTGCCTTTTGCTATGTTAAAATATTACGATTAAATTTTCATTGCTGTTTCGTATGCTTTCCATACTACTGAACGGAGATTGCCGATTGCAAGGCAGTCACCAACGAGGTAAACATTCTTTGCCTTTTGTGCAACAGGTGATGGAATATATCCTACCGCACCAAGAACGCTGTCACAAGGAATTTCAATGCTCTTGCCGTTCTTGTCAGTACAGGTAATAGAGCCGTCGTTGATTTCCCTAAGTGTTGTTTCGAGATAAACAGGAACTTTGTTAAGCTCAAACCACTCACGGAGATATGATGAATTAGCAAGGCAAACGCCCTTCTGACTTACCAAATCGTCTTTCATTTCAACGATAACAGGCTTTTTGCCCTGAAGTGCAAGCTCGTAAGCTATCTCGCATCCTGTAAGACCGCCGCCGATAACAGCAACAGTTTCGCCAACCTCTTTAACGCCATTAAGGAAGTCGCAGGCCTCAACCATTTTTTCGTAGCCCTTAACACTCTTGAGCTGAATCGGTCTTGAGCCGGTAGCAACTATAACAGGAGAACCGGCGAATTTTGAAACATCCTTAACCTCGTCATTATAATGAATTTCAATGTCAAGCTTTTTCATCTGCAATCTGTACCACTCAAGAAGCTCACGAAGCTTACCCTTATAGCTTTCGGCACTTGCAGGAATAAATGTACCGCCGAGAACATCACTCTTTTCGTGAATTACAGGCTTATGACCTCTGAGCTTAAGAACTCTTGCAGCCTCCATACCGCCGATACCGCCACCGATAATGTGAACAGTTTTTGGAGAATTAGTCTTAACAATCTTATGCTTGTTCCACTGCATTGTTTCGGCATTAACTGCACAGCGTGCAAGGTGCATACTGTCGGAAAGCTCCTGGTCATTCGGCACACCTTTGTAGTGGCACATATTGAAACAGCCGTTGTGACAAAGAATACAAGGACGGATATCCTCCTCATCATCGTTAATCATCTTTGTTACCCATTCCTGGTCTGCAAGGAATGGTCTTGCAAAGCCTGCACCGTCAAGCTTACCCTCAGCAACAGCGTCAGCCGCAACTCTCGGGTCAAGACGGCCTGCACAAACAACAGGCTTGTCTGTAAAGTTCTTGATATGCTCAACATCCTCAAGGTTACAGTTTTCAGGCATATAGATTGGCGGATGAGCCCAATACCAAGCGTCATATGTTCCGTTGTCGCAGTTGAACATATCGTATCCTGCGTCGGAAAGATACTTGATTGCTCTTTCGCTTTCTTCCATATCTCTGCCTGCCTCAACATAATCTTCACC
Source organism: Eubacteriales bacterium (assembly GCA_029219885.1). Classification (GTDB taxonomy): domain Bacteria; phylum Bacillota; class Clostridia; order Oscillospirales; family Acutalibacteraceae; genus Eubacterium_R. The sequence goes on along the minus strand of JAQXUH010000037.1, from coordinate 42,939 downwards.
GGGAAGAGCACCCTGACGGCAACCTTTAGTCTTTGAAAGAACAGAATATCTGAGAGAAACAGGGAAGTCCTTACCGCACTTCTCCTTAATAGCCTTAACGATTTCAACGGCAAAGCGGTAACGATTTTCAAAACTTCCGCCGTACTCGTCAGTTCTCTTGTTTACATATTTAAGTGTAAACTGGTCAAGGAGATAACCCTCATGAACAGCGTGAATTTCAACGCCGTCAACACCTGCGTCCATAAGTTTCTTTGAGCAGGTTGCAAATGCCTCAACAAAGCGGTCAATCTCTTTCTTTGTAATCTCTCTTGACGGAAGCTTGTCAGACCAGCGGTTTTCAGCTGGTGATGGTGCTGCCGTAATTTTGTCAAGATTCATAATAGGCTTGCTCAGTACATTTATAACAGGTGTGTTATAGAGCGTTTCCATCATACTGCTGACAGTAAATGAACGGCCGAAGCCTGCTGTAAGCTGAACGAAAAGCTTTGCACCTGTTTTGTGGAATTCAGGCATCCACTTTGCCAAATCTTTATAAAGCTTGTTGTTCTTGTCAAGCCATTGACCAAGCATCGGGTTATATACAGGCTGACAGCCGGGAAGAATAAGACCGCAGTTGTTTTTAGCAACTTCCATAATGAACTTTGCACCGTCTTTATCAAAATGGTTTACTTCCATCCAGCCGAAAAGGTCAGTACCGCCCATACTGGTCATAACAATACGGTTTTTAATTTCACAGTTTCCTATTTTCCAAGGGGTAAATAAAGGCTCTAATTTTTTATCCATTTTATACTCCAATCAAATTATTCAACGGTAACTGTACCGTCTTCATCAACAGTAATTTTCATACCGTCTTTAACATAATCGAGAAATTCCTGACCTAAGCAGTCTACAGTAACGATAGGCTCGTCACACCAGTTAGCCGCCAAAACAACACCTGCGGCAGCAAGTGAGTCGATATGCTCGCTGAAAAGAAGGCATGACGGACATTTGCCCATTGCCTTTGCACAGAATAAAATCATACCGCCTGTTGTTGAGCCGATAGTCTGAGGCAGGCAAAGTGCCTTGTTCAGCATAGGCTTTCTGTAAAGGTCCTTGTTATTCTGGTCGTCACATTCAGTCTGCTTGTATTTGTTTCCTATGATTGGAAATTCGCCGAACTGAAGTGCACCCTGAAAGGAAGCAAGAGTATTAAATCCGCTGTGGGATACAAGTGCATCAGCAGTACATTTTCCTGCAACTACTGCACGTCCTTTAAACTGTTTCATATTACTTTACCTCCTTTGTGATTATGTCAAGAATTTCATCGCTTGTGTAATAACGAGCGGTGGTGTATGTTCTAAGCTTGTTAGAGTTTGTCATAACCGGCATAGCCTTTGCAAGAGGATTGTTCATATACATAAGAGGGCAAATGTAGGAAAGTACAACGCCTGTTGCCTCAAGCTTTTTAGCAGCAGGAGTTTTTTCAAATTTTTCCTTAACTCCAGGTGCACAGGTAAATACAGTAGGAACGCTGACTTTCTTAAGTCCGCTCTTTTTAAGTCCCTCTGCAACCTTATCTGTCCACTCGTTAAGCTGAGCAAGTGAAAGGTGCGGACATCCAACGAAACAAAGCTTCGGTTTTGCGTCCTTGTTCTTCCACATAACAGGATAGCTGTCCTTAACTCGCTGAAGCTCTGCGTCGTCAATAACATAAACTTGTGCGTCTTCTGTAATGAGCGACTCGCCTTGCTCAACTGCTTCAGGAGTGAGCTTGTCAATATGATAAAGACCTACTGCACCATTTGATGCGGTAGCTGCACCAAAATCCTTAAGATATGCACAGGCATCATCTGTAAGCTCTGTTCCGAGCCACTTATCCATACCCATAACATAAGGTACATCTTCCATAACCTTCATACCGATAGCAGAGCCTAAAACCTGAGCCTCAGGCTTTTTGGTAGTTTCAACCTTAACAATCCATGTTGCTTTTCTGCCCTCGTCAGTTACAAGACCGAAATAGGGAACACATCCGACGATTGAGCCGAAAAGCTCAATAATACCGGAGTTTCTGTTACATCTTGCACCGAGTACAGAGTTAGCATATACAACGGCTGAAGATTCTGCCCAGGAGAGAATATCGCCTTTCTTCGGCTTGTTGCCAACCTCGTCCATATAGCAGGTACAGGTGTATGATTTTTCATCAATAAGACCTAACTTTTCAAGCTGAGCGTCATACTGGTCCTGCATAGAGTACATAAATTTGTTGAAAACAAAATTCTTTAAGAAGTCTGACGGAACCTTTGGGTCAAGCGGCTTCGGGTCAACAGAAAACTTCTGCTTTGACAAAGCACCATCTGCGATAAGCTTATCCATAAGCTCATAAACAGGCTTCATAACTCCCAGGCCAAAGCTTGTTACAAGATGACCTTTTTCGCTTGTTACAGGAATCATCTTTGTAGCACCAAAAGCCTCACCGTACATAACGAGAGTTTTCATAACCTTCGCCATTGTTTCACCGCTTTTGCCGTGAAGAATGTCGGCCTGCTCAGGAGTCAATTCCATTTTGTAATTGAAATCTTCATTCATAATTTTTACCCCTTCTGTATTATATGTTCAGTACATAATATACCTATACTATTGTAATGCTGTAAGACACTTTTTGCAAGAAGAATAATTATATATGTCATATTTTGTAAAATAATTTTTAGACTTTTTGTTGATTATTTTTTTATTTCGATTATAATAATAGATGTAAGATTGTTTTTTTGGAGTGATTAAAAATAATAGCTTTATACATTATTATTGCAGTTTTGTTAATTGCGGTTGCGGCCTCTGCCGTTCACGCTGCTTTTTATAAGGCAGAATTGCCAAAGAAAAAGGAAATGCCTGTTGAAAATGTGAATATGAAAAGAGTGCAGGAAAATCTCAGCCGTGCCATTCAGTTTAAAACTATTTCCCACGAGGACGAAAGTCAGACAGATTGGGCGGAATTTGACAGATATCACGAATTTTTAAGAAACGCATATCCAAAGCTTCACAGCACATTGACTGTTGAAAAGGTGTCAAAGGCAGGACTTCTTTATTTCTGGCAAGGTAAAGACGAAAGCCTTGAGCCTATTGCCTTTTTGTCCCATCAGGATGTTGTGCCTGTTGCCGATGGTACAGAGAAAGATTGGGAGCATCCTGCATTTGAGGGCTATAACGACGGCGAGTACATTTGGGGCAGAGGTGCCATTGATATGAAAAATCACCTTATCTGCCTTATGGAAAGTATCGAAACTCTTTTGGAAGAGGGCTATCAGCCTGAAAGAAGTGTGTATCTCTGCTTCGGCTATAACGAGGAAATCGTAGCAGGCAAGAATAGTGCGGCTCGTGATATTGCGGCTGCTCTTAAGGAAAAAGGCGTTCACCTTGACAGCGTATTTGATGAGGGTGGTGTAACTCTGCCTGTAAATATCAAGGGCGTTTTAGACGCTGACCTTTCAGCAGTTGGCGTTGCAGAAAAAGGTTATGCCGATTTCAAAATTACCGTAAACGGCAAGGGCGGTCACTCTTCACAGCCCCCTAAGCATACTGCTCTCGGTAAGCTTTCAAACAAAATTGTGGCTCTTGAAAATCATCAGATGAAGCCGTATTCATCTAAAATTCTGTTTGAATTAATCAGTACTGTTGGCAGATATATGAGCTATCCTCTGCGTTTTGTGCTTTGTAATGTGCCTGTCTTAAAACCGCTGCTTACTAAAATTCTTGCGTCAAATGAAATGGCGTTTCCTATGGTGCGTACTTCTGCGGCTGTTACAATGTCAAGCGGTTCGCCTGCGGCAAATGTACTTCCTCAGAAGGCAACAGCAACAATTAACTTCAGAATTATGCCTGGCGACACAATCAAGGATGTTGAAAATCATCTTGAAAAGTATATGGGCGGTGACGATACAGAAATCGAGCTTGTTAAAGGTAAAGAGGCAAGCAAGGTTTCTCCCACAAATACCAAAGCCTTTGAAACTATCAAGGAGCTTATGTCAGCAGAAAGTGACAAGAGCATTGTTGTGCCTTACCTTGTAACAGGCGGTACAGACGCTTATAATTATGAGCCTGTATGCGATAATATTTACCGCTTTTCACCATTTACTATCAGCAACGAGCTCCTTTCTAATATGCACTCTACCAACGAGAGAATACCGATTTCTCAGCTTAATACGGGCGTAACTTTCTTTAAACGATATATCCGCAAAATGACTTCTGACTGATAAAAGACATACTATTTAAGGGGGAATAGTTATGGAAAACGAAAAGACTTATATCAGCAAAAAAGAAAAACGAAACTTTTATTTCGGCCTTTCAGGTCAGAATATGGTCTATTCTTTAATAGGCGGTTCGTTTTTTACATACTTTATGACGGATATTGCCTTGTTTCCGGCAATTGTTGTTTCTGCACTTCTTATTATTATGAAAGTGTGGGACGGAGTAAATGACCCGATAGTGGGCTCTTTTATCGACAGGCATACGTTCAAAAACGGCGAAAAAATGCGTCCGTTTCTTAAATATACACCCCTTCCTGTAGGTGTGTTTACAGTTCTTCTTTTCTTAGTATTTTCCACTAATGAAGATTTGCTGTGGCTGAGAGTTGCATATTTCATTATTATGTATATCTGCTGGGACCTTGCATATACAGTTCAGGATGTGTGCGTATGGGGCATTACCGCCGCAGTTTCACCAAATTCTTCTGAAAGAGACAGGTTTGTTCAGTGGGCAAGAACAATCGGCAGCTGTGTATACAGTGCACTCAGTACAGTAATACCAATGGCTCTTGAAATGATAGCAAATGCCAAGGGCGTTTCAATGGCGTTTGTTACTCTTGTATTTGCTATAATTTTCGGTCTCGGCGGTGCTATGATTAGCTACAGATGCTCAAGTGCTCAGGAGCGAGTTCACGTAAATCAGCAGGAACAACAGGCGTCAATGAAAGAAAGCTTTTTGATGCTTTTCAAAAATAAAATGCTCCTGCTTGTAACTCTTTCCAACCTTTTCGGCTCTCTCGGTTTCGGTGTAAGCCTTGTAACATATTTCTTCAAGTATGAAATTCCGTCGGATTTCTTAGGTAACGGTCTTATCGGTGCTTTGGGACTTACCACGATTTACTTTATCATTACAGGACTTCCGGGCTTTATCGGTATGATTTTTGCAGATAAGCTTAAAAAGCTTTTCGGCGGATACGTAAATGTACTTATATTTATTCAGGTGGTTAATGTAATCGCAAGAATTATTGCTTTTGCCGTAGGCTTTGAGGGTAATAAGCTTTGGATATCTATGATAATTATCGGTATCGGCAGTATTCCGTCAGGTGCTGCATCAATCGCACAGACCTCTATTTTCTGCGACAGTATCGACTATATGGAGTGGAAAACAGGCAAAAGAACAGAGGGTATTACATTCTCAATGCAGACTTCCTTTACGAAAATTTCAAGCGGTATCACATCGGGACTTGCAACGGCTGCTTTGGCAGCTCTCGGGTACAAAGCAATTGACAACGCTGCTGTGTATGTGGGAACGCAGACTGCCGCTTTTGATAAGTGGATATGGCCGCTTGTAGTATTAACTCCTGCAATTGCCAGCGTGCTTTATATCATTCCACTCCTTTTTGTAAAATACACCAAGGAGAAACGAGCAATAGTTGAAAGCGACTTAAAGGCTCGCCGTGAGGGCAGAGAGGAATCAGGACTTTCTCCATATTGCCAAGAAAAAATTAACTGCTCAGATAATGGCAAAGTATAAACTGAACACGTAAAAAATGACACCGAACAGCATCGGTGTCATTTTTGTTATTCCTTGTATTTCTGCTTTTTAATGTCAAGGTGGGAAATGTCGATATAGTCAGGCATTCCGTTTCTGTACGGCGTTTGAGCAATACCTTTAATAAGCGGATTAAGGTAATCAATCATTTCCTGTGTAACATCGTTTCCGTCTTTGCTTATCCATTCAACGGGAACTGTCTTTTCCTGATTTGCCACCACATCCACATCTTCTGTGCCGTATTCAACACAATAGGGGAGATTTGAGGTCCTTTTAAGTGTTGAAAATACTCCGCTTTCGCCGTTTAACGCCGCTTTGACGGCGATTATTCCAAGATTGTACGCCTCGTCAATATCGGTAAGAGAAGTAATATGACCTGCACTACGCTGAAGAACGCTTGGCTCTAACGCTCTGACCTTACAGCCGATTCTTTCCTCAACAACTGTTTTGAGATATGCACCTGTACCGCTTAACATAACGTGACCGAATTTGTCTGTTGTGTTACCCTGAGCACAAATGTAATTGCCGTTTTCATCCTTTAAGCCCTCGCTGACTACTGCAATAACCGAGTTGTATTCTTCAAGCTTTTTCTCCACATCGGAAATGAACTTGTCAACGGAAAACGGAATTTCAGGCAGATAAATAAGATGCGGTGCGATTGTGTCGCCGTGCCTTGCAAGAACCGATGATGCCGCAAGCCAGCCTGCGTTTCTGCCCATAGCCTCAATGATATGAACACTTTTTACGTTGTATATACTTGTGTCATATGCAACTGCTCTCACTGCACTTGCAATATATTTTGCAGCACTTCCGAAACCTGGAGAATGGTCTATTCCTGCCAAGTCATTGTCTATGGTTTTCGGAATGCCAACTACCTTTATGTCAATGCCGTTTTTCTTTGTGTACTTTGAAAGCTGGCTGACGGTATCCATTGAATCATTACCGCCGATATAGAAAAAGTAGCCGATATTTTTTTCCTCAAGTGCGTCAATTATTTTTTTGTATTCTTCTTCGTCGCCCTTGAGCTTGTATCGGCAGGAGCCGAGATACATAGCAGGCGTCAGCTTCATTCTGTTAAGCTCGTAAGGTTTATTTTCAAACTTGTCATTAAGGTTTAAAAGATTTCCCTCAAGAAGTCCCTCAATGCCGTTTATCATTCCGTAAACAGTACCGATTTCGTCTTGCTTAAAAGCATAATCAATTGCTCCTGCAAGAGATGAATTTATTACCGCAGTCGGACCGCCCGACTGACCTATTATCATATTTTTTGCCATTAGTTCTCCTTGATTTCATTATCGTAAATTTCTATATTTTTATGTACATTCGCCACAGGCCTTACAACTGCAATAGGCTTTAAAACCACAGGATTTTTCTGCGAAAACATATTGTTGTGAATTTTCATATTCCTGCATGGTCCTGACTCGTACCAGTCCCTACAGTCGCAGGAAATGAAAATATCAGGCATTTTAAGGCTTTTGAAATTGTTGTCGCAGATTTCCGATTTTCTATCGGTAGTGCAAAGTATACCTCTTGTGGGAATTGCTTTGAATGTGCAGCCCGAGATTTTAACCTCAGGATTATATGTCACGTTTTCACATACAAAAAGAGTTTTTTGAAGTGGAGGGAGTGTTTCTTTAAATTTGATTTTTACTGTTTTACCCTCGATATCATCCTCTGTGCTTTCAACAGTATAAAGTCCGTCAAGCTCGGAAAGATCCTTTGTCCTGTAAAGCTTAACCTTATTTCCCGGGAAAAACGCCTTATATCCGCCTTGTTGTTTGTGGACAAATTCAAATTCCGCTGTGTGTATGTCAATAATATTTTTCAGTCTTAAAAATGCTCCGTGGATATTTATTCCGTCATCGTGTGGGTGGGTGAACAGGCAGTCGGTGATATTGACATAACCTTTACAGCCACAGACGTGAATGCAGTCGGCAAAGGACGAAACGTGATATCCTTTAGCAGGAACAAATGAAATTTTGTCAAAGCTCAAATTCTCACACATTTGGGAAAGCCAGCCGAAACCGTGCATATAGTTTACGGTGATGTTTTCACTTGCTATATCACAGCACTCCCAAAAGAACAGACCGCAGTTATCTCTGCACCAATTTCTTGACATAGCGATTGTGTCACCTACCTTAAGAGCAGGTGCAACAGGATAAGTGCAGACTACTTCATTTTGAGCAGTACGCTTGATTTTCAATGCAGTTTTAACAGGGGACAGCTGTGTTCTGAAAACCTCGTCACCTCTGTGAATAACGTTACAGTAGCACTCTTTATTGCCTGTGTATTCGTAATAATTCTTCTTTGTAAAGGGACTTTGCTCAAAAAATGTTATCTTATTGTCCTTTACATAAAATGTAGAATTATCAGGAATTTCATATTTTATTTTGAAAAGACTTTTTTCTTTTACAGTCATTTCAAAATTAGTTGGTGAATTATAGCGGACAGTAAAATTCTTCAGTTTAATATTTTTACATCTTATCAGCGACAGAGCACACATATCTCCGTGAATGACGAAAACAGAGCCGCCGCCGTCAATAGTAATATTCTCTTTGTCCTCAATAAGTATACCAAAATATTTATCAGGCTTAACAAATGAGTCGGTATTAGTCATATGGTAAACCTTGTGAATGCTGTAATCTTTATAAAAATGATATACGTTTTCAGGGAAGTATAACGTGTCACCGCTTTGAATTTCTCTAACGGCTTGGATAACTCCTATCGATGCGTTAGATGCGGTGCAGTATTTCGTAATATCAATAATCATTTCAATCACCGCAGGTATTATACAATGTATTAAAAAGAAAGGCAACAGTCAAAAACGGATAATAGTCTAAAAATATTTAACAATTATTTTTATTGACAACAAGATACTTATTAATGTATTATATTAAGGAGATTTATACAAATCGCTCAATTCGTAACAATTTAAGGGGTATTATTTATGGATTGGAGAGAGATATACGAGAGCAAATTGGTTACTGCCGAGGAAGCTATCAAGTCAATTCACGATAACGACAAGGTAGTAACAGGCTTTGCCTGCGGTGAGCCTTTTGCAATTGAAAGAGCTCTTATAGAGCATTATGAAGATTATCATAATGTAGAAATTGTCAATATGCTTACCCTCGGTGACTCACCTTGGTGCAGACCTGAGATGAAAGGCCATTTCACCTTGAATTGTCTTTTTGCATCTCCAAGCAACAGAAAAGCAATTTCCAGCGGCGTAAGTGAATTTACAACTTCTCACTTTTATGAAATTCCTGAGATGATTAAAAACTATATCTGCCCGAGAGTCAGTATAGTTATGGTATCGCCTCCTGATGAGCACGGCTACGTGTCCTTCGGCACTACTGTTGATTACACAAAAGGCACTACCGACTACTGCGAGGTTGTTATCGCTCAGGTTAATAAGTATATGCCAAGAACCTTCGGTAACAGTATTAAGCACGTCAGAGATTTTACATATTTTGTTGAATGTGATGAAAAGCTTCCCGAGGTTAAAAGCGTTGAAATTTCCGATACGGAGATGAAAATCGGCAAGTATTGTGCGTCACTCATTCACGACGGCGATTGCTTACAGCTTGGAATCGGCGGTATTCCGAATGCAGTATGTGCTCAGCTTTGGGATAAAAAAGATTTGGGCATTCACAGCGAGCTTGTAGGTGACGGCGTTGTCGATTTGCTTGAGGCAGGCGTTATCAACAATAAGAAAAAGCAGACCAATGCTTACAGAACTGTTATCGGTGCGGCTTTCGGCTCGGAAAAGCTGAATAATTACATTAATAACAATCCGTCTGTTGAGCTTCATCCTATTGATTATGTCAACAATCCTATTGAGATTGCAAAAAATGACAATATGGTTTCTATCAATTCCTGCTTGCAGGTTGACCTGCTCGGTCAGGTAGTTTCCGATACTGTGGGACTTAATCAATTTTCAGCCGTAGGCGGTCAGGTGGATTTTGTCCGTGGTGCAACAATGAGTAAAGGCGGACGTTCAATTATTGCAATGCCGTCAACTGCAAAGGGCGGTATGATTTCAAGAATTGTTGATAAAATTACCGAGGGCAGTGCAGTTACCACGCCGAGAAATGACGTCAACTACGTTGTTACAGAATACGGTATTGCACAGCTTAAGGGAAAAACTCTTAAGGAGAGAGCAAGAGCTTTGATTTCCATAGCTCATCCGAAATTCAGACCTGTTCTCGCTATCGAGTATATGAAGCGTTATAACGAGGAGCCTTTTACCAAGGACGAGGTTATGGAATACATCAGCAACACAAAAGAACAGATTAAAGAGGATGTTAAAAATATACTTTCTCCATCCTCCAAATCTTGCGAATAAAACTTTTAAACAACAAATCTAATCATAAAATAAGGAGATATATAAATGGCAATTGTTAAAGAAGAACATTTCGGAATTGCGAGAAAAATCGTATCAAATATGACGGCTGAAAGCTGGGAAACAATTCCTCACGCTGTCGTTACATACGAAGCAGACGTTACAGAGCTTTTCAATGAAGTTAAGAAGCTTAACGCAGATTGTACTGATAAAGAAAAGAAAATCACAATCAATACAGTTATGCTTAAAATTCTCTGCGAGGGACTTAAGGCAGCACCTAAGATGAACACACATCTTTTCTTCAACAGAAAACTTGTAAGAGGACGCCTTGTTTATTTTGACCATATTGATATTTCAATGCCGATGATTCTTCCGTCAGGTGAAATGATGACAGTTAATATGCACGATATGGGCAATAAGACTCTTACAGAAATGACTGCTGCTATTAACGATACGGCACGTAGAGCAAGAGGCTCGGATATGAACGAGGTTATGTTTGAGGTTTCTCTTGACAATACACTCAATGGACTTAAAGAGGGCAAACTTCTTCAGGCTATAAGAAGACTTTACGGCTCAAAGACAGGTAAGCATAAGGTAAAAACTCTCGGCGGAAAAGCTAAGAAAGATTACTATTCTATTCCTACTACCGAGCGTCTTACAAAGCACGATATCGAGCAGGGAACAACTACTATTTCAAACTTAGGCTCAGTTTACAGAGAGCAAAAGGGCTTCTGTGCTCTCCTTGAAATTATTCCGCCGCAGACAACTGCTTTTGCTATTAACTCTGCACAGAAGAGAGCTGTAGTTGTTACTGACGAAAACGGAAATGATAAGGTTGAGCCAAGACTCATTATGCCTATCACAATTGCTATTGACCACAGAGCACTTGACTACGGCGATATTGTTCCTCTTATGAGACGTTTTGACGAGATTTTCGCTGACCCGTCAGTAGTTCAAAGCTGGAAATAATTTTATATTTATATACCTATTCAGATAAATTGATTGTAAAAGAAAAGAGACTTGAGTAAAATCAAGTCTCTTTTTTGTTTGTTTTATTCGCTGAGGTTTTCTGCTATATTCAGGTCCTTAATGCACTTAAGTCCCTGCATTTCCTCGGAAATAACAACTCTCTGTGCTCCCTCAAGCTCCTTGCAGATATAATCAACCTTACACCTGAACGCCTTTTTATTGTTGTATTTATCAATGCCAAACCAGTTAAAACTGTATGAAAGCTGAGGTGCAGCACCTATGAACATAAGATTCCTTTCAATCTCACCGACGGAAAGAATTATGATTTCGTCAAAATGTATACTGCCGAAATACTTTTTCCATTCACGCTTTCTGTCATCATCAAGCTTATCCTTGCCAAACAGAGGTGCTCTGCCCTTTGAGCAGATTGAAGTTATCTCCTTGTCGCCAAAACAGCTTGTGGTGTCAAAACGTAAAGGAATGTAATTTTTGCCCCTGAACTGTCCCAAAAGCTCATCACCGTAGTCGGAATTTTTGCCCTCGTCAAAAGCAATAAAATACCTTTTGACAGGATTTTCTCTTTCAAGCCTTTTGAAAGTCCTGATTCTGTTTTCGGTCAGCTTTCCGCCTAAGAAGTAAAGCACATTTGCCTCTTCCGATTCTTCTGCTTTAACAGAGGATAAGTCATTTATTAAATCAAAAATTTTCTTTGAGGCATTTGTGTCTGCTTCCTTTTCGTCAATCTTTTGTGCGTTGTGGAGATATTCTGCAAGAGCGAGACTGTCGATGAAAACAGGGAAGTCACCTTCATTAACCTCAAGCTCCTCATTTGTAATATATCTCTTTTCGTCGGTAATATACCTGACGGTTTTTGCACCGAAGCTGTCACTTGATTTCAAAAGCTGATGATAGTTAGTTGCAATAACATCTGCACTTCCTGCCAAATCGTAAAGACTGTATTCCTCAGGCAGCAGGATAATGTGAGTGAAAATATTCATATCCGCATCAAAGGGAATATCGTCAAGGCAAAGTACAGCCACTTCATCGTCAGCCATTTCTCTGTCAAGCTGAATAAGTGATGCCATAAATTTGCGGTATGCTTTTATGGCAGTTCTGTCCTCGCCTGCCTTGTATTTCGGCACCAGCATAAGAATTTTTTTACTCTCAATTGAAAGTGCTTTTTTAATATCGCTGATACCTGCTAAATCTGCTGACGGATTTTCCACGCAGGCAGATTTAACACCTAAGCCTGAAACTCTGTACTTCTGTTCAAATACTGCCTTTCCGCTTTCGTTATTATACAGCGTAACGTCTGCCGTCATAAGACTTTTCTGCACCGCAGAGAATGCAAAATCGTTGCCGTTTCGCCTGTAAAGCTCCTTAGGAGCAATATGCTCGGTCATTACATTTATGTATGTCTGCCCGTCAGCCGTTTTAAAATAGTGCTCAAGAGGACAGTCGGCAAAAATGTATTTTGCAGTAGCTGTGAATTTAACATAATTTTCGCCGCCACGCTTGAAAACCTTTGTGCTCTCAAGACCGTAACTGTTCAGTATTTTCTTTGCTTTTTCCTTGTTATTCTTACCGCAGGAAACAGCCGTAACTGTGTCCGGAGAGTTTTTGCTTATGTAAACAAGAAATGATAGCAGGGAAGAGCTTATTCCGTTATTGGAATTTGATATAAAAACTGCACTGTTATTAACGCTTTCGTTTCTTTGAATTGTGTTGAAAAGAAGTGATTTTTCCTTGTTCTTTTCCTTGATTTCATCAAAAGGCTTTGCCGCCTTTTCTGCCGGCGAATATTTTTCTGTCAGCTCTGCGTTGTAAACTGTCTGTTCCTCAAAGGTCATATCCTTTGTGCTTTCAACGTATTCCGTCAGCTTTTCTTTTGAAGAGTAGAAATCGTAAAGCCTGTAAATTCTGTCAGGCAGATTATAAATAAGATAAGGGTTGTTATCCCTGTTTGGATATTTTTCCTCAAGATAATCAAAAAGCGTGTTGATAAGCTTGATTTTAAGACTGTAATCTTCTGCCGAGCTGAGAGTCAAAAGCTGTTCAAATCTATAACAGAAGTGACGGATTGTGATATACTCAACCTCATCTGCATAAAGGCTCAAAGTGCCGTCGCTTTCAAGAGTGCTCCTTAAAAATTCAACGGCCTTAACTATATCAAGAGTTGATTCTGTAAATTTACTTAAAAAGCCAACCTGCACTCTGTAATCATACAGGTAATCGTTAATAACGCCCACACTTTTTGCTCTGCTGAAAAGGATGAATGATATAGGTAAATCTTCAAAGCGTATTCCCACAGGAAAGCGTACGCCCTCAAGGAGCTCCTTTTTTATAAACTTATTCCAAGGGAAAGGGGACAGCTTAACCATTTCATATGCCTTGTTGCAGGCTTTGAAGTTTTGATTGAAGTGAAAGGTTTTATTAGCAGTTTTCTCGCCTGTGGTGCCGTCAACATCATATCTGCTGAAAAGGACTAAATCGTTATTGTCCCTTACCGCTTTATCATAAAGTCGCTGACAGGCGTCGGGCTCGGTATAATCGTCTGAATCAACAAACCAGATGTATTCACCGCAGGCCTTTTCAATACCAAAATTTCTTGCACTGCTTACGCCGTGATTTTCAGTATTATAAACATATACCTTTTCGGGATATCTTGCCTGATAGCTTTTAAGTATTTCAAGTGAATTATCTGTGCTTCCGTCGTTTACGGCAATAATCTCGATTTCCTTGAGACTTTGGTTTATAAGACTGTCCATACAGTCCTCAAGATATTTTGCTGTGTTATATACCGGAAGAATAATACTTACCTTGCAGTCTTTCATAATTATACCTCTCACATCTTATTAATTATATAATAACATATATAATCATTTTTTCAAGTTAAATCAGTGTAAAGGCAAAAAAATAACGGCAGTAAAAAATTTAAACTGCCGTAAGAAACAAATGTAATTAAAAAAACCATTCCTGTTAATAAAACAAGAATGGCTTTTTCTGGCGCAGAGGGTGGGAGTCGAACCCACGCGCCCTTTCGGACAAACGGTTTTCAAGACCGCCTCGTTATGACCACTTCGATACCTCTGCGTTTGGTGCTCAATAATATTAACACAAGAATTACGATATGTCAAGATATTTTTTATTTTTATTTTACAAAAAAAGACACGGAGCTAAAGTCCGTGCCTTTTTCCCTTTTTCAAGGAGATTAAAATATGAAAAAATAACTTTATTACAAATTATAAATTTATTTTTCTTCAGTAAGCTTTGCAAAGCATTCGCTGCAATAAACAGGCTTTTCTCCGTTTGGAACAAAAGGAACCTTGCAAGATGCACCGCATGCTGCACAAACAGCGTCGTGATATTCACGATGAGCCTTTTTCTTTTTGTCACGGCATTCCTTGCATCTCTGCGGCTCGTTTTCAAAGCCCTTGGAATCATAGAATTCCTGTTCGCCTGCGGTAAAAACAAATTCCTGACCGCAGTCCTTACATACTAAAGTTTTGTCCTCGTACATTTTTGATACCTCTTCAAATTTTTTATTGTCGGATATGTACCGTCAAAAGCTTTTGCTTGACAGCTTTCTTCTGATACGCTGAATAGCGTTATCAATCGCTTTAGGTGTTTTGCTTAATCTTTTGGCAATTTCATTGTAGCTGCATCCGACTATATGCAGGCGTAAGACCTCGTTTTCAAAATCTGAGAGATTTTCCCGAAGAACCTTAGACAACAGTGAAACGCTTTCACCGGCAATATAGGCGTCCTCCGCACTGATACTTACGCGATGCTGAGAAATTTCCTCCTCCTGATATTCCACAAAATTCTGCATCGGAATATCCTTTTGACGATAAAATTTTCTCAAAGCTGTTTGAATAGAATTGTCTATACAAACTGACGCATACGTTTTAAAACCTGCACCTCTGCTCTCGTCATAAGACTTAATAGCCGCCAGCAAACCTATCATACCCTCCTGAACTAAATCGTCATACTCCATAGGGGATGAGGTATACTTTGACGCAACAGCCTCAACAAGAGAGGTGTACTGCTTTATCAGCGTTTCGGTGACCTTTTGGTTGCCCGACTGCGCATTTGAAAGAATTGAGTCATCTGCCATATCATTATCCTTTGACATAATTCTCTCCCACCTTAGATAACATAATAACAAATTTAATGATGATAGTCAACAAAAATTATATAAAATTATGGAAAAATTTTAAACATATCGACAAAATTCACCAAAAAAGCCTGAAATTTCCGCATTTATTTTACAGAAAATTCAGGCACAAATACTTAATTTTCTATTTGAATTCAGAAAAATTATACATTGAAACGGAACAAAACAATGTCGCCGTCTTTCATTACATATTCTTTACCCTCGGAACGGACAAGTCCCTTTTCCTTAGCGGCTGTCATACTTCCGCAAGCCATAAGGTCATCAAAGGCAACAACCTCAGCTCTGATAAAGCCTCTTTCAAAATCTGTATGTATCTTTCCTGCTGCCTGAGGAGCTTTAGTACCTTTTTTGATTGTCCAAGCTCTTACTTCAGGCTTGCCTGCTGTCAGGTATGAGATTAAGCCGAGAAGTGAATAACTCTTCTTGATAAGTCTGTCAAGACCGCTTTTCTCAAGTCCCATATCAGCAAGAAACATTGCTTTTTCTTCCTCGTCGAGCTGTGCAATTTCTGCCTCCATTTCAGCACAGATAGGAAGTGTTTCAGCACCCTCTGCGGCTGCAATCTCCTCTACTGTTTTGTAGAATTTATTATTTTCAATGCCGTCTGTAAAATCGTTTTCACCCATATTGCAGGCATAAATTACAGGCTTTATTGTAAGGAGAGAAACATCTCTTAAATATTCCTGCTCGTCCTCTGAAATCTCAATACTTCTTGCAGTTTTGCCTTGCTCCATTTCGGTCTGAAGACGCTCTAAAAATTCAACCTCACCTGCGATTGTCTTGTCGCCCTTCATAGCCTTTTTACGGCTGTCAATTCTTCTTGCGAGAATTTCAAGGTCGGACAGAATAAGCTCAAGATTAATTGTTTCAATATCTCTTGCAGGGTCAACACTTCCGTCAACGTGAGTGATGTCGTCATTTTCAAAGCATCTTACAACGTGAATTACTGCGTCAACCTCTCTGATGTGAGAAAGGAACTTGTTACCTAAGCCCTCACCCTGAGATGCACCCTTTACAAGACCTGCAATATCAACAAACTCAATAGTTGCGGGAGTGAATTTGTCCGGCTGATACATTTCTGCAAGCTTATCAAGTCTTTCGTCAGGAACGCTTACCATACCCACGTTAGGCTCAATTGTGCAGAACGGATAGTTGGCACTTTGTGCTCCTGCATTGGTTATAGCATTAAACAATGTGCTCTTGCCAACATTTGGCAAGCCGACAATACCAAGCTTCATTTTCTTTATCTCCTTGTGAATTAATCATATACCAAACAAGTATATAACAAAATTACATTTTTTACAAGTACGAAATTATGATTTTAAATTTTGAGTGAATTTGATTAAAAATGATATGAGAAATGACGTAATCTACTCTTGACTTTACAGAACAAATAATATATTATATTTTATAAATATTTTCCAAAAGATGTATTCTTTTGTGCTAAAGGAGAGAGGAAAATGAAACTCAACGGTTCTCAGATTGTTCTTGAAACACTTAAAGAGCAGGGAGTAGATACAATATTCGGTTATCCCGGCGGAACAATTCTGAACATTTTTGACGAGCTTTATAAATACGGAGATACATTCAAGCACGTGCTCACTTCTCACGAGCAGGGTGCTTCTCACGCTGCTGACGGTTACAGCAGAGCAACAGGCAAGGTCGGCGTATGCTTTGCAACATCAGGTCCTGGTTCAACAAACCTTGTTACAGGTATAGCTACTGCATATATGGACTCAATTCCTGTTGTGGCAATCACCTGCAACTATGCAACATCAGGTCTCGGCAGAGATTCATTCCAGGAGGTTGATATCTGCGGAATTACTATGCCGATTACAAAGCATAACTTCCAGGTTAAGTCTGTTGAGGAGCTTGCTCCAACAATCAGAAAGGCGTTTAAAATCGCAATCAGCGGACGTAAAGGCCCTGTTCTTGTTGATATTCCAAAGGATATTACTGCCGCAGAATGTGAGTACACACCTGAACCTGCACAGCAGCCTGACGAGCCTGTTCAGCCTAAGCAGAAGTGCTTTGACAGAGCAGTTGAGCTTATCAACAATGCGAAGAAACCACTTATTTACGCAGGCGGCGGTGCTGTTGCATCAAATGTAGGCGAAGATTTGATTACCTTTGCAGAGAAGATTGACGCTCCTGTTGTATCTTCCTTGATGGGTCTCGGCTCATTCCCTAACGGCCATCCGCTTCATATGGGTCTTATCGGTATGCACGGCCATTTTGAGGCTAACAAGGCTGCTCACGACTGCGATGTTCTTATTGTTTGCGGTGCAAGATTTTCCGACAGAGTTGCAGGCAACAGAAAGAAGTTTGCTCCTAATGCAGAGATTTTACATATTGATATCGACGCTGCCGAAATGGACAAGAATATTGTTTCAAACTATCACCTCAGAGGTGACCTTGCACAGCTTATTCCAGAGCTTACAAGAGCAGTTGAACAGCTTGACCATACAGCGTGGAAAAACGAAATCAACACTTACAGAAAGCCGTTCAAACAGCTTCAAATCGGCGATTATGTAAATCCTCAAAATCTTATCGAAACAATTGACAGACTTACAAATGACGATACTGTTATCGTTACAGACGTAGGTCAGCATCAGCTTTGGGCTGCACAATTCTATAAGTTCACTCAGCCGAGAACATTCCTTTCTTCAGGCGGTCTCGGTACTATGGGATATTCAATGGGTGCTGCAATCGGCGGTCAGATGGGCTGTCCTGACAAGCAGGTAATTATGTTCTGCGGTGACGGCGGTTTCCATATGAATCTTTCAGAGCTTGCTACTATGGCGTCATACAATGTTCCGGTTAAGATGTTTATTATGAACAACTCCGTACTTGGTATGGTTCGTCAGTGGCAGAAGCTGTTTTATGAAAACAGATTTTCCGATACTGACCCTCACAGAGCAACAGATTTTGTTAAAACTGCTGAGGCTTTCGGTGTTAAGGGTATGCGTATCAGTACAAATGATGAAATTGAGTCGGTAGTTAAAGAGGCTCTCGCATACAACGGTCCTGTACTTGTTGATTGCAGAATTTCTCCCGATTCAAATGTACTTCCTATGATTCCTCCGGGAGGAGCTCATACGGATATTATCGAAGAATTTAAATAAGGAGGGCTTGAAATGAAAGAGAAGTTAGTATTGTCAGTTCTTGTTGATAATGAAAGCGGTGTTCTTCAGCGAGTAGCAAGCCTTTTCTCAAGAAGAAGCTATAACATCAGCTCTCTTACAGTTAGTGAAACTGAAGACGAAGCTTTTTCAAGAATGACTATCGAAACATATACCGAGCCTGAAAATGTAAGACAGATTAAATCACAGCTTCTTAAGCTTGAAATTGTTAAAAAGGTTTCAGAGCTTAAGCCTGAGAATTCTGTTTCTTCCGAGCTTTTGCTCATTAAAGTTCACGCTCAGGGTATTGAGCAGAAAAACGCTCTGCTTTCTCTTAACTCCCACTACGGTGCAAGAGTTCTTGACGTATCAATGACAACAATTACTCTTGAATTTACAGGCGAGGGAAGTGCTATCGACGAGTTCGTTGACGAAATCGAAAAGAACTTTACTATTGTTGAGCTTGCACGAACAGGTGTAACCTCTCTTGAAAGAGGAGAAGGCTCATTTACAGATGATATTTAACTATTGTTTATCATATATATTTAAGGAAATTAGGTGAAAAATATGGGAATGACAATGACACAGAAAATTCTCGCCGCTCACGCAGGACTTGACAGTGTAGTTGCAGGACAGCTTATTGAGGCTAATCTCGATATGGTCCTTGGCAACGATGTAACATCACCTGTTGCTATCAACGAAATGAACAAGTTCGGCAAGACTTCTGTTTTTGACAAAACAAGAATATCCCTTGTTATGGACCACTTTACTCCTAATAAGGATATTCAGTCTGCTGAAAACTGTAAGCAGGTCAGAGAATTTGCAAAGAAAAATGATATTCTCCACTACTACGATGTGGGAAATATGGGTATTGAACACGCACTTCTTCCTGAGAAAGGTATTGTTACCTGCGGTGACTGTATCATAGGTGCAGACTCACATACCTGTACATATGGTGCTCTCGGTGCATTTTCAACAGGCGTAGGCTCAACAGATATGGCTGCCGGTATGGTAACAGGCAAGGCTTGGTTTAAAGTTCCGTCAGCTATTAAGGTTGTTATTACAGGAAAGAAAGCACCTTTCGTCAGCGGTAAGGATGTAGTTCTTCACCTTATCGGCGAAATCGGTGTAGACGGTGCTCTTTATAAGTCACTTGAATTTACAGGCGACGGCATTAAGGAGCTTTCTATGGATGACCGTCTCTGCATTTCAAATATGGCTATTGAGTGCGGTGCTAAAAACGGAATTTTCCCTGTTGATGATATTACTCTTGATTATGTCAACGGTCGTTCTCTCCGTGAATACAAGGTTTACGAGGCAGACGCTGATGCAGAGTATGACAGCGTAGTTGAAATTGACCTCAGCACTCTTGAGCCAACTGTTGCTTGTCCTCATCTTCCTGAGAACACCAAAACAGTAAGCGAACTTGATGAAATTAAAATCGACCAGGTTGTTATCGGCTCTTGTACAAACGGCCGTATGGAAGATATGAGAGCTGCCGCATCAATTCTTAAGGGCAGAAAGGTTGCAAAGGGCGTACGTTGTATAGTTATTCCTGCAACTCAGGCTATCTATCTTCAGTGCGTTAAGGAAGGTATTGCAGAGATATTCATTGAGGCAGGTGCTATAATTTCTACTCCAACCTGCGGTCCTTGTCTTGGCGGACATATGGGTATTCTTGCCAGCGGAGAGAGAGCAGTTTCAACCTCTAACCGTAACTTTGTTGGCAGAATGGGACACACAAAGTCTGAAATTTATCTTGCATCTCCTGCGGTTGCTGCGGCATCTGCTGTTAAGGGATGTATTGCAGACCCAAGAGAGATATAAGGAGGCAGCGTAATGAGAGCTAAAGGATTAGTACATAAATTCGGCGACAACGTTGATACAGACGTTATCATTCCTGCACGTTATCTTAACAAAAGTGATGAAGCTTGGCTTGCTTCTCATTGTATGGAAGATATTGATGCCGATTTCGTAAATAAGGTTAAGCCGGGAGATATTATGGTAGCTGAGGCTAATTTTGGCTGCGGTTCATCCCGTGAACACGCACCTATCGCAATTAAGGCGTCAGGTATTTCTTGCGTTATTGCTTCAACCTTTGCAAGAATTTTCTACCGCAACGCTATTAATATCGGTTTGCCTATTCTTGAATGTGATGAGGCAGCCAAGGATATTAAAGAGGGCGACGAGGTAGATATTGATTTTGACAGCGGTGTTATTACAAATCTCACCACAGGCAAAACATATAAAGCACAGCCGTTTCCTGAATTTATTCAGAATATAATCAAAAACGGCGGACTTATGAAGTCCATAGAAAAATAATTTTTTAAGGTAAACACAATGCAGCTATTACTTGATGAAAAAACACTGAGATGCGTGTGGGGCTCAACAGGTGAATTTTGGTTTTCAAGAGTCGATTATACTGTTCATTCTTCTGCTGATTTAGGAGAGGATAACAGCGTAAGCCTTGTTGAAAACGGATTTGTTCCATTTATCACTATCAGCAATGAGGAGCTTATCAGAGCGTATATTAAATTTCTTGACAATAAAAAGGTGTCAGCAGTTTTTGACAAGCTTTCATCTGAGGAGATAACGGAAACTTTCTGGAAATACTTTAACGCATATCAGGAAATATCTAAGGGCTTTGACAGCTTTGAGCATAAATTTGTATTGGATAAGGTTGTCGATTGGTGTAACGATAACGGCGTTGAATACAAAATTGCAGAATGATTTTTACAGCACAGTCTTGATTTAGATTGTGCTGTTTCTTTTTTGTTGACAACTTATAACGGTAACTCTATAATGAAATTGTAATAATTTGCAAGGAGTATCAATATGAATACTGTCAGCACTCATCCGAATCCTCAGCTTGAAAGGGAAAATTGGGTAAGCCTTAACGGCAAATGGGATTTCGGTTTTAAGAAAGCAAAGCCGTTTTTTAATCTATCGGATAACGAAAAAGACATAATGAACTTTTATCACAACGCAAAATTCACTCACGAAATCAACGTGCCTTATTGTATTGAAAGCGTCCTTTCAGGCATTGGATATACCGATTTCGTAAACGCTGTTTGGTACAGAAAAACTGTGGAAATAAGCAATACCGACGGCTGTGTTTTTCTTCATATAGGTGCAGCAGATTATTTAACTTCTGTTATAATCAACGGAAAGTTAGCAGGCAGTCATAAAGGCGGTTACACGTCATTTTCCTTTGATATTTCACCTTATATCAAGCAAGGCGAAAATGAAATTTTCATTCTTTGTCAGGACGATACAAAATCACCCTTAATTCCAAGCGGTAAGCAGAGTAACCGCAAAAACAGTTACGCTTGCAGTTACACAAGAACAACGGGAATTTGGCAGACTGTTTACCTTGAATACACTCCAAAAGAGCATATAAATTCATTTGAAATTTACCCGAATCCTGACCAAAAAGAAGTTACAATTTCATTTAGTCTTACAGGCAGAGAAAATCTATCCTGTACGGTATTTTATGACGGAAAAGCCGTTGGCTGTAACGCTATCGAAAATGCTTTCGGTAATGTTATACTCCATATTCCCCTTGACGAAATTCACTTGTGGGAAGTGGGGCACGGCAGGCTTTATGACCTTGAAATTACATTCGGCGGCGACAAGGTGAAAAGCTATTTCGGTCTCAGAAGTGTAGGGCTTGAAAATTATAAATTTCTCATCAACGGTAAAAGCGTGTTTCAGCGTCTTGTCCTTGACCAAGGCTATTACCGCAAGGGAATTTATACCGCCCAAAATGATGAAGAACTGATACGTGATATTCGGCTTTCTATTGATTTGGGCTTTAATGGTGCAAGGCTTCATCAAAAGGTTTTTGACCCGAGATTTCTCTATTTTTGCGACAGAGCAGGGTATATGGTTTGGGGCGAATATGCAAATTGGGGTATTGATTATTCATCTTATAAACTGACGGAAATCTTCCTTGCAGAGTGGAAAGAGGCGGTGGAGAGAGATTTTAACCACCCCTCAATTATCGGTTGGTGTCCCTTTAACGAAACGTGGAATTATCACGGCAGACGTCAGAATGACAACCTCATTTCCACAGTTTATGACTTTACAAAAGCCGTTGATACTACTCGTCCCTGTATTGATACAAGCGGTAATTTCCATACAAAAACAGATATTTACGATGTTCACGATTATCGCTTTAAGCCTGACGAGTTTAAGAAAGATTATGATAAGCTCGTAACTGACGGAACTCTTTATGAGCACGTGCTCATCGACAATCCCGGCAGACAGCATTATAACGGTGAGCCTGTTTTTATCAGCGAATACGGCGGAATAAAGTGGGAAACCGATAAGGAATATAAATCTTGGGGCTATGGTGACGATGTTAAAAGCGAGGAAGAATTTGCAGAAAGATACTGCGGTTTAACCGACGCAATTACAAAAAATGAGAGAATTTTAGGCTTTTGCTATACTCAGCTTTATGATGTGGAACAGGAGCAGAACGGACTTTATACTTATGACCGAAAGCCAAAATTTTCTGCCGAAACCTATGATAAAATAAGAAAGTCAAACGTGGCAGTTGCTGCCATAGAAAAATAACATAACAAAAGCGGATGCCGACTTTTTAAGTTAGCATCCGCTTAATTAATTTTGTTGTTTATACATAGGAATGTTCAACAGTTACCACAATATTTATTGAACTGTCCTTTTCTTTGAAAAGCTCTGTTATATCGCTGAGAATTTTATCATTCGTAACCGTCTTTGAAAACGGAACTACTAAGTCAAAAATCAGGTTGGTGTGTGTTTGTCCCTCAACCATTCTGAAATCGTGAAATTTAAAATCAGGATTGTAGCTTTCAAGCACCTCAGCCGTCAGCTCCTTGTATTTGTTTACCTTTTCGTCGTTGACAACTACAGGGTCCATATGAATACAAATAACGATTTGGAGCTTTTCGCTTATCTCTTTTTCAATATTATCTATAATATCGTGAATCAAAACTATATCAGCGTCAGCAGGAACCTCCGCGTGAGCAGATGCAATAATTCTTCCCGGACCGTAGTCGTGTACAATCAAATCGTGAACGCCAACGATATTGCTGTCGCTGAGCATAATATCTTCAATATTCTTTACAAGCTCCTCTGACGGCGGCTGACCGAGAAGAGGACCCATAATATCCTTGATAATATCAATGCCGGCAATGATGATTATTACTGCAACTATAAGACCAATAATTCCGTCGGCTCTGTTGAAGCTTGTAAATGACGAAATCAAAAGAGCCACAACTGTTGCACCTGTTGCGATACAGTCATTAAGGCTGTCCTGCTTAACAGCTTTCATATTGATGTTGCCTGTTGCTTTGTAAAGATTATTGTTGAAATATGCCATCCAAAGCTTAACGCCTATCGCCGCAAGAAGAATTATTAAATTCCAAATGCTGAACTCCACAGCTTCAGGAGTTATGATTTTCTCAATACTGCTTTTGCCAAGCTCAAAGCCCATAAGAAAAATGAAAAATGCCACTATGAGAGCAGAGATATATTCAAGTCTTCCGTGACCGAAAGGATGCTCCTTATCCACAGGTCTTGCCGACAGCTTTGCTCCTGCAATAGTTACAACATTAGAGCCGGCGTCGGAAAGGTTGTTTACAGCGTCTGCCGTAATTGAAACAGAGTTTGTAACAGCACCTACAAAGAATTTCAGCAGGCAGAGAATAACGTTGCAGATAATTCCAACCACACCGCTTGTTATTCCTAACTGCTCTCTTGCTTTGGCATTGTCCCATCCTTTTTTCAGGATAAGATTATCTACCCATTTTTTTGTCATATATATCCCTCGATATGTAAATTATTCTGTTGAACCTATATAATACCACAAATTTTTACTGCTTACAATATATTTTGCTCTTTTAAATTACAATCTGCTGTGATATAATATGCAGAGAATTTATTTTTGGTGATGAAATGAAGAAATTTTTGATAATTATGGGCTCTCCGAGAGAGGATGGCGTCTGTCAGGAGCTAATCAATCAGGTTAGGACTTATTTCCTTGATTGTGAAATAAAGCTTTATGATACATATAAAATGGCACCATCGCCTTGTACCGACTGCAAATACTGTGAGTATCACGAGGGCTGTGCAAATAAAGACCTTGATTTGTTCTTCGAAGATTTTGAGGATGCGGACTATATTGCATTTTTCACTCCTGTGTATAATAACTTTTTCCCTGCACCTCTTAAAGCTGTAATTGACCGTTTCCAAAGGTATTACAGTGCAAGATTTAAAAGAGGAGCCAATCCGCCTATCGAAAAGCATAAGCGTGTCGGTGCCGTTATTGCCAGCGGTTCAAATGCAAGACAGCAGGCAGATTATATGGTGGGAACTCTCCGTCAGGCGTTTACTGTTTTGAACGGCGAGGTCTGTGCAAGATATTATATTCCTAATACCGATACAGGAAAATATACTTTCAATATGGTAGAGCTCCAAAAATTCGTCCACCAGCTCAGAGGAAATGAATAGTGCTATAATTAAAAAAGCCTTAAATCTACGACAAGATTTAAGGCTTTTCTGATAGCTTTGTGCGTTCTTAAATTTATCTTTTACGTTAATGAAATTCTGCTACATACTATAAAAATCAATGAATTTTTCATAACTGTCTATGCCGTAGTCGTGATAGTTAAACATTTTTTTGTCAATTCTTATTTTTTTATACCAGTCTAAAACGGTATTTATGTTTTCTGTTTCAACACCGCATAAATCGGCGATTTGTTTAATTATTGCCAATCCGTAGGAAAAATCAGCGACGAAATATCTTGAATTTAAATCAGGAACGTAGCCGCCTTCAGTATGAATTGACGGAGTTTTAAGCCCTTTAAAACCATCAATACTACTGATTTTTTTAGTCATAGCATCTATTGTAGGACTTTCATAATGAATTTTCAGCGACTTAACATATGATAAATCAAAACATGGAATTTTGTTGCAAATGTTCTGCACCTCTTCATCACATCTAAAAAGGAGTTCAGAACTTTTGTTATCCCAATCTTCGTAGAAAAGCGGGAGAGAATCATAGCTTTTTCCGTCGTGATAATCGCCGAATATATTATAAAGTCTTGTTGTGTGCAAAATAGGGTTTGACGGTGTCAATGTCAACGAGAGATAGTTTGGAAGGGGACTGCATTTTATATCAAAAATATTTTGTATTATTTCACAGCATTCATCTGTATTCTTATGGGGAATTGCAGAAACAAACAATTCATCTCTGTAACCGGTTGCACACACACATTTTCCATATTCTTTTAATCTTGCTACCGATGGAACACGCTGAATACCTGCTATCGTGCAACCTCCGTCAA
The DNA here is from genome assembly GCA_029219885.1 of Eubacteriales bacterium. Taxonomy (GTDB): domain Bacteria; phylum Bacillota; class Clostridia; order Oscillospirales; family Acutalibacteraceae; genus Eubacterium_R. Next base: position 17,229 of record JAQXUH010000037.1, on the reverse strand, counting down.
GTGCCTTTTTAAAAGCACATTCACCGCCGCCTGTTCCGGGAACAAGCATAATAATGGCTCCTTTTTTTAGAAAAGGTGTGATTTTTTCAGCGTAACTTTCCATACAGAATGACGGTACGCAAATAAAAATCAGTTCGGCATTGTTTATTGCCTCGCTCGGATTATCTGTCGCATTTTTTATTTCGCCTGAAAGAAACAAGGAACCATCCTTACTGATAATACTGAGATTTTTTGAAAAACATTCCGGTTTTGATGTAAGTATTGTTACATCGTTACTTTTATTTGCACAATGCACGGCAAACTGAGTTGCGATGTTTCCACCGCCTACAACAGTAATCTTCATAACAGTTCTCCTTAAGTTAGAAATAACGTCATAATAACATAATAACTTTAAAATTTCTGTTTGTCAATGATTTGAATCAGAACGCCATTTTTGTTGACTGCCAAGAAATTTGATGTTATAATTTGGGATGAGGTGAAAGTTATGCTTAAAGAATATGAATTTACCATATTAACAGAGCTTGAGAAAAAAGAAGAGGTAAATATTAAAGAAATCGCTTGTAAAACAGGCTTTTCTATTGATGAACTTAACAGTGCAATAGAAGATATGTCTAAACTTGGATATATTGAAAATAACAGTATAACACCAAAAGGACTTGACGTTCTTGAACCATACAGAGTTAAACGAGCAATTTTTATTGCGGCAGGAATGGGAACGAGAATGCTTCCGATTACAATAAACACTCCAAAACCACTAGTCAATGTTAACGGAATAAGAATTATTGATACCTTGATTGATGCTTGTTTAGATGTGGGAATTGAGGAGATAATTATTATTCGTGGATATTTGAAAGAGGTTTTTGACCAATTAAAGTATAAATATCCGAATATTAAATTTGTTGATAATGACAAATATATGTCCTATAACAATATTTCATCAGCATATCTTTTAAAAGATAAAATGGGCAGTTCGTACATTTTTGAATCTGATATATTTTTGAACAATAAAAATCTCATAACCAAATATCAGTATAAGAGTAATTATCTTGGAGTTCCTGTTGAAAAAACAGATGACTGGTGCTTTGATACTGATAGCAATCGTCGTATAACTGATTTGCACAAAGGCGGAAGAAATTGCTATCATATGTTTGGAATTGCTTATTATGACGAAAAGACGGGAAAGCTTTTCGCTGATAAGGTTGAAGAAATTTTCCTCAATACTCCTCATGGTAAAGAGTGTTTTTATGATGATGTACTTTGCCATTTTTATCCGGACGAAGCAGAGATATATGTTCGTAAATGTACATTTGAGGATACATCCGAAATTGATACATTTGAAGACCTTTGCAGAATTGATGAAAGATACTATACTCAAAGTTAAGTGCTAACAGATATAAAAGAGGCTATATATTTATAGTCTCTTTTTTTAATTGTAAACTTTTAATTATAATTTATATATTATTTATTGATTATCGCACATTGATATGATATAATTATACGACTATAAAATGGAGAACTTTGTATGATTATTCTTGGTATAGACCCCGGATACGCAATTGTTGGTTGGGGAGTATTGGAATATAACGCAAATAAATTCAGGGTATTAGGTTATGGTGCTATTACAACTGAGGCCCACACTCCTTTTCCTTTAAGACTTCAGACTATCTACAACGATATGTGCTATCTGTTTGAAAAGTACAAGCCTGAGGTTATGAGTATGGAAAAGCTTTTCTACAACAATAACGCCAAGACTGTTATTGATGTTGCACAGGCAAGGGGTGTAATTACTCTTTCGGCACAGAATTACGGTGTTGATATCTGCGAATATACACCGCTTCAGGTTAAGCAAGCGGTGGTAGGCTACGGCAGAGCAGAAAAGAAACAGGTGCAGGAAATGACGAGAGTAATGCTTGGACTTCCTAAAATACCAAAGCCTGACGATACCGCTGATGCACTTGCTATGGCAATATGTCACGGCCATTGCAGCGGCTCGATTATGGGGAATTTGCAGTCACGATTATAAGGTGAAGATTTATGATATATAATTTAAGAGGAACACTTACCGTAGCAGATGTAAGCTATATTGTAGTTGAATGCGGTGGAGTGGGATTTAAATGCTTTACAACGCTGAATACAGTCAGAGATTTAGGTAAGGTGGGCGACGAGGTGAATGTGTATACTCATCTTGCTGTCCGTGAAGACGCTATGGACTTGTACGGCTTTGCAACGCTTGCGGAGCTTGACGCTTTCAAGCTACTCATTACAGTTTCAGGCGTAGGACCTAAAGCAGCAGCGTCAATTCTTTCGGAGCTTTCTCCTGATAAGCTTGCTCTGTGCATTGCATCAGGGGATTCAAAATCTATTACTCGTGCTCAAGGCGTCGGCAAAAAAACGGCAGAAAGAGTAGTTCTTGAGCTTAAGGACAAAATGGGAAGTATTGCTTCCGACAGTGCATCTCAGTCTGTTATGGGTGCAGCGTCAGCAGTTGCTGATAACGATTGTGCCGAGGCTGTGGCGGCTCTTGTGTCTTTGGGCTTTTCTCAGTCCGATGCCTCAATGGCTGTGGGTGCTATGGATAAATCTTTGTCCGTTGATGAAATGATTAGGCTGGGACTTAAACAGCTTTCAAAAAATCTTTAGGAGGTAACTTAAATGCAGGAAACTGAAATGGATTTCGAGAGCAGAATAGTTACATCTGATTTTACTCCCGAGGATAACGATATCGAAAATTCTTTAAGACCTAAAACTCTTGATGACTATATCGGTCAGGATAAGGTTAAAGAAAATCTTTCTGTATACATCAAAGCCGCCAGAGGCAGAGGAGAGGCTCTCGACCACGTGCTCCTTTACGGCCCTCCGGGACTTGGTAAAACCACACTTGCAGGTATTATCGCCAACGAAATGGGCGTAAATATAAGAATAACCAGCGGTCCGGCAATTGAAAAGCAAGGCGACTTGGCAGCACTTCTCACTAATTTGCAGGAGGGCGATGTGCTTTTTATTGACGAAATTCATCGTCTTAACAGGCAGGTCGAAGAGGTTTTATATCCTGCAATGGAGGACGGTGCTCTTGATATTATCATCGGCAAAGGTCCGTCGGCAAGGTCTATTCGTCTTGACCTTCCTCATTTTACTCTGATAGGTGCTACCACCAGAGCAGGTCAGCTTTCAGCTCCTCTTAGAGACCGTTTCGGTGTAATTTTCAGGCTTGAAATGTATACTCCGGAGCAACTCTCGTCAATAGTAAAAAGGAGTGCAGGAATACTTGAAATTCCTGTTGACAGCGAGGGTGCTATGGAAATTGCGTCACGCTCAAGAGGAACTCCGCGTATTGCTAACAGACTTCTTAAGAGGAGCCGTGATTTCGCTCAGGTTAAATATGACGGCGTAATCAGCAGAGAGGCGGCTGTTGACGCTCTTTCACGAATGGAAATTGACGAGCTCGGTCTTGATAATATTGACAGAGTTCTTCTTTCAACTATGATTAAAAATTACAACGGCGGTCCTGTGGGACTTGAAACAATCGCCGCTGCTATAGGCGAAGAGGCAGTTACTATTGAGGATGTTTATGAGCCGTATCTTATGCAGATAGGCTTTCTTTCAAGAACACCTCGTGGACGCTATGCAACAGCTTTGGCATATAAGCATCTCGGTATTGAGCAGGACGGACAGCAGTCTTTGCTTTAATATAAAATAACTTTGAAAGGTTTGTTTTTTGTGAGCAGATTATTCGGTACAGACGGTGTAAGAGGAGAAGCTAATGTTGATTTAACATCGGAGCTTGCATTAAATCTTGGCAGAGCCGCAGCAATGGTACTGCTTAAGGAGAGCAAGTCCGAAAAGCCTACAGTTCTTATCGGTAAGGACACAAGAGCATCAGGTGATATGCTTGAAGCGGCACTTACTGCAGGCTTGTGTTCAGTGGGCTGTAATGTGCTTTCAGTGGGCGTTGTTCCTACTCCTGCTGTGGCTTTTCTTACCGAAAGGTACGGATGCGAGGCAGGCATTATGATTTCCGCCTCCCACAATCCTTGCGAGTATAACGGCATAAAGATTTTTCAGGGTAACGGATATAAACTCGATGACGCTGTTGAGGATGAAATCGAATCGGTTATCCTTGATAATTCAGAGGAAATTCCTGTGCTTACAGGCGGTGCAATCGGCTCAAGGCTTTACTGCAAAACAGCCGTTAAAGATTATATTGAGCACGTTGTGTCAACAACAGACGTCAGGTTTGACGGTTTGACTGTTGCGATAGACTGTGCAAACGGCAGTGCCTCTGTTTGTGCTAAAGAGATTTTTACTTCTTTAGGTGCAAAGTGCATTATGCTTTCTGACACTCCTGACGGCACGAATATTAACAAAAACTGCGGTTCAACTCATCCTGAGGAGCTTATGCACTTTGTTCGTAACGCTTCTCTCGATTTGGGAATTGCCTTTGACGGCGACGCTGACAGAATGCTTGCAGTTGACGAAAACGGTGAGCTTGTTGACGGAGATAAGATTATTGCTATTTGTTCAAAGCGTATGAAAGACGAGGGCAGACTTGCCAAAAATACTGCCGTTGTTACTGTAATGAGCAATATGGGCTTTTTCAAATTCTGCGAGGATAACGATATAAATTGTGCTAAAACCGCAGTAGGCGACAGATATGTTCTTGAAAAAATGCTCAAGGACGGCTGTAATATAGGCGGTGAGCAAAGCGGTCACGTTATTTTCCTTGACTATGCTAAAACAGGCGACGGCGAGCTTTCAGCAGTTCAGCTTATCGAAACAATGATAAAATCAGGCGAAAGTCTCAGCGAGCTTGCAAAAATAATGACTGTTTACCCTCAGGTGCTGATTAACGTTAAGGTTTCCGACGAGGGTAAGAAAAAATATAACAATGATGAATATATTATCTCTGCTGTTCAGCAGGCGGAAATGGAGCTTCACGGTGAGGGCAGAGTTCTTGTACGTGTCAGCGGAACAGAGCCGCTTATAAGAATTATGCTTGAGGGCAGAGATTTAGAGCATATAACAGCCTTGGGCAACGATATTGCACAGGTTGTAAGAGAAAGATTATCGTAAAAATTATTTATTTCTAAAAGGATTTTACCATATGAGATATTCAAAGGATTGGAAAGATTATGAGCTTATCGACTGTACAAACGGCGAAAAGCTTGAACGCTGGACGAGAGAAATTCTTATTCGTCCTGACCCTCAGGTAATATGGAAAAGCGAAAAGAAGTGCAAGCAATGGTATATGCCTGACGCAAGATATATCCGTTCAAAAACAGGTGGCGGAAAGTGGCAGACCTTCAACCATATTCCTGCACAGTGGCAGGTCAGATATAAGGACCTGACCTTTAATATCAAAACTATGGGCTTTAAGCATACGGGACTTTTTCCGGAGCAGGCAGTAAATTGGGATTTCACACGAGAGGTTATCCGTAATTCAGGACGCGATGATGTTAAAGTTTTAAACCTTTTTGCCTATACAGGTGCAGCTACTGTTGCCTGCCTTAAAGAGGGTGCCTCTGTTGTTCACGTTGACGCATCAAAGGGTATGGTTCAGTGGGCTAAGGAAAACGCTGCGGCATCAGGCGTTGCAGACGCAGATGTCAGGTGGATAGTTGATGACTGCTTCAAATTCGTACAGCGAGAAATCCGCCGAGGAAATAAGTACGATATTGTAATTCTTGACCCTCCAAGCTACGGCAGAGGACCAAAAGGTGAAATCTGGCACCTTGAGGACAGTATTTACGATTTCGTTTCTCTCGTATCTCAGGTGCTTTCCGACGAGCCTTTAATGGTGCTCCTTAATTCATACACAACAGGACTTTCTGCTTCTGTTATGAAATATATTTTAGATGATGTTATTACAAGTGAAAAAGGCGGAAGAGTTGAGGCTGACGAAATCGGTCTTCCTCTTTCATCAAAGGACAGAATTCTGCCTTGCGGCTCTTCTGCTATATGGATGTTAAAATAATGAATTTAATTGAATTTCAAAACGTAGATTTTGCCTACGAAGTAGAGGGCGACAATGAGGAAAGTGTACTCGTTCCCGTTCTTGAAAATTTTAATTTGTCAATTGAAAAAGGCTCTTTTACCGCTGTCCTCGGTCATAACGGTTCCGGTAAGTCAACTGTTGCCAAGCTGACAAATGGTATTCTTTTTCCGCAGAAGGGCAAGGTGCTTGTTGACGGACAGGAAACGAAGGACGATGATTCTATTTTTGATATAAGAAAAAAGGTGGGTATGGTTTTCCAAAATCCTGACAATCAAATCGTTTCTTCTATTGTCGAGGAGGATGTGGCTTTCGGCGTGGAAAATCTCGGCGTTCCTCCTGAGGAGTGTCGCAGGCGAGTTGACGATGCACTTAAGACTGTTGGTATGTACGAGTACCGCACAAAGTCACCAAGTAAGCTTTCAGGCGGACAGAAACAGAGAGTTGCCGTTGCAGGAATTATTGCAATGAAGCCTGACTGCATAGTTTTGGACGAGCCTACTGCAATGCTTGACCCAAGCGGCAGACGTGAAGTTATCGAAACCGTAAAAAAGCTTAATCGCGAAGAGGGCATAACAATCGTTCTCATCACTCACTATATGGACGAGGCTGTTCAGGCGGACAGAGTAATTGTAATCGACGACGGAAAAATCAAACTCGACAATACTCCCGAAAACGTATTTTCCAAGGTTGACGAAATAAAAGCGTTAGGTCTTGATGTTCCGCAGTCAACAGAGCTTGTTCACCGCTTGAAACTTAAAAGCGACAAAACAATCTTAAACGCAGATGATTGTGTTGAATTTTTAAAAAATCTTATTACTAAAACGGAGGAAAAGCAGTAAATGGCGTATCTTGTCTGTGAAAATTTAAAATACCTTTACAGCGTGGGTACTCCTTTTGAAACTGCTGCTCTTAACGATGTAAGCATTGATGTCCGTCAAGGTGATTTAGTGGGCATTATCGGTCATACAGGCTCGGGAAAGTCTACGCTTATTCAGCACCTTAACGGACTTCTTGAGCCTCACAGCGGTAAGGTGTTCCTCGACGATAAGGATATATGGTCTAAAGAGAACAGAAAGCAAATCAGACAGGTGCGTTTTGCAGTAGGTCTTTGCTTTCAGTATCCGGAGTACCAGATTTTTGAGGAAACTGTATATAAGGAAATTGCTTTCGGGCCAAAGCAAATGGGCCTTGACGCTGAGGAAATTGACAGACGCATTAAGCAGAGTATGCAGTTTGTAGGCCTTGATTATTCATTTGCTGAAAAGTCACCATTTGACCTTTCAGGCGGACAGAAAAGACGAGTTGCTATTGCCTCAATTATTGCAATGGAGCCTGAAATACTTATCCTCGACGAGCCTTGTGCAGGCCTTGACCCTAAGGGCAGAGATGTTATTTTGAATCTCGTTAAGGAATACCAGCACAAAATGGGTAATACAGTTGTTCTTGTTTCTCATTCTATGGAGGACGTTGCCAAGCTCTGTAATCGTGTTATCGTTATGAATAAGGGTGCTGTTGCGATGCAGGGAAGTGTTGAGAGCGTTTATTCAAGAGGTAACGAGCTTAGAGAAATGGGATTAAACGTTCCTGAAATAACCGATATTTTCCTTAAATTAAAAGCTCAGGGTATTGACTGCAAAACTAACATTTATACTGTTGAGCAGGGAATTGACGAGGTTAAAAGACTTCTTTCGGGAGGTGCTGAAAAATGATTAGCGATATTACAATAGGTCAGTATTTCCCGGGAAATTCCGTTATTCATAAAATGGATTCCCGTATGAAAATCGTTTTGACAGTTGCCTTGATTGTTGCGATTTTCGTATGCAAAAGTATTTTTTCGCTTTTGGCAGTAATTCTTGCAAGCGTACTTCTTGTGCTGATTTCACAAATACCTATGAAAACAGTGCTTAAAAGCATAAAGCCACTTGTGGTAATTATTATATTTACCACAATACTTAACCTTTTTTACGGCGAGGGCGAACCTCTCGTACAGCTCGGTAAGCTGAAAATCACCCAAGACGGAATTATGACCGCAGTATTTATGTCAGTCAGAATAATTGTCCTTGTGGTAATAAGCTCACTTTTAACCTATACCACTTCACCTACTGAGCTTACCGACGGACTTGAAAGGTTGATGAAGCCTTTAAAAGTCTTTAAAATTGACGTTCATTCAATTTCAATGACAATGACAATTGCTTTGAGATTTATTCCCACTCTCACCGAAGAGATTGAAAAAATTATGTCGGCACAGAAATCACGAGGTGCCGATATGGAATCAGGCAATTTAATTCATAAGGCCAAAGCACTTATACCTGTTCTTATTCCACTTTTCGTTTCTGCATTCAGACGAGCAAATGAGCTTGCCTACGCTATGGAATGCAGATGCTACAGAGGGGGAGAGGGCAGAACAAAAATGAAAGTTATGAAGCTGTCTGCAAGAGATTACGGTGCTCTTGCGGTAGTAATTCTTTTCTTTGTAGGAATAATTTTACTCAACCATTTTTTTGCTGATATTATATGAGAAGACTTGTTATCACAATTCAATATGACGGCTCGTCATATCACGGCTGGCAGGTGCAGTCAAATGCCGTAACTGTGCAGCAGGTGTTTCAAAATGCCGTTGAAAAGGTGTTTGGTGAAAGGCTTGATGTTAAAGGCTGTAGCAGGACTGATTCAGGCGTTCACGCCAATATGTATGTCCTGACTCTTGACACCGATATGAATATCTCTAACGACGGCGTTATTATGGCACTTAATTCAAATTTGCCGTCGGATATTGCAGTAATTGACTGCAAGGAGGCAGATTTTGATTTCCACCCAAGATATTCCTGCACCTCAAAGGAATATGTTTATAAGCTTTATAACGGCAGAATAAGAAATCCGTTTTTAGCCGATTATGCCTTTCATTACAGATATCCGATTGATGCCCACTACTTAAACGAACAGGCACAGGCGTTTGTTGGCACGTATGATTACAGCGGATTTTGTTCCTCCAAAAGTGATGTAGAGGATACTGTCAGAACTGTTAAAGCCTTTTCGGTTTACAGAGAGGGCGATATGGTTTATTTTAAAGTTGAGGCTGACGGCTTTCTCTACAATATGGTAAGAATTATGGTGGGTACGCTTTTGTTCGTATCCGAGGGAAAAATAAAAAAAGACAGCCTTAAGGATGTTATTCTTTCAAAAGATAGAAAGAGAGCAGGCAAAACTGCTCCTCCTCAAGGTCTTTATCTTAATAAAGTGAATTACTGAAAATATAAAAAGGCAGGTGATATTATGGCTGACAATCAGCGTGAAATGCAAAGACGTGAGAAAAAAGCAAAAAAAGACAGGAAAAATAAAATAATCATTTGGTCTGTAATTGCAGTTGTTATCGTCATTCTTGCAGTTATGAAAATTTGTGAGGTCAATATCAATTCCGTTAAGGACCGTTTTACCGACGCTGACGGCAATTTCACTATTTCACAAGGTGTCAGCGAGGGGAATTTTCCTTATAATATCGACTCCTCTAAAAATGTTGTAATAAAGAATGTAAATAAAAAATTAGGCGTTCTCACTCCTTTGAGCTTTACTGTACTTGACAGTAATGACGCTGAGTCTGAATATTCATTTGAACACGGATATTCAAGCCCGATACTTAAAACTTCAGGCATCTACACTCTCATATACGACCAGGGTGCAAAGAATATGAGACTTGATACCACAAGCAAAGCAATGTACGAAATGCAGACGAATAACACTATCTTCTGTGCTGATGTGGCGAAAAACGGCTCTGTTGTTTATGCCTGTGCCTCAGACGAAAAGAAGTGCGACGTTCACGTTTTGTCAAAGACAAGAAAAGAGCTTCTTTCATACAGCACCTCAGAGGGATATATAGTCGCCGCCGCAATAAATGACAGCGGTAATAAAATCGCATTTGTTACAGTAAAAAGCGAAAACGCACAGCTTAAATACGTTCTCACCACAATGAACGTAGGCTCCGACGAGGTGAAAGCAAGCACCACACTTCCTTTAGGAAATGTTGTTGAATTAAAATATTCTTCAAGCAATATTTATGTTGTAGGTGATGACTATCTTGCAGTAGTTAAAAATCAAAAAGAGCTTGAAATTGTTTTTGACCATTCGCAGATAAATACTGTTTCCTACACCTTTACGCCGTCAAATGAACTCGTGCTTGTGTACAATTCCTATGCAAACTCCACTGAAAATGTTGTTGCAAGAATAAGTTCCAACGGCAAGGTTAAAAAGGAAACGAAACTTACAGGAACCGTTAAATCAATATCCGCATCTTCTAATGCAGTCAGCATTTATGCAGATAACGAAATCACCACTTTAAAGCTTTCAAATCTTGAAAAATCAGGCAGTATAACTACTGATGATTCCATAAAGTCAATATGTCGTATGGGCTCTGAGGTGTTCGTTCACAGGCAGTCCCTTATCGACAGAAGTGAGGCGGAAACCAAGTGAATTATGTAGATTTATTTCTTGCGGTACTTGTTGCTGTTATTGTCTATCTCGGCTTTCGCAAAGGACTTTTTATTTCGCTTTTGGGTCTTGCAAGAGTAGTTGCAGGTGTTCCGCTTTCCCTTTATGTGGGCGAGGCATATAATCAGCAGATTTACGATAAATTTATAAGAGAGTATTTACTGAATCGCATAACCCAAAGCATTTCCGAGTCATCTCAGCTTTCGGATATTTCAACAAGCTTGAAGAATTTGGCGGACTCATTTTCCTTTTTGTTTTCGGGAAAAACCGATTTAACCTTGATAAATACCCTCACTCCGGAAAACGCCGCAGTATATATTACAGATAATATTGTTCAGCCTGTTGCAACCGAAATTGTAAAATTAGTTTTAATTGTATTGACTTTTTTGATTTTTTATGCAATAACTGGTATAATAATTTCTATTGCAAAGAAAAACAGAAACAAAAAGAGAGAGAAGAATAAAGAGAAAAAGCATCACCCGGTATTTACGGCCAACAGCTTTTTGGGCGGCGTGTTCTCACTTCTCAAGGCTTTAGTGTTTATACTTCTTTTAGGTGCTGTCAGCGATTTCGTTATTGAAATTGCTCCTCAGGAAAACGAATTTATCAAACAGCTTGAGGGCAGTGCAATACTTGATTTTGTTAATAATTTTAATCCTATAATAACCACTCTTAATAAATAACGGAGGTACTGTTATGAGTAAGTTTAAAGAAAATGTTCACGATTTGTTTGAAAACTGGAATACAATTCCAAACTGGATGTGCTTTTTGAGAATTGCACTTATTCCTGTTTTTACTGTTTTGTTTATTAAGGAGTCATATATCGCAGCTTTTATCACAATGATTGTTGCGGCTCTTACAGATGTTTTTGACGGCAAAATTGCAAGAAAGTTTAATATGGTGTCAAATCTCGGCAAAATTCTTGACCCTATTGCCGATAAGCTTTCACAGGTGGCTATTGTTATTATTCTTCTTGTTAAGTTTTGGGACGGACCGCTGAAGTACATACTTTTCCTGTTTATTGTCAAGGAGCTTCTTATGGTTATCGGCGGTGCAGTTCTTATGTCAAAGGGTATGAGACCTGTTGCCGCTGAGGTATGGGGTAAGGTTGCTACTGTTGTATTCTATACATTTATGATTACTATTATCGCAATCGGTCCCGGCGGTGCACTTCTTTCAATCGACTTCTTTAAGCCTTTAGAGCTTAATAATGTTATTATTACAATTATGGTGGTAATCTCTGCAATTCTCGCTTTCGTATCTCTTTTCGGATACGCTCCGGGATTTCTCCGTCAGCTTAAGGAAAACAAGACAAAGAACGATTCCGAAAAATAAGCTGACCTACCAAGCAATTACGAGGTGATTTAATGAAACAACAGATGTGTTCACGCTGCGGCGAAAGACCTGCGGTTGTGTTTATACAGAAAATGGAGGGAGATAATGTCACTCCTGAGGGCCTTTGCATAAAGTGTGCCAGAGAGCTTAATATCGGCTCAATCAATCAAATGATTGACAAGATGGGCATTTCCGACGAGGAGCTTGAAATGGCGTCCGAGCAGATGGCTGATTTTATGGAGAATATGGGCGACTTTAATTTTGACAATTTAGGCGAAATGTTCAATCCTGACAATATGGACGGTGCACAGACTATGCCTTTTGCCAACCTTTTCGGTGGCAATTCTCTTGCAACTCAGGATAATGATAGCTCTTCAGATAATTCTTCACAGAAAAAACGTTCAAAGCGTCCTAAGAAGAACTCTCAGGACGATACAAGGAAATTCCTTAATACCTACTGTAACAATCTTACACAGCGTGCTAAGGACGGCAAGCTCGACAGCATTATCGGCAGAGAACAGGAAATTGCAAGAACTATTCAAATTCTTTGCAGAAGAACTAAGAACAACCCTTGCCTTATCGGTGAGCCTGGTGTCGGTAAAACTGCTATTGCCGAGGGACTTGCAATCAGAATTGCCAAAGGCGAAGTTCCTGCAAGACTTGCAGATAAGGAAATCTATCTTCTCGACTTAACAGCTCTTGTTGCCGGCACTCAGTTCAGAGGTCAGTTTGAGGGCAGAATTAAAGGACTTGTTGACGAAGTCAAGCACGAGGGTAATATTATTCTCTTTATCGACGAGGTTCATAATCTTGTAGGTACAGGTGATTCAGAGGGCACAATGAATGCTGCTAATATCCTTAAGCCTGCACTTTCAAGAGGTGAAATTCAGGTTATCGGTGCTACTACATTCAACGAGTACAGAAAATATATCGAAAAAGACGCTGCTCTTGAAAGACGTTTTCAGCCTGTTAAGATTGAAGAACCGTCTATCGACGACGCATACAAAATGCTCCTTGGTATCAAAAATTATTACGAGGACTACCACAAGGTTAATATTTCCGACTCGCTTGTGTATAAAGCAGTTACTATGTCCGAAAGATTTGTTACTGACAGATATCTTCCTGATAAAGCTATCGACCTTCTTGACGAGGCGTGCACAAGTGCTAATTTGAGAAATCCTGCAATCAGTCAGTATCAAATGTCACTTGACAGGAAAAAGCTGCTTGAGGAAAATATCGAAAAGCTTTCTGCTCCCGAAGAAAACGAAACTATCGACTACGAGCTTATTACAAAGCTCAAGAGTGAGATTTTCCAGATAGATAACACACTTCCTGAACTTGAAGCAAAAGCAAAGGATAATCAGGTTTTAGAGGCTGATTTGGCAAAGGTTATTTCTCTCTGGACAGGAATTCCTGCATCTAAAATTGAGCAGAGCGATATTAAAAAGCTTGCATCTCTTGAGGATAATCTCAAGGCTCATATTATCGGTCAGGACGAGGCAATTGAAAAGGTTGCAAACGCCGTAAGAAGAGGCAGAGTGCAGATTAGTCCTAAAAAGCGTCCGCAGTCATTTATCTTTGTAGGACCTACCGGCGTGGGCAAAACAGAGCTTGTTAAGCGTCTTGCCGATGAGCTGTTTGACAGTCCTGATAACCTTATCCGCCTTGATATGTCCGAGTTTATGGAGAAGTTCAGCGTGTCAAGAATTATCGGCTCTCCTCCTGGATATGTCGGCTATGACGACGCAGGTCAGCTTACCGAGAAAGTCAGAAGAAAGCCTTACAGCGTAATTCTCTTTGACGAGATTGAAAAGGCTCATAAGGATGTTCTCAACATTCTTCTTCAAATTCTTGACGAGGGCAGAATAACAGATGCTCAGGGCAGAACTGTTAATTTTGAAAATACAGTTATCATTATGACTTCCAATGCAGGCTCAACAGATTCAGCCTCTCTCGGCTTCGGCAAAACCGATAACGATATCAGCAGAGAAGTCACTATGAAAGCTCTTGAGAGATTTTTGCGTCCTGAATTTCTCGGTAGGGTAGACGAGATTGTTATTTTCAATCAGCTTACCCACGACAATTTTGAGAAAATTGCAAGACTTATGCTTGACGAGCTTGTGGAAAGTCTTAAGGATAAAGCTATTGAGCTTGTCTATGATGACTCCGTTCCTGTATTTCTTGCTAAGGAAGCCTACGGCTCAAAGAAAAATGCAAGAGGCTTGCGTGACAGCGTAAGACGTGAGGTTGAGGAAAAGCTTGCAAACGCTATTGTGTTTAATCAGGATACCGAAATTAAGAAGTTTTCACTGTCTGCAAAGGAAAAAATTGAAATAAAAATAAATTAATTTTCAAAAAAGACTTGACACTTCGGCGGTCATTAGTTATAATAATGACCGTTGCAGATGCGGGTGTAGTTCAATGGTAGAATCCCAGCCTTCCAAGCTGGTCGTGTGGGTTCGATTCCCATCACCCGCTCCACATATGCGCTGATAGCTCAGCTGGATAGAGCAACTGCCTTCTAAGCAGTAGGTCGGGGGTTCGAGTCCCTCTCAGCGCGCCACATAATTTAATACATTCTTAGGGGCAGTAACAGCACTTCGGTGCTTTTACATATATGGTGGGATTAGTTCAGTTGGTTAGAGCGCCAGTTTGTGGCACTGGAGGTCATCGGTTCGAATCCGATATCCCACCCCACTTTTTTTATTTATCCCATTATTGGGGTGTAGCCAAGCGGTAAGGCAACGGACTTTGACTCCGTCATGCGTGGGTTCGAATCCCGCCTCCCCAGCCACACACCCTGATTATTAAGGGTGTATTCGGTTCATTAGCTCAGATGGCAGAGCACTTGACTTTTAATCAAGGTGTCCCGGGTTCGACTCCCGGATGAGCCACCACTGATAAAACCTCAAATTTCCTTTATTTAAGCGGGATTTGAGGTTTTATTTTTTTGTTTTAAGCAATCATAAGTTCCGATTTGATACTATTTGATACGCTTTGATACGATAAAAGTTATGTCAAAATAATCATTAAACATAACCATTTTGAGCAAAAATAAAAAATACTTCTTGTATTATTTATGTTCTTCCTATCGAAACAAAAGAGTGAAGTTTGCTGCTTCATTCTTTTTTTGTTTTTTATGGCGGTTGACAGAAATTTGATACAATAGTATAATAACTTATGACACAGGGTGTTAAAAGATTGGGGGTTATGTATGACTGATACTGTTTCGCTTGAAACAATAAGGAATAAAAATTTATGTGAAATTTTAAAAGTATTGAGAAGTAACGGTGCCTGCACTTTAGCACATTTAACAGAGCATACAGACATAGGTTTGACTACTGTTAAAAAATGTATATTGCAGGCTGCCGAATGGGGTATGGTTATTGAGGGCGATATTGCCGAGTCAACCGGCGGAAGAAAAGCCAAGCAGTATATCTTAAATGAAAAGTATCAATACTTTTTATTCTTAATTGTTGATAATAATGATTTGATTTCAAAAATATATAATTTTAATTTTGATGAGGTTGAAAGCAGCTCTGTTCATTTTGAAATGAGTGACTGCATAAACTCCATTTACCGCCTTACAAAAAACAGTATTGAAAAATACGATATACGCACCGTATGCCTTTCTCTGCCGTGTATTGTAAAAGACGGCGTTATCGTTGATTGGTACTACAATCCAAGTGCCAAAGGTATGGATATTAAAACCGAGCTTGAAAACAGATTTAATATAAATGCGATAGTGCAAAACGATATGAATTTGTCGGTTATAGGTGAAAGCTCAACTATCGGCAATGATATAAATAATATAATTACCGTGCAATTTGGTCACAACGGTATCGGTATGGGGGAAATGGTAAACGGTCATCTCTTAGAGGGTAAGTCAGGCTTCGCAGGTGAAGTTTCCTTTGTCAGCGACTTTAGGAAAAATATTATGGGCACCTCATTTCCTGCAAAGATAATTAGAAATGCCATAATTTATCTTGCACCGCAGATTATTGTTTTTTATAAATCTGAAAGACAAAATGATTTCGAACGCATATTTGATACTGCAATTAAGGATTTACCGAGTTATACAATTCCTGAAATAAAAATTTCCGATAATTATTTAAAAAGTATAATTGATGGATTTAAAACTCTTATTGATAAAAAAGGCTATTTTAAAAAAGGAGAAAACCGAAATGGTTAATTTAAAGGATAAAACAACTAAAGAAATATTAGCTTTCTCTTTGCTTCCGTTTGGTATGAGTACCATATATGGAATTATGGGAACAGCTCTTAATTTGTACTTTACAGATGTACTTGGACTTTCTCTTGCAATGACAAGTATTGTCCTTTCCGCAACAAAAATCTGGGACGCAATCAACGACCCGCTGATGGGTATGATTGTTGATAAAACAAATACTAAAATGGGTAAATGCAGACCCTATGTATTTTGGATGTCTTTCCCTGTAATTATTGTAACGGCGTTGCTTTTCGCTCCTGTCGATTTAGGTCAAAAGGGCAATTTTGTATACGCAATAATTGCATATTTGCTTTACTATACTGTC
Source organism: Eubacteriales bacterium (assembly GCA_029219885.1). GTDB lineage: Bacteria > Bacillota > Clostridia > Oscillospirales > Acutalibacteraceae > Eubacterium_R. The sequence continues at coordinate 867 of JAQXUH010000037.1, read as the reverse complement.
TATACAGCTCTTGATATTCCTTATCAAGGCTTAACACCTCTCGTATTCCCAGAGGATAAAAAGAGAGTAAAGGCAATTTCTTTCAGTAATATTATCGGCTCTCTCGGCTCAGTATTGCCGTCACTTCTGTTCTTCACGATTGCAGGTCTTTGGGGCAGAGAACAGCAAAAGGAGGGCTATTTCTTCTCAGCACTTATTTTTGCTGCCATCGGCGGAATACCAATGTTCTTTTCTGCTTTCGGCTTTAAAGAAAAAATTAAAATTCCACCTAGAAAAGAAAAGTATATAGACGGTCTTAAAATAGTATTTAAGGACAGAAAATTTGTCTGCCTTGTAATTGCTGCCTTTTTCTCTGCAATCGTTAATATGGGTGCAATGTTTCTGCCGTATTTTGCTAAGTGGAATTGTGCAGGCGTAATTCCTATTGATGAGCTTTGTGCTTGGATAAAGAATACAATCGGTCTTGACATTCAGCTCACAAGCGAAGGACTTTTAACTCCTCTTCTTCAGGTTGGCAGCGGTATTTCTTATATGCTTTCAATGGCTCTCGTTCCTGTATTCCTCAAAAAAATGGATAAGAAAACCTTGTGGATAGGCGTTTCAGTTTTCGGCATTATAGCTGATATACTCTGCTTTGTTGTGGGTATTTGGGTTATACCTTACAACACTGTTGCAGGTGCAATTACTTATACAATTCTTCGTTTCTTCACCAATTTCCCTGTGGGCATTATGACTGTACTTCTTGTTGCAATGTTCTCGGATGTTGTTGACGATATTGAAATGAGAACAGGCAAAAGACTTGAGGGTACTGTGTTCTCATTCAGGAGCTTGGTAAATAAAATCGCAGTAGCAGTATTTAATGTTCTT
>JAQXUH010000036.1 GCA_029219885.1 Eubacteriales bacterium | reverse complement strand
AATACTCGCAGATTTACCGATACTTCCGACATTTCCATTGGCTATGAAATCGCAGTAAACGGCGAAATCGAGGAAAAAGGCAATATTAAGGTGAATATTCCGCCGGAGAAAAAGGTTAAGTTTTCTCTTAATGCTGACCTTATCAATCAAAAGAGCAAGGACGTTTTTGTAAACTTTATTTATACAAGCAAAGCCGACGGCAGAGAAATTGCAAGAGAGCAGGTTTCAGTTTCATCCGCAACGCTTGAAAAATTTTCTTCAAAGTCTTATCCTGCGGTAATCAGCACAGCAGGTAATTTCATCAACGTTTCATTCAAAAACGGCAGTGCCAAGTTTGATACAGGCAGAGGACTTGTTAGCTACAGAAAGAATGCCACCGAATACCTTAATACTATGCCGCTTGATAAGGAAAGTGGTTTTGTTCCTCACATTTACAGAGGAAGGCTCGACAACGACCAGTATATGGTTATTTTCTGGAAAATTATCGGTCTTGATACTGCAAAGACAAAGCTTTCTTCCTGCAAGGTTGAGAGCCGTGACGGTATGAAATATGTAGCTGTTACATATGATTTCGTCACAAGAGGACTTTTCGTTCTTGCCAAGGCAGAGGTTGATTATTTCTTCGACGGCGACGGCAAAATGACCGTTACCGCAACTCTCAAGAAGATTTGTCCTTTAACCGACCAGCTTCCTCGTTTCGGCGTTCATGCAGAGCTTCCGAAGAATTTTGAGGAGGTTAAGTATTACGGCAGAGGGCCTAAGGAGAATTATTCCGATTTCAAGGAACATTCACCTATAGGCGTGTATGAAACTACTGTTTCCGCAATGCCTCATAAGTATATCAAGCCACAGGATTCAGGCAATAGGGGAGATGTGCGTTACAGCGTTGTTAAGGACGAAAACGGCATAGGCTTTAAGTTCACAGCCCTTGATAATTATATGAGCTTTAACGCAAATCACTTTACCCTCAATCAGCTGAGAGAGGCAAAGCACATTGAAGATTTGCCTGATACAAATACAACCTATACTGCCATTGACGGCTTTGTAAGAGGTACAGGCTCAGGCAGCTGCGGACCTATTCCGTCTAAGGAGCACCTTATCGACTTCGGCTACTTCAAACCGCTGTCCTATTCCTTTAAGGTCGAACCTCTTGAGAAAGAATAAATATATGTGTGTAAAAAAGCTGTGCAACTGCACAGCTTTTTGCTTTTTTGTCAATACTTAAATTATACAGTTGATTAAATTTTATTATTGTGGTATTATCTATGCTATGGAATATAAGTATGAACTTCATTGTCACACGGGATGCGTATCTCGCTGCGGCAGAGTAGAACCTGAAAAAATTGTAAAACTATATAAGGAGCAAGGCTACAGCGGTATTGTTGTTACGGACCATTACAGCCCTATGACCTTTACGCCTAATTGGTGTCCCCAAAAGCAGATTGACTTTTACCTCAGCGGTTATCGGAGAATGAAAAAGGCGGCAGGTGATGATTTTACTGTACTGCTTGGTATTGAGCTTCGTCACTACGGCACGGCAAATGACTATCTCATTTACGGCATTGATGAAGATTTCCTCTATAATTCGGGAAATTTGATGACTGTATGGGAAAAGGGCGTTCACCGCAGAGCAAAGGACAGAGGTTATCTTGTGTATCAGGCACATCCTTTCCGTGTAGGTATTCGCAGATGCAATCCTGATTATATCGACGGCGTTGAGGTGTATAACGGCAAAACCGGTAAGGATATGAACGATATGGCTTATCAGTGGGCAAAGGAAAATGATAAGTTGATGGTGTCCGGCTCCGATTTCCATACAGAGAAAAATCTTGCACGCGGCGGTATTATTACAAATACTGAAATTAAGACTAATGCTGACTTGCTGAAAGTGCTGAAATCAAAAGATTTTGAAATGATAAAAACATATTGAGGAGGTTTTATGAAAAGTATAAAAAATAAGATTTTAGGAATTTTACCTTGTATTTTAGTTGCAGGAATATCAACACTTCTTGCACAGGTGGAGATAGGCAGCTTCTCTTTTGAAGTAATCGGTGCACCTGTTTTCGCTATCGTAATCGGTATGGTTGTATCCTTGATTTTCCCGAAGTTTTCAAGCAATGAGAAATTCAAAGAGGGTATTACTTTTACATCAAAAAAGATTTTGCAGTGGGCAGTTATAATTTTAGGCTTTACGCTGAACATCAAAACTGTCGTTTCCGTAGGCGGAAAAAGTCTGCCTGTAATTATTGCAACTATTGCAACATCTCTCATTGTGGCGGCAATTATGTGCAAGGTGCTTAAGGTGGATAAGAAAGTATCAGTTCTTGTTGGCGTAGGCTCGTCAATCTGCGGCGGCTCGGCTATTGCGGCAACTGCTCCGGTTATTGACGCAGACGATGAGGAAATTGCACAGTCAATTTCCGTAATTTTCTTGTTCAATGTTATTGCGGCATTGATTTTCCCAACCATCGGCAACGCTATCGGTCTTACAAATGACGGTTTTGCTCTTTTCGCAGGTACTGCGGTAAACGATACTTCTTCTGTTACTGCGGCAGCGTCTGCGTGGGACAGTATGAAGGGCACAAACGGTATGGTGCTGGCTCAGGCTACAACCGTTAAGCTTACAAGAACTCTTGCAATTATTCCCATAACTCTTGTCCTTGCCGTTATAAGAACGAGAAAGGCGAAGAAAGAGGGCGGAGAAGGTGCAAAAATCTCTATGAAGAGCATCTTCCCTTGGTTTATTCTCTATTTCGTAATTGCGTCACTTATTACAACTGTTGTTGCAATGCTGCCTGAAAGCGGTTTCACGGCTGTGTATAACGACTATTTTGTTAAGGGTGCAAAGTGGCTTGCAAAATTCTTTATCGCAATGGCAATGTGTGCTATCGGCTTTAATACGAATATCGTAAATCTCGTAAAAAAAGGCGGAAAGCCTATTGCTATGGGCTTTGCCTGTTGGATGGCTATTACAGCTGTCAGCCTTGTAATGCAGCACGTTTTAGGCTATTGGTAAGAACAATACAAAATCAAAAGCGACTTGAATTTAATCGTTCAAGTCGCTTTTTTCTGCTTAATTTTCTTGTTTATGAGAATATAAAGTATTGCACCTATCAGTCCGCCGAGAGTGTTGTAGACTAAATCCGATATCTGAAATGTGCCGAGTTTAGTTAAAAGCTGAGTAGTTTCAATAAACGCTGTCATTAAAAACGAAACAGCCGTTACATCAAACAGCGTTCTTTTGGCGTTGCAACCTTTACTGATAAGAAGCATACAGAATAAAATTCCGAAAGGCATAAACATAAGTACATTTTCGATACAGCCTAACTCAAAAGCATATTTACTTCTTGTAATTATCCAGCCTCCGAAAATATCTTTAAGAGGTTCGACAGTCCCTTTTCCGATTCGTGAAATCAAGGTGATTTGAAAAGGAAAAAGCCAAAAGAAAGAAAATAAAAATGTAAAAATTCCTTGCTTTTTTGTTAAGTCGTGACGGCTTTTCTTCCTGTAAACGGCAACAATGCTTATGACGGCTACGCCGAAAATCAGCGGAATTAAAATGTTTTCTCTAATCAGCAACGCAATATGATGCCATAAAGTTGTGAGTAACGCATTCATAATTTAAAACTTTTCCTTAAGATAGGGGAGCTTTTTGATAATGCTGTACAAAATTTTGTGCCTGTGAATAAAAGACCTAATTTTAATCAGTATCAGTTTTTTGGGGTAGCACTTTTCCATTGCACTGACGGCATTACCGCTTTTGCAAAGCTGTCTGAATTTTTTAGAATATTCGTTGTCAGCTGCCGGATTTCTTAACTGAGTATTGCCTTTTACCGCCTCGCTGAGAGTCCTTTTGTATGACACGGCATCATTTGATATATCGTTAAAAATGCTTTTGCCCTTTTCGGTATTTATCAATACTGCATTAATTCCGTTTGTCTTGTCACCGTCGAAAGGAGCTTCACTTCCAATCCCCCAAAAGTCGCCCAAGGTGATATCGGTTATACGCTCTTTTCTTGCATAGGGACAGGAATAGCAGTTCTCCCTGAAAATATATCCGTCAAGAAAGTGGGAAAGGTAGATACCGTCCCTGACTGCTGACGATTTAATTATTTTGCCTTTTTCGTCAAGATATGACAAATGATAATTGTTGCCTTTCCTGAATTTTACGGTTTTTGCAAGATTATATTTTTCACCTAAAAAGTATTTTGAATACTGATTAAAAGTCTCTCTGTCAGGTGAGCCGTGACAGATAATATCAATTGTATACAGATTTTCGGCAGGAGTTTTTAACGCTTTAATATAATTTAAAAGTCCTGCGTTTTGGCATGGCACGCCGATAAAAAGCACCTTGCCGTTTTTTAAATCTTCGGCAATTTGACCAAACACTTTTCCTGTGTGGCTGTGGACATATTTTGAGCCTCTTGCATTTTCCAAATCTGTTAAGCTTTCATATCTGCAAAAGTCAACATTAAGGCTGTTACCAAATGAGGTTGCGTATACTGGATAGCCGTTTTCGATAAACTTTTTTGAAATCAGCGACGCAATACCTCCTGATGTTGAAGCTTTACGGCTGTTTTCGTCTTTTACGTAAGATGCATAAACGTCACTCGGTTCTGCAAATTCGAGGCTGTTGTTTGCAGGACACACCTTTTCGCAAAGCTTGCAGTCAATGCATTTTTCTTCGTCTATCTGCGGATAGTATGCTCCGTTTTGAACTGTTAAATCAATACAGTTTTTTGGGCAGATGTTGACGCAGGCAAAGCAGGCTGTACATTTGCTTTTATCGCAAGGCTTGTCAGTCATTAAAAACATTCCTTTCGATAAATTTCTTTGAGCTTTCCCTGAACTCGTCAAGCTTTTCGTAAACCTTGACGTAATCTATATCTTCTGCTAAAAACTCAAAAATTGATGAGTTTTTTTGCACTAAGCGTTCACTGATTCCGAGAGTGCTTAAAAATGACTCAATTCTGCTGTTCTGCCTGAAAGGATTTGATTGGCTGTGCTTTTTCAAAACGCAGAATTTTTTACCGAAAATAACAGAAAAACAGGTAGCGTGAAAAGAGTCGGTCAAAACAAATTCCGCATTTTCGATAAGCGAAATAAATTCTGACGGACCATAGGAAATATTTTCTTTATCGCATATGTTAAGTGTATATTCTGTGGACGGCAGGACAACATTCTTTATTTTGAGTGTATCCTGAACTTTCTTTACAGCGTCGGGAACAATGGAGCTACTGCCGAGAAAATAAGTAACAAAATATTTCTCTTTCGGAACAACGCTTGTGTTGCCTTTTTTGCTCCAATACTCTTTATCAAAAAGAAGCGTCGGGTCACATACAACTGAAATATCGTCTCTCTGAGTGATTGCACAAAGCTCATCTTTGCAGGTGTTTTCTCTTAACCCGATTGCCTTAAAGTCGGAAAGATATTCCTTTATATACGGCTTTGAATAGTCGGGAAGATAGCCGATACCAAAGCTTGCGGCATAGGCAATTTTGTTTTTGCCGTGAACAAAATCAAGATAATAATTTTTATCAAGTATTTGAGGATTCCATATCTGGTCGCTGCCACAGATGAAAGTATCAAAGCTGTCGGCAATTTTCTTGAAATCTTCTTTACTGCTTACCTCTTCAGTAAAATCAATTTCGGACATGAAGACATCAAAATTTTCTTTTTTCTTTTCAAAAAAGTTTTTGAATTTGCCGCTTAAAAGATTGTTGTATATTTCGTTGTCGTTATGTATTTTTTCTTTAATTTTGTTGAAAACCTTAAAAACGATGTGCTCCGTTTTCTTATCAACCGATTGGAGTATATTACTTTCACTCGGAAGATAATTAATGAGCTTTACATCTGTATCGCTATGAGATTTTAAGTAATCTTGCAAAGCCTGTGCCTGCAAAGCGGTTCCGAAATTAAGGTTGCTAAACCAAGTTATAACGGCAATTTCCATTTTTTAAATTCCTTTAATCTATATGTCGTTTTATTTCTTAAAGAGTTTGATGAAAAATTTCAGTATCGCTTCAAGCAGGCGTCTGATTTTTCTGAGAATTTTTCTGATGACTGTCTGTCGAGGGTTATGAAGTGCGTAGTCAAATATGAATTTACCGAAATTCTCATCCTTAAGAAGCTGATACTGCTTAGGTGAAAAGTATTCCTTTAGTATTTCGTCATCAATTACGTCGCTGTAAACCTTTACTGTGTCACTTATTCTTTCCTTTGCGTTTTTAAAATCGCACCAAGCGATATAGTAGTCCATACATCCTTTAAAGTAACAGCCTACATAATGCTTTTGATATTTACGCGGAATATCACCGAAATAGTCCTCAATCTTAAGGTAAATATACTTTTGAAGTTCATTCATATCAGGATAATATTTTGAGCAGAGACCGCCTCTTATGTAGTAATAATTATATACCACCTTATCGGAAACAACCACATTACCTTTAATATGCTTTGCAAAAAGCAGGTTGAAAATATGATCCTCGCCGAAAGAAAGGCTGGTGTCATATTCAAGATGATTTTCCTCAATTACACTTCTTCGGAGCATTTTAGCCCACGGCCACCATATAACTCTATCAAACTCGATGAACTTTTCGTCAAGCTCTTCAGCCTTATATACACAAGGCTTTTCAAGGTGTGGCTTAGAGGTCAGTTTAACCTCGTTGTGAGAGAAAACGGCAAAGTCTGTTGTGTCGCCCATAACAGCCACCATATCATCAAGAGCTGTAGGCAGGAGAGCGTCGTCAGCGTCAACAAAGGTAACAAATTTACCTGTGGCGTTTTTAAGTCCCGTATTTCTTGCAGAGGACACGCCGCCGTTTTTTTGAGTAATAATTCTTATCCTTTCATCTTTTTTATGCAGAGTTTCGAGAATTTGCAAAGTATTATCCGTGGAGCCGTCATTTACCACTACAATCTCAAAATCTTTAAAGCTTTGGGAAAGAATAGAATTTATGCACTTTTCAATAAAAGGCGAAGCATTGTACGCCGGAATTACTACGCTGACTGTTTTCATAATCAAGCCGTCCTTTTCGTAAGACTAAAAATGAATTTTAAGCCGTGATTTTCTTTTGTGCGTATCGTTGTCAGATACTGTAAACATAGCAAGTGCCATAAAGCCGATAAGACCTGCGGAGCTTGAAAGAATCGCAGAGCCTACTGCGTGAATCATATATTGCAGATATGCGGCATAGAGAAAGGCTTTTCGCTGGTTGTTATACTTTTTATTACTGAATGTCTTAAATATTCTAACGAATACGCCAATATAAATGATACTGCCTATCCATCCGAACTGACCGATTGCCATTGCCCAGAAGTTATCGCTGAGGAACATTCCTTCGTCAGGAGTCATTCCGTACATTTTGTCAAAGCCGTATTGGTAGTATAGCTTTGAATAATTTCTTGCCGCTTGGTCCGAACCGTAGGTGGAGAAGCCTGAGCCGAGAGGAAAATAATGATTCGCCGTTTTAAACGAATATTCAAAGAATATATGCCTCGGAACGTCATCTCTCAGCAGATAATTTTCAATTTGATACCAACCTAAGGCTATTATAAGAATTGCACCGAGTATAACGATACCGGGAGAAACACGCTCGTGGTCCTTGAAGTAATAGGAAAGTCCGATGAATATTACAGAGAACATAATCGGCGGTGCTTTCGTAGCAAGAACAAGGCTTATGATAGCGAGAGTATAATAAAATCTACGCTCTTTATCAGTCATTTTAGTGTTGCACACAAGTACACCGAAAACAAGCATATACACTGCAACGTATTGGTGAGAGTGAAAGAAAATAAACCTGAATGCCGGAATTCCGTATCTTTCTTCACCTGACATACCAATATCTGCAAAGAGCGAAATTATAGAGCAGACGAAAGATGCCAGTGTATAAAGCTTTGAAAGGGGCAGCAGCATATTAATTGTTGCCTGTTTTTCCTTATCGCTTAAAAAATATTTTAAAGCAAAAAAGCCAAATATCAGCTTTGTTATTGCCACAACGTCAATACCTATTGAAAAAAGAGACGAGGTTAGGTTGCTTACAAGGTTTGACACCAATCCAATCGCCACAACTACTGCTAAAGTGATAATCGTAATCATATCACGCTTTTCAATTCTGTTTCTGAAGAAAATAAGATAAACAGCAGAAACAACGCCGATTATCTCGTCGTGATAGCTTCGGCCGTTATCAATTTCTATAATAATCATAACAAGAAAAAGTATAACAGTAAATATACTTTTTACATAGTATGTATTTCCGCCGGATTTACTTTTTATAGCAGATTTTTTAGGCGGAGTGACTGATGTGGTTTCCATAATGAACACGCCTTACAGTTTTTTTAAATCAAAAGGTTAAAAATATATTTTAAATTTCGGAGTTCGCTTTTTAGTATCGTCATCCAAAAATGTGAACATAGCAATTGCCATAAAGCCGATAAGACCTGCGGAGCTTGAAAGAATAGCAGAGCCTACTGCGTGAATCATATACTGAATATATGCTGCATACAAAAACGCTTTATGCTGATTGCTGTATTTGTTACTGCTGAATGTAAGAAAAATTCGTACAAAAACAGAAATGTAAACAAGACTGCCTATCCATCCGAACTGACCGATAGCCATAGCCCAGAAGTTATCACTGAGGAACATTCCTTCCTCCGGAGTCATTCCATACATTTTGTCAAAGCCGTATTGGTAGTATAACTTTGAATAATTTCTCGCCGCTTGGTCCGAGCCGAAGGTGGAAAAGCCTGAACCGAGAGGAAAATAATTATTTGCCGTTTTAAAAGAATACTCAAAGAAAATATGTCTTGGAACGTCATCTCTCAGTAGGTAATTTTCAATTTGGTACCAGCCCAAGGTGACAATCAAAATTATACCGAGTATCATTACTCCCGGCGAAATTACATCGTGCTTTTTAAAATAAAAGGCAAGTCCTATGAATATTACGGAAAATATAATAGGCGGAGCCTTTGTTGCCAGCATAAGGCTGACAATTGCAAGAGCGTAGTAAATTTTTCTTTCAGTGTCACTCATTTTTTTATTGCATACGAGAACACCGAAAAAGAGCATATATACCGCAACATATTGGTGGTTGTGGAAGAAAATAAATTTAAATGATGGTATGCCGTATCTTTCTTCACCTGACATACCGATATCTGTAAAGAGCGAGATTATAGAGCAGGAAAAGGCAGCAAGAGTATATAATTTAGACAAAGGCAGCAGCATATTGATTGTAGCCTGCTTTTCCTTGTCACTTAAGAAATACTTTATTGCAAAGAAACCAAATATAAGCTTAGTTTCTGCAATAATATCAACGCATATAGAAAAGATTGACGAGGTTAAATTACTCACTAAATTTGAAACTATGCCGATAGCAACAACTACAGCAAGAGTTACAAGGGTAATCATATCCCGTCTTTCAATTTTTTTCCTCATAAAAAGGAGATAAACTGCCGAAATAATACCGATTACCTCATCGTGATAGCTTCGTCCGTTTCCGACTTCAATTACTATCATCACGAGAAAAAGTATAACAACAAATATACTTTTTACATAGTATGTATTTCCGCCGGATTTACCCTTTATCGAAGATTTTTTAGGTGCTATTTGTTTTATATTCTCCATATTGCCTGTGCCTTAACGTTATCTGTAAATTTCTGACAGCCTTGAATAATAGCTGTTATTCTCAAACTCCATTTTCTCAGTTTTGTTTGTAAGCTTGTGAACAGAGGTTATTTCTTTGATTTGATTAAATCTTTTTTCATCAAAGGCTCTGTTCATTTCAAAAGCTAAAATGTGCTGGTCGATTTGGTTATAATAGGGGACCTTTTTCCACTCATCAGGATATTTTTCAGTTGCCATTCTGAAGAATATGTGCAAAAGAAAATACTGCTGAAGAAAATTCTTGTTTTTCCAATATTCAAACAAAAGGTTTTCCGACTCTAAAAGCAGAATGTTATTAGGCTTGCTGTACATAAGCCAGCTTCCCATATTAATCATTTCATCATTAAACCAACCATTTCTGTAAACGAAAAAGTCGCCGTCGGTAATGTACTGCGGCAGCTCTCCTGTCAAATAAACAGTCAGGTCAAGCCACAGACCGCCGTGACGGTTTAAAAGATTTACTCTGATTAAATCGGAAAAATGAGTGTTTGAAATTGTGCCCTTTTTCCATTTTTCCACAATGTAATCGGGAAACGAAACGTAATCAAATAAATTGCTCTCATCAAGAACGATAATATCCATATTCTTGATGTGATGCTTCATAGACGCATAGCAGGTTTTAACAAGGTCGGGAGCATTATCAATTCCCTGAAGCCAGCATACCCAAACAGTATTGCTCATATCCTTGTCATTGTATTTTTCAATATGAGAGGAGTTAAGTACATTCTTATACTTCCTGTTAATCTTGGTATAAGTTTTGTACATAGCGTTAATACCGCTCATATATCTGTTTGCATAGCCTGATTTGTTAATAATAAATCCGCCGATTTCATCAAACAGAGTATGAGATTTTATGCTGTTTTTAACTGCACTTTTAAAGCTCATTTCTTGTTCCTTTGTGGGTGTTATTTCCCTCTGTTAAGAGAGCCTTTAATGTTGAAAATAATTCTTTCCGGCGTCAGCTTGTGCCTGTTTTTCCAAAGGCTTTTTGCGTAAAAGGCAACAGGATGACTTCTACCTTTGTTTTTAATAAGCTTTTCTGTAAGCTTAAAAGGTTTATCTGTTACGACGTCGGAGTAAATGAGATATTCAGCAGTATCCGAAAAATCACTTATTTTATATGACATAGGCCTGCACCAAAAATGGATGTACATATATTCCTCGTCATATATTTTTTCATCGTGGAGATAGTGACGCATTAATGTTCCGTCTTTCCATGTGAAAACCTGTCTTTTATTTTTGTATTCATCCTCCTTCGGCATAAGGTCAATATGAAATTTAGTTTCATATTTTGTGAGGTTTGCGTAGCTGATATTTTGTGAATAAGGAATACCAAGATAGTTATAAATTGCCTCCATTCCCACCTCGTCAAAACAATGACCGGTAGAGTCGGTAAAAACGAATTTATAATTCTTTTCGCCATCAACTATTGTGCGGTATCTGTTGTTTACCTCAGGAGTGTTCCTGTAAAGTGTGGAATGGCCGTGAAAGCCGATTTTATCATATTTTTCAAGGAGCTCATCAGTATAAAATTTCCTGATGTTGCCCCACATTAAATCCACATCGCAGTGACCCCAAAAATCAAAGCCCTTAAGCTCTTCTGCAAATACCTCTCCGTATGCCGGACGGTAGTCGCAAAGCTTCCAGCCTCTGTCAAGGACAATAGGAAAGTCGTAATGGGACTGAAATCTTTCCCTGATTTTATCGAATGTTGTGTAGCAAACCTTAACATTTTTAGGATAATCGTATTCGGTTTTGTCATCGGTGAAAATTATCCAATTTACCGTAGGATTAGCTTTACAGCTTTTAAGCCACAGGCTGAATGCTTTTCCCGGCAGTGTTCCAAAATAGGGAACAACATAGCATATTGATTTCATATAAATTCCTCGTCAGAGTGTTCTTGATATTTCAATAAATTTTTCTGCCTTAGCAGCGGTGGAAAGTGTACTGCGGTAGTCAAGGCAGTTTGAAATATAGCTTTTGTCGTTGGCAATTTTCCTGAGTGTGTTGAAGTCCCAATTGTCGTCAACAATTCCTAAATTGTACTTTTCTATATATTCGGCATTATAGGGAACAGAGGTGGTAACAACAGGTGTGGCAAGAGCGATTGACTCCACCACCGACACCATATTGTTGTCCTTTCTCGTATAGACAAGCATTGCCATTGCTTTCTTCAAAATGTCAACAAGTTTGTCGTGAGACAGCTTTCCTGTAAAAATCACGCTGTCCGATATGCCGAGATTATTTGCTAAAGCCACAAGATTATCCTTTTCTTCGCCGTCACCCATAATGTAAAGCTTGCAGGTGGAGTCGACATTATTGAGATAATCTGCAAAGGCTGAAATGATTTTGTCAATTCTTTTTCTCTCAATAAGCTGAGAGCTGATGGCAAAATAATTTTCTTTTTCTGTTTCGTACTGAAACTTTTCAAGATTTACGCCGTGGTCGATAATCGTATCGCTGACGTTATTGCAAAACTGCGAAATAAAATCTTTAGCTGCCTTGCTCCTCGGAACAATTTCGGTGTCCTTGAAAAATAACCTTGCCACAATGTTGTACCAAATCTTTGACGGAATTTGATGCATCATTTTATTATGTTTTCCGAGCTCGTGCCACACGATAAGCCTGTCTTTCCATTTAACAGAAAGCATCAGCGAATTTAAAGAGAAAACCTCGCTGGTGATTATTAAGTCAAAATGATGTTTTTCAACATATTTCATTAAATCGGGACAGAAAGGAAGGTTGTTGGGCGGAAAAATTTTTTTGAGTCTTGTTTTAAACCATACTACCTCAAAGGGATATTCTTCTTCGCACACAGGTTTAAAATCTCCTGCGGCGGCGAGAGTAACATCAACGCCTTTTTCCATAAAACCCAGGCACAAATCGTAAATCATAGTGTCTTTGATTGTATTTACTTTTTTTATATCCCTTGTTTCACTTGTGTAAAGTATGGGGTTTACAATCAAAACTCTCATTATTTTTTAACCGCCATTTGTCTGTTAATATCGGCGTCTACGATTTCCTCGCCTGATTTGTCTTTAAGTTGTTCTCTTGAAATGTCTGAAAGTCCGTCGTTTACAACAGCATTCATATCACAGGTTGAAAGTTTGTCAAGTTCCTCTTTTGTAACTTTTCCGTCGCGGTAGTCACGGCAAATTTGATTTTCGTACATAGAGTATTTCTTGTCCTTGAAAAATCTCAAAAACTTATGCTTGATTACCCACATAGCAGGAACTTGAATATACTTGTGCATAGCAGGGGAAACGGAGCCAATCATCCAGCATTGTCTGTCGCAATGACGAACTTTCTGCCTAACTTTTTCAGCCTGTTCACTGTTCCAAAGGGTGTCCCAATCTGTTTCATTAAGATTGCCCATAACCTCTTTTTCCTTAGTACCGTTACAAGGCATAACGTCGCCGTAAGGGTCAATGAAGAAGGTGTCAAATGCCATATCGCAGGGGAGAAGTCTCTCCTGACCGTAAATGTAATTTATCAGTCCGTGGTTAAAGTACGCTCTGAACCACTTTTTAGGTGAGTTTGATTTGAGAAGCTCGTTGATGAGATTTTCAAATTCCTTTGCTACCATTTCTCTGTCCTTGATAATATTCTTCGCCTCAACAAAGTAGAAAGAGTTGTGGAGAGATGCGGTAGCAAATTCCATATTCATTTCGTCGCTCAATTTGTAAAGAGGAACAAGGTCCTTAGCGTTAGCGTCCTGAACAGTCATACCGAATCCTACATCAGGATGATTCATTTCAACAAGCTTTTTAAGGGTTGTATAGCCTTTGTTAAAGCCGTCGTCAAGACCGCGGATTTTATTGTTCGTTTCCTCAAGACCCTCAATGGAAATTCTGATTCCCACATTAGGAAACTCCTTGCACAAATCAATAATTCTGTCTGTAAAAAAGCCGTTAGTGGAAATAACGATACGGTCACTTTTCTTATAAAGCTCTCTAACGATATCCTTTAAATCTTCACGGATAAAAGGCTCTCCGCCTGTAATGTTGGTGAAATACATTTGCGGAAGTTTTTTGATTGTTTCAACAGTCAGCTCTTCCTCAGGCTTTGAGGGCTTTTTATATCTGTTACACATATTGCATCTTGCATTGCAGCGGTATGTAACTATTACTGTTCCGTTAAGTTTTTTAGCCATTGTGTTCACTCTTTCGGTTTATTTGTTTATATTTAATTGATGATTTCAAGATATTTTTCTGTATATTCGTCTAATGACAGGAAGGAATTTTCTTTGCAGTTTTCTGCCATTTTTCTGCAAAGCTCCTTATCCTCAAAGGCTTTGGAGATTTTTGCAGTTAAATCATCAGCATTACCTGCCTCAAAAAGCATACCTGTTCTGCCGTCATCTATAAGCTCTGGAATACCGCCGATGTTCGCACCGATAACAGGTGTTCCCAGAGAAATACTCTCGAGGACAGAGAAAGGGCAGTTTTCATACCATAGGCTTGGATATACTGTAAATGCAGCCTCGGAAATAAGGCGGTCAAGGTCTTCTCCTGTTTTAAAGCCTACATTTTCAATATTGTCAATTGAGTTTATAAAGTCTTCCTTACTGCCTTTGCCTGCAAAAATAAATTTAACATCAGGCAGTCTTTTTGCACATTGGCAAATCGTGTCAATTCCTTTTTCCTCGTCGAATCTGCCGAAGTAAAGGACATAATCTTTTTTCTCGGTATTTTCGGGAATTTCTTTATCAACAAAATTATGCAATACTGTTGTTCTGCCGTTAAGGTTAGGGTTGTTTTCAAGTGCTTTTTCCATAAAAGCCGAACAACAGATGATTTTGTCAATTTTTTTGTAAGTGTTCTTTTTGTTATATATGTAGCCCTCAGCACTTCCCAAAAGGCTTTTGAGGGCAGAGGAGTGAATACATTTTCCTTTGGTGCAGTTAATGTATTTACCGCCTAAGCACTTGTCGCAGTTTTCGTGAGCGTCAAGGTTTCGCATCATATGATTTGGGCACACAAGCTGATAGTCGTGTGCGGTGTAAATTAATTTGACATTTCTGCCCGTTTCTTTTTTGTAATCGTCAACTGCATAAATAATCGACGGTGTGAGCTGAAAATTAAAGTTATTAAGGTGAACAACGTCAGGCTGAAAATCTTTCAAAACAGCAAGCATTTTGTCCCTTGCTTCCTTAGAGTAAACTGTTTTCAGCGACATTTTTACTTTGTCAACAGCAGAGGAATTGTGAAAATCCATATTCTCGGTGTAGAGATTTAAACTGTTTCCCACGCATCTGTCAGGATGCTCCATACCGAAATACTCAACCTGATGACCAAGCTCCCTGAGCTTTTCGCCGATTTTAAAAATATATGTTTCCGACCCGCCGTTTGGGTACAGAAACTTATTAACCATCAAAATTTTCATCTTATTCACCGCCGTAAAGCTTTAAGGTTTCTTTTGTGACATCGTCCCAATTGTACTTTTCACAGATAAAATCTGCTGCCTGATTTTTGAAATTAGCAGTATATTCGGGATTGTCTAAAAGGAGAGTCAGCTTTTTTGCCAAATCGTCAATATCGCCGTTTTTGAAGTAAAGAGCCTTGTCCTCGCAAACCTCGGTACATTCTGCAATATCCGACGTAAGACAGCAGTTACCGTAGCTCATAGCCTCCAAAAGGCTGATTGGCATACC
>JAQXUH010000035.1 GCA_029219885.1 Eubacteriales bacterium | reverse complement strand
TGTTACCTCCGTTAAAGTATTTATCATCCTACCATTTTAGAGCGTTATTATTTATGTATTCACATGTATTGATGTAATCATCTTCATCCCTGATTATGTGGTCATAATATGAGCGTTGCCACAAAATCATTCCGTATTTGTTTGTTGTATATGACTTTATTTGTCCTGCAATATTACTTAAAATACACTTTTTGTCTTTTGCACATATTGTTATAAAATATGCACCGTTTTTGCTGTAATCAAATTTTGTTAATCTGTTTGGCTTTCTTGCAGGGAAATCTTTTTTATCATTCATATTTTATTTGCTATTTCCGATATCATATTGTCGTAATCATTTTTTGCCTTGTTTAATTCGTCAACAGAGATTTTACCTTTGTCAAAATTCTTTTCTGCATTTTTCAGATTCTCGAAGCAAGATTATATTTGTTTTGAATTGAGAAAATTTCGGAAAAATTTTTTAACGAACCGAAATTAACCTTAATGCTGATAAATATTGTACCAAACAGTATAGCAAACATACCCATAAGTATAAATACAAGATATGATAAATCTTCAGGGTTGTTTGTAGCCTTAAGCAGAATAATTACAAAAGCCGCAATTTCAAATGCTTCCGTAATCAATTCAACTATAATCCATTTAATCATTTTCTTTTTTATCGTGTTTATATAATCTTTAACCTTTTCTTCCATATGTATTCTCCTAATCATTTGTAATATTACAATAACACAAAACCCATTGAAATACAATAAAATAAATGCTCTTGCGTATAATTGCAAGAGCATTTATTTTAACTATTTTTTGGTAGTTTTATTAGTAGTAGCTGACCAAGCCGAATAATATTTTTTGTTGCCTATTTTTATATAAGACCTCATACGAACATAATATTTTTTGTTAGATTTTAAGCTTCTAATGCTTTTTGACGTTGCGTTTTTGTCATTTTCGATGATTAACTTAACAGATTTTTTGAATTTCTTATCTGTTGAATATTGTATTTGATAACCTGTAATGTTTGATACTTTGCTCCAAGATACTTTTAAAGTTTTACTTTTTTTGTTTGATATTTTGATATTTAAAGGTTTTGATAATTTTGGACTGATTTTGATTTTGAAATAATATGTACCCCCACCATTTAAACTACATCCGCTTATATGGTAATTTGAAGTGGATAAATAATATGTTCCCTTTGATAAAGAATAGGTCTTGTTGAATTTCCAGCCATCGATTGCATTATTGTAGGTCCCATAATCATCATATAAAATTTCTCCTTCTGCATTATAAATGTTGTAGTAGGAGTAATTCCATTGAGAATCATATAATTCTGATGAGATTGTGATTTTGCTGTTTACCGGGACTACAAATTTGTAAAAATCAAATTGTTGTCCTTCTTGTCCTGAAATCAAATTACCACTGTACTCTGTGTCAAAAGATATTCTTTTTGCTTCACGTATATTGGTTCCTGCAGCAAAAGCAAATATATTGCTCGTTGAGAAAGTTGATATCATCAAAACCAATGATAAAAATAATGATGTTAGTTTTTTCATACGTATCCTCCTAATAAATATTTCTCTAAAGTAATTATAGTAAATAAATTTACTAAAGTCAATAGTAAATATTTTTACTTGATATAATAAATTCGGTGGTAAGATGAATTATATAAAAATCATACGAGATTTGCGTGAAGATAATGATTTAACGCAGGAACAGGTTGCAAAGTATTTAGGAACCTCACAAACAATGTATGCAAGATATGAAAGAGGAGCAAACGAATTGCCCATAAGACATCTTATTTCATTGTGCAGACTTTACAATGTTTCGTCGGATTATATACTGGGAATAAATAAAAAATAAAACGCTGACTTGTTTTCAAGTCAGCGTTTGTTATTTATTGCTTACATAGAAGTATGGAATGTTCTTGCGATAACCTCTTCCTGCTTTTCACGAGTAAGCTTGTTAAAGTTTACTGCGTAACCGCTTACACGAATTGTAAGTGATGGATAAAGTGTAGGGTCATTCATAGCAGCAATAAGCTTTTCACGGTTGAGAACATTTACGTTAAGGTGATGAGCGTCCTGTGCAAAATAGCCGTCAAGGAGAGTAGTAAGATGCTCAACTCTTTCGTCATTATCCTTACCGAGAGTGTCAGGAGTGATTGAGAATGTATTTGAAATACCGTCCTGACAGCAAGCGTAATCAAGCTTTGCAACTGAGTTAAGAGAAGCGAGAGCACCCTCAGCGTCTCTGCCGTGCATTGGGTTAGCACCCGGAGCAAATGGTTCGCCTGCCTTACGGCCGTCAGGTGTAGAGCCTGTCTTTTTGCCGTACATAACATTTGAAGTGATTGTGAGAATTGAAAGAGTATGCTTTGCACCTCTATATGCAGGTGTCTTGCAAAGCTCCTTGTAGAAGTAGTCGATAAGCTCCTTGCCGATAAGGTCAACTCTGTCATCGTCGTTGCCGTATTTCGGGAATTCACCCTCAACCTTAAAGTCTGTAATAATTCCTCTGTCATCCTTAACAGGAGTTACCTTAGCATACTTGATAGCTGAAAGAGAGTCGGTAGCAACAGACATACCTGATACGCCGAAAGCCATAAGTCTTTCAACATCAGTATCGTGAAGTGACATCATAAGTCTTTCATAAGCGTACTTATCGTGCATATAGTGGATAACATTCATTGTGTTAACATAAAGCTTTGCCATCCAAGAAAGGTATTTTTTGTAAGCAGCAAGAACCTCATCATAATCGAGAACTTCCTCGTCGAATACTTTACCCTCAGGTGCAATCTGCTCTGCACCTACTTCATCCTTACCGCCGTTGAGAGCCATAAGAAGTACCTTTGCAAGATTACATCTTGCACCGAAGAACTGCATCTGCTTACCTGTCTTCATAGCAGATACGCAGCAAGCGATTGAATAATCGTCGCCGAACATTCTTCTCATAACGTCGTCGTTTTCGTACTGGATAGAGTCTGTATCAATTGAAACCTGAGCACAAAAATCTTTAAAGCCCTGTGGAAGATGTTCTGACCAGAGAACAGTAATATTAGGCTCAGCTGATGGTCCGAGATTGTAGAGAGTCTGAAGAACTCTGAATGAGGTCTTGGAGCACATAGACTTGCCCTCACCTGTAACGCCTGCAAGTGCAAGAGTTACCCAAACAGGGTCGCCGGCGAAAAGGTCGTTATATTCAGGAGTACGAAGATGACGTACAAGACGAAGCTTAATAACAAGGTCATCAATAAGCTCCTGAGCACTTGTTTCGTCAAGAGTTCCCTCTTCAAGGTCTCTCTGGATATAGCAGTCGATGAATTCTGCAATTCTGCCGATTGAGTTAGCTGCACCGTTCTGCTCCTTAATAGCACCAAGGTAGCCGAAATAAAGCCACTGAATAGCCTCTTTTGCATTAGTAGCAGGCTTTGAAATATCATAGCCGTAATCAAGTGCAAGTCCCTTAAGCTGATTCATAAAATCAAGCTGCTTTGAAAGGTCCTCAAGGAGATGAATTGTTTCCTCGTCAAGAACGTCTGCCTCGCCTACCTTTTTCTTGTCAAGCTTCTTCTGCTCAATAAGATAGTCCATACCGTAAAGAGCAATTCTTCTGTAGTCGCCGATAATTCTTCCTCTTGCATAAGCGTCAGGAAGTCCTGTAAGGATACCTGCGTGACGAGCCTTTTTCATTGTGTCTGTATATGCACGGAACACACCTGTGTTGTGTGTCGTTCTGTAGGTGAACTCGTCCTTTACCTTGTCGGAAAGCTCATAACCATAAGCACGGCAAGCCTGTACAGTATTTCTGAAGCCTGCAAAAGGTGAAACACCTCTCTTAAGAGGCTCATCAGTCTGCAAGCCTACGATAATATCTCTGTCCTTGTCAACATATCCAGGAGCGTGAGATAAAATTGAAAGTACCTTGCTTGTGTCAACATCAAGGACTCCGCCTTTCTCGTTCTCCTTAATAAGCAGTTCCTTAACCTTATCAAGAACAATCTGTGTTCTCTCAGTAGGACCTGAAAGGAAATCTGCGTTTCCGTCATATGGTGTGTAGTTGAGCTTGATGAAATTGCTTACATTGATTTCATCGCACCAAACGCCTTCGTTAAAGCTTCTCCATGCTTCCATTGTTTCTACCTCCAAATATTATGATAAAAATATAAATAAATAACTGATTAAAACTGATAACATTCTCTTCCCTTTTCGTGGAAGATGCCTGTACACAAATCGCATTTGCCGTGATTACATTTACCGCATCTGCTTTGACCGCAGTGACCGCAGCAAAATTCGCTGTTTGAACAAAGCTGATAATCTCCGCCGTCAATTTTTATTGCCTTGTTGTTTACTATTGAGTCGGACATTTTGTACTTTGCACTTTCGTAAACTGCCGTAACAGTAGTTCTGGCAACTCTCATCTGCCGTGAACACTCTTTCTGCGTCAGTCCCATATAGTCGATTAGCCTCAGTGCCTCATATTCGTCAACTGTCATATTCACCGTATCACCGCCGTTAGAATTAAACTCTGCGGTTTGGGGAACACGGCAGACGATACGAGTTTTCTTTGGTCGTGCCATATTAAATTACCCTCTCTTTGTTTACAGCTGTATTATAACAAATTGCTGACATATGTCAATAACTCATTTCAAATTATTAAACTGTTTTTATCAATTTTGTCGATTTCAATAATACTTAAAGGTGCGGTGTCTCATTTTTGTAAAATTTGTCCAATACAAAAAGACGCAAAAAAAGAACAGCCAATGACACCGAATTAAGGTATCAAACTGACTGTTCTTAAGTACAAAATGCAAATAATGCTTATGCCTGAGCAGGAGCACCAACAGGACAAGCTGATTCGCAAGCACCACACTCGATACAAGCACCAGCGTCGATTACGAACTTGCCGTCGCCCTCTTTGATAGCACCAACAGGACACTCTGCTGCACATGCACCGCATGAAATACAATCGTCTGAAATTGCGTAAGCCATTATTACACCTCCTACACCATATTGCTTTATTGCCTTTTTAATATAACAGTATATCAAAAAAAAATCAAGTGGTTTATCAATTAATTTTTATTCTTTTTATCAAATTTAGCCTTGCCGTCTTTAACTACTCTTACAGCCTCTCGGTCAACTACAACAGGAAGTCCGTCAGGTGCACTGTCAAGCTGAATCTTAAGCTTTCCGGTTAAAAGTGACACGTCAACAACAGTTCCTCTGCCCTCTTTACAATCAACCACAGCACCCTTCGGCGGAGTGATTTTATGAAGATGCTCGTAGGAGTTCTGTTCATATTTAAGACAGCACATCAATCTTCCGCAGGTACCGCTGATTTTTCCCGGAGCGAGAGAAAGTCCCTGGTCCTTTGCCATTTTGATAGTAACGGAATGGAAATCGTCAAGGAATGTTGAACAGCAGAAAGGTCTTCCGCAGATACCGAGTCCGCCAATCATCCTGCTTTCGTCCCTGACACCAATTTGACGAAGCTCAATTCTCATATGAAGTGTTGAGCCTAAATCTCTTACAAGCTCCCTGAAGTCAACTCGTCCGTCGGCGGTGAAATAAAAAATCACCTTAGTGCCGTCAAAGGAATATTCCGCACCTGTAAGGGACATTTCAAGGTTGTGAGCCTTGATTTTCTCCTCGCAGATTTTTAAAGCCTCTGCTTCTTTTTTCTTATTTTCTTCAACGATTTTCAAATCTTCGTCGGTTGCAATTCTTATAACAGGCTTAAGCTCTCCGGTTATGCTGTCATCGCTGACCTCTTTAGGTGAATACTGAGCAGTACCGCACTCAATACCCTTAGCGGTTTCAACGATTACAAGCTGACCTTCCTTTATATCAAAGCCCTTTGGGTCAAAATAATATACCTTGCCTGTGTCTCTGAAACGGACTCCCACAACTATTGCCATTTATGTATCCTCCTATCTGCCCACACGCAGGCAGTCGAACAGCCTGCAACAGATTTCTGTAATTATCAGTGAATTATTAACGTTCATCAAGGCGGCTTTCTTAAGCTCTGTACAGGTTTCTGTCAGTTTCATAAGCTTCTGCCTTGTAACTCTTTCTTTTAAAAGCTTTGCACTTTCCGCCTGACCTGAGATGTACTCTCTGCCGTCGGACACAAGTGCGTCCCTGAAAATATTTTTCAGCATATCGCAAACAAACACCACCGACTGCCTATCCTTTTGAAGAGCAGAGCAAGCCTTAAGTGCGTCATATTCGGTACCGCCTGCAAGTGCCTTGCAGATTTCACCGCACACGCCCACAAGCTCTGCGGTTTTAGTATCTTTCAGACTGTCAATCGCCTTGCCGATATTGCCGTTGAAGGTTTCAAGAGTTTTCCTTGCAGTGTTAAAATCTACATCAGCAGTCTTTTCTGTAATAAGCCTTGCACCGACGTCAATATCAACTCCCTCAAGTGTAACAGCAACACAGCGTGAAAGTATAGTTTCAAGCATTGCACTTTTAGATGAGGCAGTTAAAATGAACACAGCATATGACGGCGGTTCCTCGAGAATTTTAAGCAGAGCGTTCTGTGCCGAAGCATTCATACAATCTGCATCCGCCAAAATATAAACCTTATGCTCCGCCTCGTTAGGCTGAATATACGCATCGTTTATAATATCCCTAACCGTTTCAACGTGAAAGGAATTTGCGGCACCTGACGGAATATATTCCTGGATATCGGGATGAATTTTCTCAAAAGCTTTTTTGCACTGAGAGCACTCATAGCAGGGCTTTTCATCACCACGGCACACAAGTGCGGCGGCAATTTCCAAAGCAAGAGTCTTTTTGCCTATGCCCTTTTCGCCCTCTATGATTAAAGCATGCGGAAAGTGGCCCGAATTCATAAGAGCTCCGAGCCTTTCAACAGTTTTTTCATTTCCGATAAAGCCTTTAAATTTCATATAGTAAATTAATAAAGCTACAGCTTTCTGAACTGCTCCACATCAATTACAAAGCCTACTGCTCCGAATTCCTCAACATCAACAGGCTTTTTGAGAAGCGAGCCCTCCAGCGTACTTTCCACGCCCTCACGGCGTACTACTCTCTTAGTAATATTATTTTCTATAATTTCAAAAAGTGCGTCGACCTTATCGTCGTCAACACCGTAGAGAACAGTAGTCTGCCCGCTTTCCAAAAACTGACCTGCGGTAGCAATCTTAGTTGAGATAAAGCCCTCCGCACTTGTCTGAGCAAGGACATTAGGTAAATCCTTGTTGGACAGAATTACTATTGCTAATTTCATAAGTATCACCCTTAGTATCTCTGCAATTCTTAATATTGCATATATCATTTCAATATAGAATTATACAGAAAAAAAGTGAAAAATTCAACTTTAGTCCATTAATTTCAAACAAAGTTTACAATCTTAACAAATGAGAAATTAAAAATTTTTAAATCGTTAACAGCCCTGTTGTTATATTTATACAACTGCCGCAAGAGCCACTATAACAGGCATTGTAATCACCGAAAGCACCGACGATTGAGCCGCAAGCTCCGAGCCTAAAGCCGTATCGTTATCGTATTTTGCAGCGTACATAGCAGTATTTGTTGCTACCGGTGCAGAGCTTGAAATAATCATTGCCGTAAGCAAATCACCTTTAACTCCGCATAATCTGAACAAACCGAGCATACAAATCGGAATAACAATGAGCCTTAATAGAGAAACGAAATAAAGCTCTTTTTTAACGAAGAGATTTTTAAAATTTGCATTTGCAAAAAATGTACCGAAAACAATCATTGCCAGCGGTGAATTGCAGTTTCCAACCACTTCCATTGGATATTCGATAAAATACGGAATATCCAAATTAAGGAAGAACAGCGGAAGACCCACAATTACCGATATGGAGCCGGGATTTAAAATAAGCTTTTTAAAGTCAATCTTAGCCTCTTTGCCTGAAATCTCGCTGATTCCCCAAGTAAAAGCAATAATGTTAAATACCGCAACATAAACCGAGCAGTAAAAAATGCCCTCGTTGCCTATAACGCTTTTAGCAAGAGGAAGTGCAAGAAAGGCAGCATTTGACAAAACGGTGGCGTAATGATAAATACCTCTCTCCTTAAGGCTCCTTTTCCTGAATGTAAGCTTAGATACAATCATACCGAAAAGGTGCGTTGCAAAAGCACACAGAAAAGCTACAAAAATTCCCCTGACGTGCTCCTCGGTATATTCCATTGTCATAAACGTATGAATAATCGCTATGGGAAGTATTACGTTAAAAAGCAAGTCGATAAGCCTTTTGCCGTCAGCCTGCTTAAAAATTCCCACCTTATCGGTAACAAAG
The DNA here is from genome assembly GCA_029219885.1 of Eubacteriales bacterium. GTDB lineage: Bacteria > Bacillota > Clostridia > Oscillospirales > Acutalibacteraceae > Eubacterium_R. The sequence goes on along the minus strand of JAQXUH010000035.1, from coordinate 21,359 downwards.
CCAATTCCTGCAATAAGATAAAGAATTAACACCTGCAAAGCGATTGTTTTTAAATTCTCTAAAAACAAAACTGAAGTCCTTTAATTTTGTATAATTCTTTTATCCTCTTTTAAAGCACAGAGCACGGCACACAAAGCCGTCACTCCGCAGAGAAGATATGTAATCGACGAGAAGGACGCATCATAAAGAAGAAACTGCCTGCCGAAAAGCACAACCAGCAGTCTTGAGGCGGAAATGATAAATGACGAGAAAAAAGTCATCGTCCCCCAAAAGTAAAGGAGCCTTGATATTCTCTTATCCTGCCTGTCAACTGCACATATAAGCGAGAAGAAAAAGCATATAAATGATATGAGAAATACAAATTCACAGCAGCTTTCCGTATTCTCCTTAAAATCAACTATCCTTATCATAATTGTTACAAGCCTTGAAAACGCCCAAAGCACAGGTGCAAAATGAAAAACACCCAAGCTCTTAAAGCTAAAATTATTACCGCTTAAACGCTTTGCACACATAACCATATAAAAACAGCTTAAAACTGCCGACACCGCTGAAAGAATAACAAAGGCGATGTAATTATATTCTATGTATCGGTTTTCCTCAAAATAGCTGTATACACTCAAGCTCTGCCGAACGAAATCATAAAAGAACGACACGGCACACAAAATACTGCACACATAAAGCGATTTGCTTGAAGAAACGGCAGAAAGGCTTTTTCCGTCGCTTTGGCAATAGGCATAAAGTGCAGAAGCCAAAACGGCAACACCGACTATAGCATAAACGGCATAGGAAATACCTGCGTTTGAAGTAACAAGACCTGTATTGTTATCTGTATATCTGAGAAGCTGGAAAAGACGTAAAAAGCAACCTGCTGCCGACAGCACGGCAATTATTATCAGGCTTAGCCTAGACAGGACTTTCTTCACCTTTTCACACTCCTAAAATTTATTTTCTTTCGATTAAATCAACAAATTCACGAGACTTGCTGACGCTCTTATAAGCCGGACGCATAATCTTTCCGCCGGAAATAAGCTCCTCAAGTCTGTGAGCACACCAGCCTGCAATTCTTGCAATAGCAAAAAGCGGTGTATATAAATCTTCAGGTATTCCGAGCACCTTGTATACAAGACCTGAATAAAGGTCAACATTGGCACACATAACCTTGTCAACACCTCTGATTTCGGAAAATACCTCAGGTGTCATTTTTTCAATATTCTCAAGAGTTTTGAATTCCTTTTCAAAGCCCTTTTCGTAAGCAAGCTTTTCTGCACTTTTCTTAAGAATTTCAGCTCTCGGGTCGGATTTGGTATAAACTGCGTGGCCCATACCATAGATAAGTCCTGAGCCGTCGCCTGCCTCCTTTTTCATTATCTTAACAAGATAATCTTTAACCTGTGACGGGTCAGTTGAATCAGGAACAGACTCCATAATCTCAGTCATCTGCTTTGCTACTCGGAGATTTGCACCACCGTGGCGAGGTCCCTTAAGAGAGCCGAAGCCTGCGGTAATTGCCGAGTATGTATCGGTACCGCTGGAGGTCAATACTCTTGTGGAGAATGTGGAGTTGTTACCGCCGCCGTGGTCAGCGTGAAGCATAAGGCAGATGTCAAGAAGCTTTGCTTCCTCATCTGTAAACTTCTTATCATCACGAAGCTGATTTAAAATATATTCGGCAGTAGACTGCTCTTTCCTGATAGGATGCAAAAACATTGTTTCGTTATAAAATGAACGGCGTTTAACCTGATATGCGGCGTTCATAATAGTCGGCATTTGAGCGATAAGCTGAAGTGACTGACGAAGAACATTAGGAATAGATATATCGTCAGGATTTTCGTCAAAGGAATAAAGCGTCATAACGCATCTTGCCATTTTGTTCATAATATCCTTTGATGCGTTTTTCATAATAACGTCTTCCACAAATTCATCAGGAAGTGCACGGCATTCAGCCAGCACCTCTCTCAAGCTGAGAAGCTGACTTTCGGTAGGAAGATTGCCGAAAAGAAGAAGCCATACAACCTCTTCAAAGCCAAAGCGTGAATCTTTAATACAACCATTTACGATATCGTTTATGTCATATCCTCTGTATGAAAGCTTACCGTCCTTTGGAATACGCTCGCCGTCAAGAATATAATAACCCTCTACCGAGCATATACGGGTAAGGCCTGCCATAACGCCTGTATTATCTTCGTTTCTGAGTCCTCTTTTAACATGGTATTTTTCAAAATCAGAGGCTTTAATCGAGTTATTCTTATCAAGCTCAGAGCATAAGCTTGAAAGAGCGTCCATTGAGATAGGTGAAATATAATTTGTCGGCATACAATGTGCTCCTTTCCTGAAATAGTTTTGCAATAGCTGACAATAAAAAGCCGTTAAATAGTAAAGCTATTATTTTATTATACATAAATTATACAATAAAGTCAAGGCGGTGAGAACTTGAAAAAAGCAATAATACTTTACGCAATTATCTTTGCGGTGACGATTATTATTCCTGCAATTATTTGCTTTACAGATACAGGAAAAATCAGCAGCAGTGATTTGAATACTGTTTTTCGTGAATGCATTACTCTAATTGAGTATTGTCGCTGATTTTTTTAAGGTTGATTTTTGCAGATGTGTCAACAGAAGAATTTTTGTAATACTTTTTCCAATCATTACACATTAAGGCGTAAGCGTCGGCGTCGTCCTTTGCAAGATACTTTCCTACTCTTAACGCATCGCTGTTGCTTTCACGGCATAGGTTAAACGCTTTTTCGCACAGACGGCAGATTTCTTTTTCCGCAAGGAGTGAGATTTTTGCCGCCTTTTCGCTGTCCATTGATGTATCAACGCCGTTTTCCGCCTGGTCGATTATCATATCCGCTGACACAGAAGCGGTGAAAACCACCGATGAATTAACAGCCTTTGCTGACTTTTTGCACTTGATTTGAGAAAGCTTAACTCCGATTTCACCGAGTGCTTCATCCTCAACCTCAATGTAGATATCCTTTGCCTTCGACAGCATAATAACAAAGCCTGCCGTTTCGTCATCATCTGTAATTGAAACAAGCCGTCCGCCGTCAAAAAGAGCAATACCGTTTGTTCTGACGCTTTCGTCCTTTTTCTTTTCAAGAACAGGAAGATAGATGTCGGAGGTTTTGTCCAAATAAAAATTGATTACTTCCTCAGCAGTTATGAGAGCACTAAGTCCTGATTTTTCGTTATTTTCAATAAGGTACAAAATGTTTTCGCAGGGAACGGATGCATCATTTTCCTTGCTTTCGATAATATCCTTTGCCGACGAATTTGAAACGCACAATGCAACATCGGCACGAGAATCGGAAGAACGCATAAAGTAGTCGAGATTTTGAGAAATATCCTTTTCCGCCACCGATTTGCCGATAACAATCAGCTTGTTCTGACCGAAGAACATACGCTTTGAAAGAGATTTTGAAAGATTATTCAGGCAGTCGGTTATAGAGCTTCCCTCTTTTTGAGTGTTGACTGTCATATTTCCCTGTGGCGTTTGAGATGCGTTATTGATGCCCACATTCAAGGTCTGTACGGTAATATTGATTTTGCCGTCTTTTTCATCAATTCCCATACCCTCAACAATAACAAGGTCTTTAAGGTGTCTTGAGGTTGTGCAGCCTGAAAAGACAAGGCAGAACGCAAGGAGAATCGTGATGATTTTGCAAAATATTTTAAAATTTTTTAACAAGGTCATCACCTTTATTTTTCTTTTTAAATATCAAGGTCAAAAGCGGAATAATCACACAGAAAATCAAAAACGGCACTATAATAAACACCGGCTTTACATTCTGGCTGATACCTGTATTTATCAGCAGTAGGCAAACCGCAAAGGTGCAAAGAGCAAAAAAGATACATTTATTTTTCATTTTAAACTTTTTAACAGATATACTAGCACAGTAAATCAGCAGTGTTGTTTTAACAAAAACTGCCATAACCCAAAAGGAAATGTGAAGAATATCAAGCCTTTCAAATGAAGAAATTTTTGACATTTGAAACATTGAATAAAGCGGAAAGCTTTGAACGGCGGCACTGTCGCCCATTATTCCAATCATAAAAAGAAACAGAACAAAAACAGTAAAAAATGACGCTGATATAGATGACGCAAAGCTTTTTATGCTCGGAGCGTTCAGCCTGTCCGCAAGGCAGAGAAAAACTGCTCCCTCAATAGTGTTGGAAGTAATGGTCAGAGTGTTGAGAAAAATCGTATTTTTACTGCTGTTTATCACAGGATAAAGATTAATTTCCTCATAACTTTTAACATTGCTTGCAAGTATAACGGCAACGGCAAGAATCATTAAAGAAAAGGCGAAAAATGAAAACCTCGAAAGTGCCTCAATACCGAGCATTGCACAGTAGCAGGCACAAAGGACAATAAAAAATGCAAACACCCAGGACTGAGTTTCAGGATTTAGGGTAGTAGATGCAAAATAGGAAAATCTGCTGACGTTAAGTCCTGCGGAAAAGATGAAAAAAAGCGAATACAAAGCTCCAAGCCACTTGATATCAAAAGGACTTTTGCCTTTTTTACGGCAGTAAATTACAGGAAGATACAGCAAAAGCGTCAGCCCCAAGGACAGCACAATGCTCACAAGAATATCACTTGTGATTTTTGAAAAAGTTACCGATTGAGCGTCTGTCAGGCACACCACAACTCGGCTGATATAAAGGAGAAAGAATAACTGCTGCGGCGAAATTTTATTTCTTTTTGCTGTTTTTATAGATGTTTTCGATGTCAATATCTGCACCTCTCAATCTGTCAACTCTGACATTTCTTTTAGATAATTCTTTCCAGCTTTCGCGGTAGAAAATATCTCCTAACGAATGAAAATCAAGAGGAGATATAGGCGAGGAATATGGTACGCCGAAAGGATTAAGAGCACAGATGTTGATAAACAAAACCGCACCGCCGATTATCAGTCCGTACATTCCCGTAAGTCCGCCTACAATAATAAATATAAATCTCAAAACAGAAACACTTTCATACAGCGGATAAACCACATAAGACGAAATGGCGGTCATTGCGATAACCACCAGCATAGGTGCACCGATTAAACCTGCCGTAACCGTCGTTTCACCGATAATAATACCGCCGATAATTGAAACTGCGTGACCGATTGCTTTGGGCAGTCTTAGTCCTGCCTCTCGCATAATCTCGTAAAGGACAAGGAGCATTATCGCCTCTGTCATTAAGGAAAAAGGAGTAGTTATTTCCTCGCTTGCTATGGAAAAAAGCAGTCCCGTGGGTATCAGCTCCTGATGAAATGTACCTATGGCTACATACATTCCGGGCAGGAAAATTGACAGCACAAAGCTGAAATACCTGAGCACCCTGATGAAACCGCTGTAAAACGGCGGATTGTCGTAATCGTCAACTGACTGAAAGCTGTCGGAAAATAACGCAGGCAGGAAAATAGCAAAAGGCGTGCCGTCAACAAGAATAACAATTCTGCCCTCAAGGAGCTTTGAAACGGCAACGTCAGGTCTTTCCGTATTTCCCACACTTGAAAAGAAGGTTTTTATATCCGTATCAACAAACGGGACAAGCTCGCCGTAATCGGCAACTGTGTTGAAATTTGCTTTATAGAGCCTTTCCTCAACTGCCCTCACAAGTTCGCCGTCTGCTCTGTTGTCAACATAGCCAATAACAACTGCCGTTTTGGCGGCGGTGCCGAGCTTTAACTGTTTCAGCTTTAAGTGGTGAGATTTCAGCCGTTTTCTGATAAGTGCTTTATTATCATTAAGCGTTTCGGTAAAGCATTCTTTGGCACCCTTTACATTATTCTCGTTTGACGGCTCGTCTATTGACCGCTTTTCCCAACCTTGAATACCACAGGCAAGTGCCGTATCAACGCCGTCGAGAACAAATACGCAAAAACCGCTCATTAAAAAATAATAGCAGTCCTCGAAGCTTTCGGCCTCGTTCATTTCCACCGAATTTACTATTTTGAGCTTTATTTCGTCAAACAGTTCTTTTTTTGTGTCAAAGCCTGCTTCCCTTTTCAGTATAGGAGAAACTATCATCTGCGTCAGCTGAAGTGAATCTACCAAGCCGTCCATTACGGCAAAAAAGCATTTCACACCGCACACTTCTCCCTCTCTAAGCAGAAAATCGGAGCAGTCCTTGAAATCTTCCTCGAATTTTTTCTTGTTGCTTTCATAATCGGAAAAGAGTTTTTCCATTATTTATCACCGAATTTAGTATGCCCCTAAATTTGCAGAATAATATTTCGGATAAATTTTCACAAAATATATCAGGTGATATTTATGACAGTTACTTTTATCAGGGCATTTATAATATATTTTTTTGTAATTATTGCAGTTCGCTTAATGGGCAAACGTCAGGTGGGCGAGCTTAAGCCTCACGAGCTTGTAATAACTATTCTCCTTAGTGCAATTGCGGTTATTCCCCTTGAGGAAAACTCAATGCCGCTTGCAAACTGCTTAGTACCCATAATGCTTTTTATCAGTATGGAAATTCTTGTGGCGGCACTTTCTATGAAAAGCCTGAAATTCAGGAATCTTATTCAGGGCAGACCGATTTTCATTATCAGGAAAGGCAAGCTTGACCAAAAAAAACTGAGAGAGCTGAGATTTACGGTAGATGATATTGTAGATGCGTTAAGGCAAAAGGATATATTCGACCTTAGCGAGGTTGAGGACGCAGTTATTGAAACTAATGGTTCTATATCTGTTTTGCCGAAAGCGGAATGTAAACCGCTGACGCCAGCCGACGTGAATATTTCAGTTGAGGAAAAAGGTATGCCTATAACCATAGTTATGGACGGAAAGCCTGTCTGCGAATATTTTAACGAGGACAAAATAAAAAGCTCAGAAATAGAGCTTATTTTGCAGACTGTAAACAAGGATGTTAAAAAAATAATGCTCCTTACCATAGACGATAACGGCAACACCTACCTGATAGATAAGGAGAATGCGAAATGAAAAGAGTATATCTTGCCTTGGGACTTCTTGCTTTGTGCATTTCTCTTTGCACCTTTGAGCAATATACTGTTGAAAGAATGTATAAGGACACAACTGCGATGATTAATGATGCCATAGAATGTACAGAAAAAGAGGACTTTAAAAACGCTGAAAAGATATGTAAAAATCTCAAAGCTTATTGGGACAAAAAATATCCATACCTTACCGCAATGATAGACCACGGAGCACTTGACGAGGCAGCGGCAGTAATATATTCCCTTGAGGATATGGCAAAAGATGAAAGTGAAGATTTAAAAAATGAGCTTACTGCGGTGAAAAACCAAATTAAAATTATAAGAGAAAATCAAAAGGTAAGCTTAGGAAATATTCTATAAATATAATATATGCAAAAAGAAAAACCGCCGGCCCTCACCGACGGTTTTCCTTTAAGAAAGAGAAAATTATGAAAAAGTATCTTGTGCATATCTTAGAAACCTTACCGACATCCCTTGATGCACTCTTGCAGATGTCAACGCTTTTGCGTCGTTCCCTTGACACTTGTAACTATACTGTTCATAAATTACAAAATTATTTAATTGTTGTGAACAAAGAAAAAACTTATGTAAATAAAAAGTTAATAAGGCACATTATATGACATCCTTGGCGATTATTTCCTTTTTCCAAGTAGGATGAGGGTGAATACAGGTGAAATTTTCAATCTTAACATTCTTTGCGTGACGCATCCAAAGAGCGTAGGACGGCAGATTTCTGAAACGCCAGCTTTCAGGATAAACGTCGGCATATTCAGGAATAAAAAGTCGCCTGTCAGCAGTTTCGGGAATATTGTCATATTCCGTATTTATATTTTTCAGCGTTATATTTTCCACTCTGAAAATCTTACCCTTTTGCTTATAGCCTGCAATTATTATGGGAATTTGCACACCCTTTGCGGTAACATTTTCAATGGTGATATTTTTAACTCTGCTTTTCATATCAAAGGTGCTTTTAGCAGAAGTTCCGCCTTTTTTACCTTTACCGCCGAACTCGATAATATTAGCACTTTGGCTGTTTACCTCGGCTGCTCTGTTCCTGTTTCCCAAGCGGATAAATATGGGGCAGGTGCATCTGTTCATATCGATATTTTTAACTTTCACATTTGACAAAATCGTTCCGTCGCAGGCCTCAAGAGAAATGCCTGATACTGCTCCGGGATATACGTCAGTCATAAGGAATTTGCAGTCGGTAACAGTAATATCGCTGATATCAAAGGTTGTTTCCGTACCCACCTTAAAGGCGTTAGTTCTGCTGATGATTTCGCAGTCGGTGACGGTAATATTTTTCATCGGTCCTGTATTGCCGAGCCAATTTGCGTTTTTTATAACAATGCCGTCATCGGCAGTTGAAATGAAACAATGATTTATCCTCACATCACTTGTGCCCGCAATATCAATTCCGTCGGCGTTTGCCACGTTACGATTGTTATTTATCACGAGATTTTCTATATCTAAATTCTTGCAGTTGGAAATTTTAAAAGTCCAATAGGCACTGTTTTCAAGTATAAAATTATCAACCTTGACATTCTCGCAATTGTTGAAATAAATCAGTCCGCCGTACTTGCTAGGATGAGCAAAACGAAGCTGTGACCTGTAGTCCTGTCTCATTTCAATAACATCAATATATTCAGGAGGTACTGTATTATTTTTATCCGCCACAGGTTTTCTGCCGAAAAGATTGCCGTTGCCTTTAATTTTTCCGCCGCCTGTAAGGGTAATATTTTTCTCTGAGTCGGCGTACAAAATCGCCTTCTTATCGCCATAGCCTTTACCTGTTTTATTGGAGCAAATGGCGGAATTTTCGCAAATAAAAAGCGTTACATCAGATTTTAATGTAACGGCAGTTGTAACATATTCTCCGCCGTCAACCAAAACAACGCCGTGAGATTTACTTGCTTTCTCTACGGCAGAATTGATATATTCGGCATTGTCCTCATTATTGACATCTGCACCGAAAGCACGAATGTCAAAAACATTTTCATTTGGTATAGACTGCCTGCGGATATAGTTATCCAGCGGCAGATAAGAAGAAAAATCAAACTCCCTGACCTCAGTATAAGGCTCGCCCTCAGTCACCCTTAAATCTTTACCAAACAAAAGAGTATTAAGCTTGTCAAAGACGTTTCTTCTTTTCTTAGCCATAATATGCAGTCCTCACAAAATCACTGCCTAATATTATACCAAAAAAACAGTAAAAAGTAAATACTGTTTATTATTTTACATATGGTGTATAATTAAGGTGCAGGAGAAGCACCCATTTTCCTGTATCAGCACAGAAAGGAATGATTTTATGATTAACATTACAGCACGCGGATTTGAGCTTAAGCAAGGAACGAAAGACGGCATTGACAAGGAGCTTAAGAGAATTGAGAAAATGCTCCCTGACGCTGCTTCATTCAGCGTTACACTCACTAAGGTGAGAGACGGATATAAATGCGATATAACGGTTATGAACGTAGGCTCCTTTATCAGAGGCGAGGCAAGAGCAGACAGAATTGAGCCTGTTGTTGATATGGCTGTTGACGACCTGAAAAGGAAAATCAGAAAGCTTAAGACCTACCTTGTAGATAAAAAGAGAAAAGGCGGTATCGACGAGATTGCCGACGCATTCGCTCCTTTAGAGGGAGATATTTCAATGGAAGATTATGACCAATATGACGCCTCCTCTGCGGAGATTAAGAGGACGAAAAAGATTTCGCCTAATATGATGACCGACGACGAGGCTATCGTTCAAATGGAAATGTTAGGTCACAGCTTCTTTGTATATTTAGGTCTTGACGGCGAAACGAAGATTGTTTACAAGAGAGATAAAGGCTATGGTCTCCTTGTTTGCGAATAATCTTCTTACCGCATAAAAGGTAATATTTAAGCCGACTGTTCAATGAGCAGTCGGCTTTTTTATGTAATATTCTGTTAAAGCACCATAACGAGTGTACCTGCGGTTATGAGGACAGCACCGATAGCACTTTTCGGTGTAAACTTTTCGTGCAGAAATGCGAAAGCGAGAACGAGAGTGATAACTACGCTGAGCTTATCAATCGGCACAACCTTTGACACCTCACCGATTTGAAGTGCCTTGTAGTAGCAAAGCCAAGACGCTCCCGTAGCAATTCCCGAAAGGATAATAAAGACCCAACTCTTTTTCTCTATCTGTGTAATTCCGCTTTGAGCGTTGGTGATAAATACCATTGCCCAAGCCATTACTACTACCACCATAGTTCTTATAGCAGTAGCAAGATTAGAATCAACATTTTCAATTCCCACCTTGGCAAGTATTGATGTCAAAGCGGCGAATATTGATGAAAGGATTGCAAAAACAAACCACATACATATTCCCCCCAATACATTACGCAAAATAAAATGTTAAATCAATAGCCTAACTCTTCGTTTACGATAATCACCTTGATTCTGTCCTTGTGCCTTTGGTGTGCCGATACAACATAGTTACAGCAAACTCTCTGCTCACTTGCACAGCCGTCGCAGATAAAAGGCTTTTCTTTCATAAGAGAAACGCACTTGCCTGTTTTACTGCAAGGAGTATCAAGATTAAGCCTAACGGTATTAGGCGGAGCCGCTTTGCACTTAACTCTCTCGATTGCCTCGTCAATATTCTTAACAAGCTTATTCACGCCCACAACCATAACTACCTGACGAGGACCATATACAATGCAGGCAACTCTGTTTGAGTTTCCGTCTACATTATAAAGCTCGCCGTTTTCTGTTACGGCATTTGATGAGCAGAAAAAGGTATCGCAGCCGAAAGCACGAATATATGCCTGCCGGAGCTCCTCGCCCTGAAGCCCTGTTCTGTCGATAAAATCATAATCGCCCGACTTAAGCAAATCAATAACGCCTGTCTGCTTTAACGACTCCGAACCGCCGTTTGATACACTTTCGCCCTCTTTAATAAGAGTTTTGATAAGCGGTACAACGTCTTCCTTTTTCTCCACAAAATAAGGCTTGATGTTGTTTTTCTCAAGATTTTTCATTGTCTTTTCAACATCTGCATTAATAGTCATTTATATCCTGCTCCTTTTCGTAATCTGTATTATCTGTAACCTCCGCTTTGGCGGTTGTTGTTTTGTCGGAATCGTCGCCAATCATACCCTCGTTTGGTATGTCACCCTCAGCGATAAGTCCGTATTTAATCTTAATCATCAAAATTCTTGCAACGGAATCTTCAATTTGGGAAAGCTTAATTCTTCCCTCGTTTACTGCGTCAACAATGGCTCTTGCCTGAATACCCACGTCGGTGGCACAAATCATATCGTTGCCGGCAATGATTGCCTGAACTGCAACCTCTCCCTTGTCACCGCCAACATATTCTCTTACACCGCTCATTCCGAGACCGTCGCAGACTATAATACCATCAAAGCCCATATCCTGACGGATATAATCGTGCATTTTCTTTGACAGCGACGCAGGAACGCCTGCATCAAAATCTTCAATTATATTGTGGGACACCATAATAAACGGCACATCAGCCTCAACTGCCGCTTTAAACGGAAGTAAATCTCTCTCCTCAAAAGATTCCCAACTTCTTGTATCAACGCTGGAACCTGTGTGAGTGTTAGTGTTGTTTCCGTAACCCGGAAAATGCTTTACGCAGGAAATGAAATTTTCCTCATTCATTGCAGTAACAACATTCGTTATATACTCGCTGACAGCCTCCGGGTCTGTTGAAAAGGCTCTTGTGTAAATATAGTCCGAGCGTGAATAAGGCACATCGGCAACAGGTGCAAGAACAGTATTGATGCCTAAATCTGAAAGGAACTGACTTTTATCCTTTGAATCGTCAATTACTGCCTGCCAACCGCCGTTTTGATAAAGCCTGATACCCGACGGAAACGGCTCACTTCTGTACTGACTGTACTGCGAAACTCTGTTTACTCCGCCGCCCTCCTCATCAACTGCAATGAATGCGGGAATTTTTGCAGCCTTTTGATACTCGGCAATTTCCTGTCTTGTTTCTTCAGGAGTGGAATTTTCAAAATTCCTTGAAAACAGAACGTATGCACCAAACTGCCACCTCTCCATTTTTTCAAGAGGCTCTTCCTTTGGAATGTAGTAAAGGAGCATTTGACATACCTTTTCAAAGATAGTCATATTTTCTATTATCTTTCTCGCCTGAAGCTCAACAGGGTCGGTATAAACATCCTCTAAAGAGGTGGTAGATTCTGTTGCAGATACAACAGTTTCTTCCTTTTCCTGTGGCCGATTGCGAATTACGGCAACGTCAAAAACAATAACCGCAACTAAAATAACAGCCAAAATCGAAATAGTAATTTTTACACTTTTTTTCATTCTGCTCTTCCATTATAACTTACTGATTTATCCAATACTTTCTGTCAAGTGACCTGTACTGCAATGCCTCTGCAACGTGGGAAAGCTCAATATTATGAGCATCGTCCAAATCGGCAATAGTTCTTGCAATACGAAGAATTTTATCATAGGCTCTTGCTGAAAGTCCCAACTTTTCAAAGCTTGCCTTTAAAAGCTCGTTTGCCTCTTTTGAAAGAACGCAGTAGCTTTTCGTCATTTCAGGCGTCATTTTAGCATTACAGCTTACATTTGTACCCTGAAAACGCTTTTGCTGAATTGCTCTTGCCTTATTTACACGAGCCTTGATATCAGCACTTTTTTCTTCATTTCCCTTTCCCGAAAGCTGGTCATACTCCACAGGAGCAACCTCAATATGTATGTCAATTCTGTCGAGAATAGGTCCTGAAATCTTATCAAGATATCTCCTCTTTGCCGCCTCGGTACAATGGCACTCTTTAGTAGGATGACCGTAATATCCGCAGGGACAAGGGTTCATTGCCGCAATAAGCATAATATTTGACGGATAAGATACAGAGCCTGCTGTCCTTGCAATACTTACAGTTCCGTCCTCTAAAGGCTGACGCATAGACTCTTTTGCACGGCGGTCAAATTCAGGAAATTCGTCCATAAAAATTACGCCGTTATGTGCAAGGCTTATTTCTCCCGGTTTCGGTGATGCTCCGCCGCCTGTCAATGCCTGAGCAGAAATTGTATGGTGCGGTGAGCGGAAAGGCCGTCTTGAAATAATTGCCTGACCTGTGGGAATTACACCGGCAATCGAATAAACTTTGGTAGTTTCAAGCTTTTCCTCAAAGGTCATATCGGGAAGAATTGTAGGAATACGCTTGGCAAGCATTGATTTACCTGAGCCGGGAGGGCCAATCATAAGACAGTTGTGACCGCCCGCTGCCGCAATTTCAAGTGCTCTTTTAGCCTCGCTCTGACCTCTTACATCAGAAAAATCTACATCATAAAAAGCTTCGTTTTCATCGGTGACGTTGCTTTTGGCAGGAGAAATTTCATTTTCACCTGAAATATGCTGCATAACCTCAAAAATATTTTTAACAGGCAAGGCGTTGATACCCTCAACCACCGAGCCCTCAAGTGCGTTTTCATAAGGAATGAACACAGATTCTATACCCTTATTTTTTGCCTCAATAAGCATTGGAAGAACGCCGTTTACCTTTCTTATCTCGCCGTCTAAAGAAAGCTCACCGATAAAGGCGTATGAGTCGGTATTTCCCTTAAGCTGAGAAGTTGCTTTCAAAATTGAAATAAGCACAGGCAAGTCGTAAAGTGCACCCTCTTTTTTGATATCCGCAGGTGCAATATTAACAGTTATCCTTGAAACAGGAAAATCTAAATGGCAGTTTTTTATTGACGCTCTTACCCTTTCCCTGCTCTCTTTAACTACTGCGTCGGGAAGTCCTACAACGTCAAATCTGGGAAGTCCGTTGCTGATATCGCACTCAACTGTCACCTCAAAGGTACTGAGACCGAATATGCCTAAGCTTTTTACTTTTGAAAACATTTTCATCACCGAATAAATTTTATTTAATTAATTATATCATTAAATATTTAAGTTGACAATATATTTTAATAGTTTATAATATATCTGCAAGAAATTATAAGGATGTGCTTATATGGATATAAATTCACTTTACAACACTTGGCTTGAAAAGGCTGATGCTGACCCTGACCTTAAAGCAGAGCTTGAAAGCATTAAGGGTAACGACGATGAAATTCTTGACAGGTTTTATCGTTCTCTCGAGTTCGGTACAGCAGGACTGCGTGGAGTTATCGGTGCAGGAACAAACAGAATGAACTACTACACAGTAGGCAGAGCTACACAGGGACTTTCCGACTTCCTTAACAAACATTTTGAAAAGCCCTCTATCGCTATCGGATACGATTCAAGAATCAAGTCCGAATATTTTTCACGAGAGGCTGCTAAAATTCTCGCAGCAAACGGCATTAAGGTTTATCTTTACAAGGAATTAGAGCCTACTCCGTGCCTTTCATTTGCTATCAGGTATTTTAAAACCTCAAGCGGTATTATCCTTACCGCATCTCACAATCCTGCAAAGTACAACGGATATAAATGCTACAACTCAAACGGCTACCAGATGACCGACGAGGAAGCAGGCGAAACCTACGAGTTTATCCAAAAGGTTGACTACTTCACAGGAATCAAGACTATGGATTTCGACAAGGCAGTAAGCGACGGCCTTATCGAATTTATGGGCGACGAGGTAATTGACGCATTCCTCGCAGAGGTTAAAAAGCAGTGCGTTAATCTCGGAATCTGCGAAAAAGCAGACCTTAAGGTTATATACACTCCGCTCAACGGCACAGGCAACAAGCCGGTTAGGAAAATTCTTGATACAATCGGCGTTAAAAATGTTTACGTTGTTCCTGAACAGGAATTGCCTGACGGTAATTTCCCTACCTGCCCATTCCCTAATCCTGAAATTGAACAGGCATTTGAATGTGCAATCAAAATGGCAGAGAATATCAAGGCAGATTTGCTCCTTGCAACTGACCCTGACTGCGACCGAGTAGGTATTGCCGTTAGAAATACCGACGGAAAATATCAGCTTATGAGCGGTAACGAAGTTGGCGTAATGCTTCTTAACTATCTTCTTTCGCAGAAAAAGGAGCAGGGTACTCTTTCTGAAAGCTCAATTGCCGTAAAATCTTTTGTTTCTACTGATTTGGCAGAGGCTGTTGCAAAGAAATACAACTGCACATTTAAGAATCTTCTCACAGGCTTTAAGTATATCGGCGAGCTTATCACTCAGCTTGAGGCAGAGGGTAAGGCAGATAATTTTGTTATGGGCTTTGAAGAATCTTACGGCTATCTTGCAGGAACTCACGCAAGGGACAAAGACGCTGTTGTGGCATCAATGCTTATTTGCGAAATGGCCTCATACTACAAGGTGCATGGCAAGAGCCTTATTGACGTTATGAACAACCTTTACGACGAGTTCGGCTACTATCTCAACAGCGTTTCAAATTACGCTTTCGAGGGTGCCAGCGGTATGGAAAAAATGGCTGAAATTATGGATACTCTCCGCACCAATCCTCCAAAGGAAATCGGCGGTTATACAGTTACAAGAGTTGATGACTACAAGGCGTCAACCTCTACTGATGTTGCAAGCGGCAATGTTGAGAAAATCACACTTCCTAAATCTAATGTACTTGCATACGCTTTAACAGACGGCAACAAGCTTATTGTCCGTCCGTCAGGTACAGAGCCTAAAATCAAGGCGTATGTTACCGCTGTGGGTAAAGACAGACAGTCAGCCGAGAAAATTGCAGAAAAAATTCACCACTCGGCAGACGAGCTTATAAAGTAATTTGAAAATAAAGGAGAATTAAAATGCAGCAGAAATGGGTTAAAATCACCGCCATTATCCTTGCGGCACTTATGGCGGTAAGCGGTCTCGGCGTAGGACTTGTAAGCTTTATGAACTAAACGCACAATGAAAAAGCTGTTTCAGGCAATTGCTTGAAACAGCTTTGTTTTTTAATATCTTGTTTTGCTTATCTTCGAAAATCTTTCAACAGTAATTTTTGACACAATTCCCATAAGCAGACCTGTTATAAGTCCTGCCACAAGAAGTACAGGGAGATAATATGCAATTCTCGCAGTTTTCATAACAATAGCGGCAACAATAATCTGACCGATGTTGTGACAGATACCGCCGAGCATACTGACGCCGATAATGGAAAGCTTTGTCTTTTTTACGAGAAACATTACAGCGAAGCTCAAAAGTCCGCCGCAAAGGCTGTAGGCAAGGCTGTAAAAATTACCGAAGGTCATACCTGCAAGGAAAATTCTTATAACTGCTATTGCCAGAGCCTCGTAAGGCTTCATAATGTAAAGAGCCACAACCACCACGAGATTTGCCAAGCCGAGCTTTACACCGGGAACGCCGAAATTAAAAGGTATCAGGCTTTCAAAATAACTCAAGGTGAATGCAAGAGCCACCATAACGCCGAAAAGGGCAACATTTTTTGCTTTGCTTTTTTTCATATTTTCACCTATGCCACAGCGTCAATTTCGTCATCGTCAACCTGATTTACAACTGTAATTACAACTTTATGAGGCAGGCAGATAATAGACTCGCCGTTTCTGTTAATGGGCTTGTGATTTTTGCATATGCCGTCAGGACAGTCAGCCTCTGTCATCTGTGCCTTGCCGTCACTTATTACAAGAGTGTTAGTGCCGTTTTCGGTGACAATTTTCTTTTCCGTATCCTCGTCAAGAGAGAGAGTTTCCGTTACCTGTCCGTCAACCTCAATCTGAACATATGCACCTGAATTGCTGTTGACGCCGTAGAGAAAAATCAGCATTACGGCTGCAACAACTAAAACTGCACCGATTACAATAAAATCTGCTTTTTTCATTACTGAGCCTTTGCAACAAAGTTTTCGTTTACGAAGTTCTGAGCATTGTTTACGCCGTCAATAACTGCCTGAGAAGAGATTGTTGAGTTTGCAATAACATCAATCTTTGAGCCTTTTTCTGTGCTTGTTGATGCTACAACAGGAAGATATCTGCCGTCAAACTGACCTTTGAAATCGTCCCCTGCAATTCTTACGCCGAGATACTCTGTTTCGTCCTGGTGAAGAATATCAACACCGCATACAAGAGTTCCGTCAGCAGAAATAACGGTTGACATTTCAATAGGGCTTTCCTGATTATATCCGACAGTAGTGCCCTCAACAACGTAAGCAACAAGATTACCTGCGTTGTCGTAAGCCTCCTCAACACCTGTAACGCTGTAATTCTCAGCATTTGTGCCTGATAATGCAACATCCTTAGTTGATGCGATAGTAAAGCTGATTTCAACAGGCTCGTTGTATTTTTTGTTGGCAGCGTCATAAAGTGCCTTTGAGCCGAAAATCATACCTACTGTTACGATTATCATAACTACAAGTGAAATTACCCAAGTAAATGATTTAGGATTAAAATGTGCTTTTTTATTCATATCTGTTACCTCTTTTACAGTTATTTCTTAATGTATTTTTCAAAGCCGGCACTGTATACCGTATTGTAGTCCTTGTCTACCCAAACGGCCTCAACATTATCCATTGAGTCGATAAGTCTTTTTCCGTCCTCGATTGTCATATTAAACAGCGTGGTGGAAAGTGCGTCGCCCATTGCAGAATCTTCACAGATTACCGAAACAGCAGACACAAACTCCGCAGGATAAAGAGTTTCAGGGTTTATTATGTGACAGTATTTTTTGCCGTCAACTGTGTAATATCTTTGATAATCACCGCTTGTAACTACCGAAAGATTAGTTATTGAAACGGTTGTTAAATAATCGTCGGCAGTTCTGTCAGGATTATCAATACCGATAGTCCAAGGCGTTTCGCCGTCATCGTTTTTATATCCGATTGTGCTGACATTTCCGCCAATGCTGATAGCAGCCGAAGTCCAAAGATTTTCTCCTGCCCATTTGCAGACCTGCTGTACCGCATATCCCTTGGCAATGGCACCAACGTCAAGCTTAAGGTCAGGGTCGGAGAAGTACACCGTGCTGTTTTCTCTGTCAATTACAAGAGAATTTATATCTGTATGATTTGACGCAGCCTGTAGCTTTTCGCTGTCAGGAAGCTTTGCATTTTCAGGATTATCCTCAGCGGCCTGACGGCAATCGTGCCACAATCTGAGCACCGCACCAAAGCAGATATTCGTCTTTCCTGCACTTTGCTTGTAAACCTCTTTGCCGTATTCAAGAAGATTTATTATTTTTTCATCAACCTTGACAGGCTCTTTACCTGCTTTTTCATTGACAGTATAAAGATTTGTTATGCCGTCGTAAGAGTGGTAAATATCATAGAGCTTATCGTATTCCTCTAACTTATCGTGGAACTGCTGATAATGAGTGTTAAAATCTTCCTCGCTTGTGTCATAAGCAATTATGGTTGACGCCGTGTCAAACAAGTCAAGAAAACTGGTTTGAAATCTTTCTTTCTTGTTAAACAGGTTTGAACTGCCGCAGGATGAACAAAGAAAAATCATCACACCGCATAATATTAAGCATATAGCCTTTTTAAATATATTTTTCATAGCGTTCTAATTATAGCAGAAAACATACAAACTTTCAACAGGTTATTCTTCAGTTGGTAAAAAAGCAAAATGCAGTATTGAAAAAAACAATAATTTATGTTATTATAAATTTACTTGTTGAAGGATTCTTATATCCTTTAAATCCCCCAAAGGCGTTGGTAGCACCGATGGGGGACTTTTTTTAGTCTTTTGCCAATATTTCAGTTTCATCTGCCATAATTACATCAGCAAATGTTAAATTAGAAATCATTTTTTTCTTAAGTAAAGATTCTAATGTCTCTGATTCAATCAACGGTTCATATCCACTTGACATTGGATAAGTATCGCTGTCTGAAAAAATAATCTTGCTAACAGAAAAATTATCACCTGAATCAAAGCGATAATATTCATCTTTATATCGAAATTCAAGACCTAACCATTGCTCATTAGATGGTGACCATGTCCCTGAATACTGCGAAATAAACTCACTTATGTTGTTATATTCATTAATTCTCATCGCAATTTATACTCCCTTTTTATTTGCTCAATCAATTTTTTATCAGTTTCGTTTATACTTATTCCGCTATCTGTATGGTCTAAATTATAATGAATATGTGGTTTTAATTTTTCTTTTCCGTGTGTATGCAATAAATCAATTGCCTTAACTTGCCTGTGTGATTCATCATAAAAGGATATGTGTTTAAGCATACCATTTTGCACAATCGCATATACTCGGCTTTTTGTGTGCGAATATTCTGGAGCTTTAACAGCACCTTTAGATTGCAATAAAATTTTCACATTATCATCATTAGATAAAGAACCAATAGAATAATAATTCTGTCCATTTTCATTAAAAACGAAATCTTCTCGGTTAACATCTAAAAATGCGCCTCGTGAACCCATCAAGACACCTCCTTAATGGTAAAAGGCTCAGAAAGCTCTTTCATTTTAAGTTGAATAAATTTGTTATTAAAGGTATCAGTATATTTAAAATTTAGAAACGTTCCAGTCATTCCGTTAATCATATTTCCCAACACTATAATAATTGGTGGTTCAATTCTTCGCTTCATTTCCTCAAAGCCTTGAAGAAATGCATCCTGATATTGTTCGCAGCCTAATGTAGAAATAACTACCACTGACCCTTTTTCTACTGCACCTAAACATAAATCATATGTATTAGGTAACGCCCAACCTATTGTAGGCAAAACATTTACGCCATAATTTTGCCATGTTCTGCCAAGCCACCTTGACATATAGACATTATGCCTTATTTCATTTGTGTTCATTGTTGGATAAAAACTAAAATCCGGCGTTGCTACCGCAGCATAAGTTTGCATAACGGGAATCTTTTTCAAAGGATTATTCCAAAAACGTGTTAGTTCTTTATCATAACTAAACATCGTTAAAATTTTGCTTTGGTTATTTGGAGAATTTTTCATGTTTTTAAAATTAACAACTTCAATATCTTCCCATACAAAATTTTCAGTATTTGTTCTTTCAATAATCGGCATATCATTCTTATCATATTTGCAATCACCGATTATTGGTCTAATAACCTTGTATTTTTCATATTCGGTTAATCCGTTTATCATTAATATTACACCTGCTTTCTTTAAAAATTAGTTAGCAGGGATAAAGATTTACTTGTTGAAGAATTCCTATATCCCTTAAATTTTGATAAATGGTAATTTATCGTAAGAAAAGTTGGTAGCAAATCTTACGAAACATAACAAATCATAATGCATCACTCTCCTGATATTTATCATGCTGATATTTAGCAGCGTCAAATGAAACACCACACTTTTCAACAATTTCTTGCGGTGTCATTTCTTTTACAAGTCTCTTTGAAATCATAAGTTCACCCGCAAAACACTTTGACTGCCATTCAGGGTCTCGGCATGTATCTGCTTTAAAAAAACTACGTTCTAATGTAAACCCACAAATACAAAGCATAAGATAATGTCCAATCTCGTGAGCAATTGTCATTCTGTCTCGCCCATTACCTTTGCACGCACCCTCGTAAACGCTTTCTTTGATTTTGATAAGTCCTGTTCGTATATCAGTTGAAGCATGCACATTTTCGCTCATTTCTTCGTCACTTACGATTTCATAGCTGAAATCATCAAAAATCTTTGACATAACATCAAGCAATTCGACAATAGGAAAATAAAGGCAATTTTCCAGCCTAAAATCTCACGAAAATTATGAGCAAGCAAACGCAAATCATTTCTTGATTTTGGTTCAACGGAATAATATGTCAAGAATTTAATCCTCCCGTTTCTTATTTAGCATATTGAATATTTTTTCGCTAAGTTCATCGTCAATAGAATCAAACTGTCTCGCAAAAGAAATAGCCAGTCTACGATTATTGTCAGACACGTTTTTAATGTTTAATTCAAGCGTTTCACTCGAATCTAAAACAGCCTGTTTTAACTTTTCCATTTCTTCCGAATTAAGTGAATACAGTTTTTCAAGTTTTTGATACCAAGATTCAGGCATTTTCTTTTTTCCGTTTTCAACAGCCGAAAGAAAAGCAGAAGACACATTCAATTTATGTGCCATATCCAATAATAATTCTCCTTGTTCGATACGAATATCTCTTAAATATCTTCCTACACTTGTTAACATTCACAAATCACCTTTCTTAACCCATATTGGTTAATTGAATTATAACAATAGTTATTTTGTTTGTCAACCTTTTTTGGTTAATTTTTTCGTGCTTTAGATTTTACAATTAAACTTTGCTATTTGTTGCTAAAACCATTGGTGTTTTTTATAAAGATACCAACATTAAAAACAAGAACATTTTTTATAAATTTAATACTATTCCAAGTTTTTAATTACGAAAATTCGGCTCCTTTATGTAAAGGAGCCGAATTTTATCAAGCAGTTTATTCAAACTTTTTTATTTCTTCATTTCTTCTCTTGCTTCTTTGATACGCTGAACGAAGAGCTTACCTGTTTCGGTAATCTTATCATAGTCGCCTGTTTTA
>JAQXUH010000034.1 GCA_029219885.1 Eubacteriales bacterium | reverse complement strand
TTCTCATTCGGTGATTATTTCAAGAAAGAGGCTACTGCTTGGGCGTGGGAATTCTGCACCGAAGTTCTTGAAATGCCTGTTGACAAGCTTTATGTAACTATTTACGAAAACGACGACGAGGCTTACGAAATTTGGACTAAGAAAAACGGCGTTGACCCAAGCCACATAGTAAGACTTGGTAAAGAGGACAACTTCTGGGAGCACGGTTCAGGACCATGCGGACCATGCTCTGAGATTTATTTTGACCGTGGCGAAAAATACGGATGCGGTAAGCCTGACTGCGGACCTGGCTGTGACTGCGACAGATATACTGAATTCTGGAACAACGTTTTCACTCAGTTTGATAATGACGGAAATAACAACTATACTCCTCTTGACCATCCTAATATTGATACAGGTATGGGACTTGAAAGACTTGCTTGTATCGTTCAGGGAGTAGATAATATTTTCGAGGTTGATACCGTACAGAATATTATGAAGAAGATTTCCGAAATTGCAGGAGTTAAATATCACGATGACGAGAAAAATGACGTTTCTCTGCGTGTAATTACCGACCACGTTCGTTCTGCAACATTTATGATTGGCGACGGCGTAATTCCGTCAAACAACGGCAGAGGTTATGTTCTTCGCCGTCTTATCAGAAGAGCTTGCCGTCACGGCAGACTTTTAGGTGTTAATAAGCCTTTCCTTAATGAGGTTTGCAAAACTGTAATTAAGGAGAATGAAACTGCTTATCCTGAGCTTGCAGACAAGGAAGAGCTCATCACAAAGGTTATTCTTGCAGAGGAAGAATCTTTCGGCAAGACAATCGACGCAGGTCTTACTCTCCTTGATGAATATATTGAAAAAACCGAGGGTACTGTTTTCTCAGGTGAAGACGCTTTCAAGCTTAATGATACCTATGGTTTCCCTCTCGATTTGACAAAGGATATTCTTGAGGAAAAGGGCTTTACTGTTGACGAGGACAAGTTTAACGCTCTCCTTGCTGAACAGAAGGCTACTGCACGTGCCGCTCGTAAGGATGCAGGTGCTGACGCTTGGAAAGGCGAGTCAGTCAAGATTGAAACTGAAAAGACAGATTTTTTAGGCTATACAGACTTTGAGTGTGATGCTCAGGTTAAGGCTATCGTCAATGCTGACGGCGAGCTTGTTGATATGCTCGGTGCCGGTGAGCAGGGAACAGTAGTTCTTGATAAAACTCCTTTCTATGCTCTTTCAGGTGGTCAGGTAGGCGACAGCGGTGTTATCAAAAACGGCGACGCTAACGCATTTATCGTTGGTGATACAACTAAGAATGCCGACGGCATTTATCTCCATTCAGGCGAGGTTTCCCGTGGCGTTATCAGCGTAGGCGACAAGGTATTTGCAAGCCTTAATGTTGAAAGACGTAAGTCTATTATGAGAAATCATACGGCTGCTCATCTTCTTCAGGCGGCTCTCCGTCAGGTGCTGGGCACTCACGTTGAGCAGGCAGGTCAGCTTGTTAACGAAACAGAGGTTCGTTTCGACTTTACTCATTTCAATCCTATGACCGACGAGGAAATTTCAAAGGTTGAAATGCTTGTAAACGATTTCATTATGCAGGCACAGCCTGTAACTATGCAGGAAATGCCTATTGAAGAAGCAAAGAAAATGGGTGCTATGATGCTTTTCGGTGAAAAGTACGGCGACATTGTAAGAGTAGTTAAGGCAGGAGATTTCTCGACAGAGTTCTGTGGCGGTACTCACGTTGCTAACAGCGGTCAGCTCGGTATGTTCAAGATTGTTTCTGAATCATCTGTTGCTGCCGGCGTAAGAAGAATTACTGCATATACAGGTCTTGGACTTCTCAGATATATGAACAAAAACGAAGCTATGGTTAAGCTTGTGGCTTCTTCTCTTAAAACAGCAGAAAGCGAAATCGACGAGAGAGTTTCTGCTATCGTTGCTGAAAGCAAGGAAAAGGATAAGGAAATTCAAAAGCTCAATGCCGAGCTTACAAAGCTTAAGACTGCCGATATGTTCTCAAAGCCTGTTGATGTTGACGGACTTCAGCTCTATACCGCAAAGGTTGAGGGTGCAACTCCTGACGCTCTTCGTTCAATGGGTGATGACCTTAAGGCAAAGAGTGACGATGTTGTGGCTCTTATTGCAGGCGTAAACGGCGAAAAAGCAAATCTCGTTGCAGTATGCGGTAAAAATGCTATTGCAAAGGGCGTTAAAGCAGGCGACCTTGTTCGTGAAATTGCGAAAATTGCAGGCGGTGGCGGTGGCGGCCGTCCTGATTCCGCTATGGCAGGAGCTAAAGATTTATCAAAGCTTGATGATGCTGTTGCCGCTGTTGAAGCAACAGTAAGGTCTATGATTAAATAAGGAGATTGCTATGTGCTTGTTTTGTGAAATTATAGCAGGTAATATACCGTCAACTAAGGTATATGAGGACGATATGATTCTTGCTTTTAAGGATATTAATCCTGTTGCACCTGTTCACACAATTATTGTTCCTAAGGAGCATATTGACTGTGCCAACGGTATCAACGAGGAAAACAGTAAGTATGTTGCACATATTTTTGAGAAAATTCCTGAAATCGCAAAGCTTCAGGGTATTGACTCATACAGAATTATAAATAACTGCGGAGCAGACGCAGGACAGACTGTTATGCACCTTCATTTCCATCTTATCGGCGGTGTGAGTCTGGGGGAGAAAATAATATGAGTGATGAATATTACACCTTAAAAATTGCAGGTCTGGAAAGAAAGCTTAAGAAATTTGCCGTTTCCGACAGCATGGATATTGCGGCATTTATCCTTTTCGGAGATGTGGAGCTTACAGAGGCTTGTGCAAAAGCACTTCTTGATAAGGTTCCTGAGTTTGACTATATCGTAACTCCTGAGGCAAAATCAATTCCGCTGGCTTACGAAATGAGCAAAATCAGCGGTAAGAAATACATAGTTCTCCGCAAAGGTGTTAAGGTTTATATGGACAATCCTGTTTCCTATACAGAAACAAGCATTACCACCCAAAAGGAGCAGGCTCTTTATTTAGGCCACGAGGACGGCGACCTCATTACAGGCAAGAGAGTTCTTGTTGTTGATGATGTGGTTTCGACCGGCGAAAGTCTCAATGCTGCCCAGGGTATTGTTAAGGCATTCGGTGGTAATATCGTTGCAAGCTGTGCACCTGTTGCAGAGGGCGATGCTGCCGACAGAGATGATATTATCTACCTTGCGTCATTACCGCTTTTCTTTAAATAATTAAAAAGACTAACACCCGAAGATTTGGTAATAATATCTTCGGGTGATTTTTTATGCTTAAAGATAGTAAAAAGGTAGCAATTGTAGGCGTAGGTATGGTGGGTATGAGCTTTGCCTACGCACTTTTAAATCAAAATATATGCGACGAGCTTGTTTTGATTGATATTAACAAACAGCGGGCAAAAGGTGAGGCAGCAGATTTAAGCCACGGACTGCCATTCGCTCCAAGCTCAATGACTATTTATTCTGGGGAGTACTCCGATTGCCGTGATGCCGATGTGGTAGTTATCTGTGCAGGAGCACCGCAGGAACAGGGCGAAACGAGAAGAGACCTTTTGCAGAAAAATTATCAGGTGTTCAAATCTATTGTCAATCCGATTGTGTCAAGTGGTTTCAACGGCGTGTTCCTCGTGGCGTCAAATCCTGTTGACGTTATGACGCAGGTGGTTTACAGCCTGTCAGGCTTTCCGGCAGGCAGAGTATTAGGCTCAGGTACGTCACTTGATTCTGCAAGGCTCAGGCATATGATGAGCGACTATTTCAAGGTCAATCCGAGAAATGTTCACGCCTATGTTATCGGTGAGCACGGCGATTCAGAGTTTGTTGCATGGAGCAACGCCGCTATATCTGTTAAGCCTCTTGACGAGCTGACGGCAGAAAATAAAGATTTGATGAACGATTTAAAGGAAATTGCCGTTGATGTTAAGCAGTCCGCTTACGAAATAATAAAAGCCAAGCGAGCAACCTACTACGGAATAGGTATGGTGCTTGCAAGGCTTACACGAGCTATTTTGTTTGATGAAAATTCTATTTTTACAGTTTCCGCATATCTTAAAGGGGAGTACGGAGAGAAAGAAATTTATATCGGCGTGCCGTCAGTTGTAAACAGAAACGGTGTCCGTGAAATTCTTGAAATGAAGCTTGACGACGAGGAAAAAGCACTTTTCAAAGCGTCAGCAGATATAGTCAGAAAAATGACCGAGGAAATTGGACTGTAATTCCTCGGTCTTGCTTTTTATCCTTTGAGCCTGTCGGTAACTGTTTGTGCCTCGGCAAAAATCTTTTCTGCGTCAAGGGTAGGAAATTCGCCGTTTTCGTAAAGAATTTTTCCGTTTACCATTGTGAGCTTGACGTTCTCCTTTGAGCCGCTGTAAACAATATTTTTCGTAATATTATTTATCGGCTGCATATTAGGTCTGTGCAGGTCAATAACAATCAAGTCTGCCTTTTTGCCCACATCAATGCAGTCACAGTCCTCAAGCCCCATACATCTTGCAGAGCCCACTGTCGCCATTTGTAAAACGGCATTTGCGTCCATTGAGCCGGCGTCCTTGTTCTTGATTTTCTGAAGTGCACAGATAAGATACATTTCCCTGAACATATCAAGAGCGTTATTTGAGCTTGGTCCGTCTGTACCCACGGCAAGATTTACGCCTGCCTTATACATAGCCTCGACAGGTGCAACGCCTGATGCTAACTTGCAGTTTGAACCTGCATTGATTACTGCGTAAACATTATGCTTTTTGTAAATTTCCATATCCTCGTCGGATACCCATACGCTGTGGAATGCTCCGCCGCCGTAGTTGAAAAGGCCTAATTTTTCAAAAAGCTCCGTCGGCGTTTTGTTGTATCTGTGGATACATTCGCTTGTTTCGTCCATAGTTTCGCTGGAGTGCATAAATACAGGGGCTTCATACTTTTCAGCCAGCTTGGAAATCGCTTTCATAATAGATTTTTGAGTAGTATACTCTGCGTGAAAGCCTAATTTGTAAGACACAAGTTCATCATAGTTATTGTATTTTTTGTAGTATTCCTCTAAAAGCTCAGGGCTTTCCTTGAAATCATTTACAGCACCGCACATTACTGTACGAAAGCCTGTATCAACACTCGCTCTTGCCATATCCTCAGGAAAGTAATACATATCAAAACAAGCACTTGTACCGCTTGTGAGATATTCGAGAAACGCAAGACGGGAAAGCTTATAAATATCGTCACCTGTCAGCAATGCCTCAAGAGGAAAAATTTTATTATAAAGCCATTCGTGAAGTGGTAAATCATCGCTTAAGCTCCTGCCAAAGGTCATTGCAGAATGAGTGTGAGCGTTTTTAAATGACGGCATAAGAAGATTGCCTTTAAGGTCAATTTCTCTTTCAAAAACCGTGCCATCGCTTTTCTCATTTCCTACATAGGAAATTTTGTTTCCGTCAGTCCACACCTCGCCGTCGGTAATTTCAAAGCCGTTTTTCAGCGTCAATATTCTTCCGTTGTAAAATCTAATCATCCTAATATCTCCTTGAGATTTTTCTCAAAAGGTGCTCGAACTATTCCTTTGTCCGTAATTATTGCGGTGATAAGGGAATTGTCCGTCACGTCAAATGATGGGTTAAGGCATTTAGTTTCCTCAAGTGCCGTTGGCTTTTCAAAATACTTTTTCTTGATTTCTTCTCCGTCTCTCATCTCAATTTTAATATCCTTACCGCTTTTGCAGGAAAAGTCAATTGTAGATGCAGGACCGAGAACATAAAAAGGTATTCCGTAATGTTTTGCCAGAACTGCCACAGAGCTTGTACCGATTTTATTAGCCGTGTCGCCGTTTGCTGCCACTCTGTCACAGCCTACAAGAACAGCGTCAATCAGTCCCGCGCTCATAACGTAACCTGCCATATTGTCGCATATGAGAGTTACATCAACGCCTGCCTTTTGCAGCTCATAGCTTGTGAGCCTTGCACCCTGAAGAAGAGGTCTTGTTTCGTCGCTGTAAACGTGAAAATTATAACCTTTTTCCTTGCCTAAAAGGATAGGACCTAAGCCTGTACCATACCTGCTTGCCGCCAATTCTCCTGCGTTGCAGTGAGTGAGCAGTCCGTCTCCGTCTTTTAAAAGCGAAAGTCCGTATTCACTTATCTTACGGCACATTTCAACATCTTCGTTTTGTATAGCCTTTGCCTCGTCAATGAGATTTTTGCCCTGCTCATATGCCTTTACTATTCTGTCGGTTGCCCAGCTTAAATTTACTGCCGTCGGGCGAGCAGAGTCAAGATATTTCTTTAAATCATATATGCTATTTTCCTCTGCAAAAATCGCCATAGAATAGCCTGCAAAAATGCCGATTGCCGGTGCACCTCTTACCATAAGTGTCTGAATTGCCTTGTATGCGTTCTCTTTGCTTTTTATCTCAACCCACTTTTCTTCGTTTGGAAGAAGTGTCTGGTCAAGTATTGAAAGTCTGCCCTTTTCAAATCTCAGATTTTCCATTTATCAAAATTCCTTTACAGATTCTTTAATTAAGGTCTTGAAAATAGGTGCGGTGATTTTTGCCGTTTCTTCAACCTCTTCTGCTGTTATAGGCTTGTCGCTGATACCACAGGCAAGGTTTGAAATCACGCTTATTCCTGCCACCTCAAAACCGCAGTGAACTGCCGCCTGAGCCTCTATTGCCGTACTCATACCAACAGCGTCGGCACCTAAAATTTCTGCCATTTTTATTTCCGCAGGCGTTTCAAAATTAGGTCCTCTGAATTGAAGATATACACCGCTTTGGGTTTTGATATTATTCTTTTCTGCTACACTTTCTATTTTATCATTCAGCTTTTTTGAATAAACCTGACTCATATCAGGGAATCTTACACCGATGCTTTCATCATTTTTACCTACTAAAGCAGACGGCACAAAGCTTGAAATATGGTCGGTTATAATCATAAGGTCGCCTACATTAAAGCCTCTGTTAATTCCCCCTGATGCGTTTGTCAAAAGAAGCTTTTTAGCTCCCATTTTCCGCATAAGTCTTATGGGTGTTACCACTTCAACAGGACTGTATCCCTCGTAAAGATGAACTCTACCTTGCATTATAACAACCTTTTTATTTTCAATATTGCCGAAAACAAATCTGCCCTTATGAGTAGGTGCAGTTGATACAGGAAAATCGGGAATATCCTTATAGTCGACAACGCATACTGCGTCAATTTCATCTGCAAGACTTCCAAGCCCTGAGCCCAAAACTATTGCCGTTTCGGGTACAAAATCTGTCCTGCTTTTTATGTATTCAAGCTGTTTTTCAAGCACAATAATCACCTCTGCTGTTTTATTATAGTGTTTTTTTATTTTTAAATCAATATTCTATTGCAATATTAAAAGTTTTTTGATATTATTAGTAGGTGATATTTTGTTTCTTGGAGGCTGGCTATGAAAAAGGCAGTATCAATTATTCTGTGTCTTGTGCTGGCAGTTACAACGGTTTTTGCCGTTTCAGGCTGTACAAAGCAGGACTCAATTACAAGTGATGTAGTTCTTATTACCGACGGCGGAAATGTTAAGGACGGCGGATATAATCAAAGTGCGTGGGAGGGTATTACCTCTTTTGGCGACGAAAACGCTTTGACATATCGTTATTATCAGCCTGTTCTTGATGATAATGGTGAGCTTACTATCGACAGCATTGAAAAGTATGTCGACCTTTCCGCACAGAATGGTGCTCAGTATATCGTATTTCCTGGCGAAGATTTTGCTGTTGCCGCTTACGAAATTGCACCATCATATCCTGATATCAGATTTATTTTGCTTGACGCAATTCCTCATTCTCAAGGTGATGACGTTGACCGTTTCGTTTCAAACGTAATGTGCGTTTCATTCGATACTCTTCAAAGCGGTTACCTTGCAGGCTATATTGCAGTTATGAACGGCAATACAGAGCTTGGCTTTTTGGGCGAAATGAAAAGTGATGATTCTGCAAGCTATGGTGCGGGATTTGTTCAGGGTGCTGCACTTGCCGCTGATTCTCTCGGTATTCCCGTAACTGTAGATTGGGCAGATTACGATTCACCTCTTTGTGACTACGATTATAACATTACTGTTACTGCTTGCTATGACAAGATTGACGAGGCAGACGGCGAGGTTTATACAGTTAATGTTGTAGGCGGTACAGGCTCAGGTACATATTCTATGGGTAGCAATGTAACTATTACTGCTGACCCTGCTCCTTTAGGTCAGGAGTTTGACAGATGGGAGATTAAGAGCGATACAGAGGGCGTTAAGGATAAGAAAGTTAATGTTTCCTCAAAAACCGAAGCATCTATGAATCTTATCGCTGAGAAGTGCGACTGTACTCTCACCGCAGTTTATAAGGATATTGAGGGTACATATTATTCAGTCAAAACTATGAGCAATGACGGAAAGACAGTTGCTCTTGAGCAGTCTGTTTCCGAAAACGGACAGTGTGATATTATTGCTCCTGCAGCACCTGCCGATATGGTATTTGACCATTGGGAGTCATCAGTTCAGGACGCTGTTGAGGACGCTGAAAGTCCATCAACAAAGGTTAATGTTAAGTCAGCAGATGTAACAGTTACACCTGTTTATAAAGTAAGTGATATTCCTACATTCAATGTTACTGTTGTTACAGGCGATGGCGGAAACGGCGAGTCAACAGGCTCCGGCTCTTATGTGGCAGGCGATACAGTAAACGTTGCCGCAGCAGTTCCGCAGGACGGCTATATGTTCTCTCATTGGGAAAATTCCGATGCTGACGGTCAGTCAACAGGTATCGCAATGGGTAACGAGTATTATTGGAACACATCATTTGAAATGGTTGACCGTTATGCAGCTCTTTGCGAAAAGATGTATGACCACGGTGCAACAATGGTATTTGCAGGCGGTAACAGTAAGGCTGATTCCGCATTTACTGCAAAGTGGAATTTCGACTACGATTTAGGCGTTATGGCTGCCGGCGAAAATAACGGCGACGCTTATTCCACAATAGTTAAAGATTACGGCAAGGCTGTTAAAGATTGCCTTGCAGATTATCAAGGCGGCTCCGTAATCGCATCAAATTGTGCTACAGACGGCATTTTCGCATCTTTCGTATCCGAGGACGAGGAAGTTCAGGCAAGCTACGATAAGGTTTATAAGGCTCTTGCAGAGGGCAAAATCACTCCTGTTCTTGCCGAGGGCGGTGCAGGCTACGATTTCTGCAAAGCGTTCAACGAGGTTAAAATGTCAAACTGCCTCACCCTTAACGGCTATTTTATCGAAAATACAGTTGCCGTTGAAGTCGAATAAAATTTAACATAACAAAAACTCCCTGCTGATAAAGTAGGGAGTTTTTTATGCATTTTGCCAAAAGCTATTGACAAAGTATAATCATATGCTATTATAAAGTTGGAAAGTTCTGTCACAAAATGAATATTTTTAGGGATATAGTGTTTTGAAAGAAAAATTTCAAAAGGCAGGTGTATAGTTATGTCACATTCGCATTTTAAAAATAAAATATCAAAACTGGTTATCGTTTTGATTTTAATAATTCTGTGTGCGTTTTCAGTTGCAATTTTTCTCTTTTTTAATTCAACAATCGGCAATATTGATGATTATTGCCAAAGTAATTCCTTTAAAAATGCAACTGAATTTGATATTGAGTCAAAGGATGAACTGCCGAGCCGAATTATATATTTGCAGTTTCACAAGGGGGCGACAGCACAAAAGGGCAGGAATTATTTATATTTGAGGAAAAGCCCTTTGGTATAATCAAAAATACAAACCGCTTTGTTTTAGCTTATCACACAAATCAAAATGAATATACCGACATCGGAATTTATACGTTTAAACCGTTTAATCAGAATGAAAGCTATTTGATATTCTACTCTGATAATCGAATAGGAGCAGAAAACGGATACTGCATTACAAATTATAATGAAAACGGAAAGAGTATAAAAACCCAGATTACATATTCCGTGAGTACCTCTCAGCCGTTTATTCTTATAAGCAATCCGATTAAATCCTATGAAACAATAGAAAGTGCATATTTTGAAGACGGCAGTAAAAACATCATATATAAATACTAATTATCAATCATTATCTTGAAACTGATTAAACAAAAATTAGAAAGGCAGGTGAAATATATGAAAAAATTTTATTTAATTTCCACGTCAATCGTCGTAGCGGTTTTAGTTATTTTTGAAATTGTTATGTATTTCTTCGTAGGTGAGGATGCACTTGCAACAAAAGGAATAGTGCGAACAATATGGA
>JAQXUH010000033.1 GCA_029219885.1 Eubacteriales bacterium | reverse complement strand
CCAGTCACTCTATCCAACTGAGCTAGCAGCGCGAATAAGCAAAAATATTAAAATGTTAGCAATTTGTACACAAATCGACCTTGCGGTTCGTAGCCAGTCACTCTATCCAACTGAGCTAGCAGCGCGAGTATGCTAAATTATTAAATTGTTAACGCTGTGTACACAAATCGACCTTGTGTTTCGTAGCCAGTCACTCTATCCAACTGAGCTAACAGCGCATATACAAGGCACATATTTTTGTGCCTTGATAATATACCACATTAAAAGAAAAAATGCAATACTTTTTTTAGAATTATTTATAGGGGTGGCTTTTCAGATAATTATCAAGAATATCCGCCGCCATTTCCACAAGCTCTGCACAGGGGCGTTTTTGATAATACTGCTGTGTCCTTTTTTCAGGAACAGGGGAATCAGCACCCTTAATATCGAGACCTAAAAGCTCACGGCAGACAATAGAGCCGTTTTCCTTTTTAAACTCCTCTGCCACTTCCTGAACTCTCGCATAAATACTGCCCTTATCCTCTTTATACAAAGCAGAAATCACAAAGGTCATACCTGTTACAGTACCGCAGACCTCTCTCATTCTGCCTACGCCGCCGCCGAAACCGATAGTCAGCTGTGCCACGAAGGCTTTGTCCATACCCATTTCATCTGCAAAGGCAGCCGCCACAGACTGAGAGCAGTTAAAGCCTGACATAAACAGGCTTTTTGCGTATTGAGCTTTAGTCATATCAGTCATAATATTTCCTCTGTATTATTCGCCGAAAACAATATCCGCTGAAGTGTCGGCAGTTGCTTCTGTTTCAGGGGGAGCAGTTTCAACAGGATTGAAAAGTGCCGAAAAGCTGGCGTTTTCGTTAGCTGTAAATGTATACTTAGCGTCGCTGCTGACCTTGATTCCGTTGGAGTACCAGCCGTCAAACTCGTATCCCTCGTCTGCAACAGCCTTAAGAGTAACCTTGTCGCCGTTTTCGTATTCGCCGCCGCCTGAAGTTGTACCGCCACCGCTGCTACCGGCATTGATTATCCACTTAACCTTTGTTGCCTCGGTTGTCTTTTCCGTAGTGGTTTCAGTTTCTTTCTCGGTAGTTGTTGTAAAATCTCTCTCGGTAGTTTCCTTAACAGTTGTTGAAACCTTGGTAAGCTCTGACTCCTCGGTGGTGTCCTTATCGTCATTCTTATTTCCTGCGATTGAAACAATTGACGCAATAATAGCAATAAGCACCACAACTAAAATTGCAATTACCGCAATACTTTTCTTGTCAACAGACTTGCCGTCTCCGTCATTGGAGTTTTGAGGACGCTGTCCGTTACCGCCTGACGGCTGATAATTCTCCCTTGAATGAGAAATTCGCTCGGTCTCGTCGGTGTTTCTTGTATTTCTGTCGTAATCGTCAACAGCCTTAAAGGTCTGAGTAGCTTCGTCGTTATAATTCAAGTCTGCATCGTTTTCATCATAAAGAGGTGAACCGCAGTTTTCGCAAATATATCTGTTATCGTCATTTTCAGTGCCGCAATTTCTGCATCTCATAATTTTACACTCCTGTCTGTTACACGATATTTACACAAGAATTATAGCATACTGCACGCAAAATCTCAACGAAAATCATAATATTATTGAAATTATTAAAAAATTACTGTCTATTTTTGAATTTTCTATTGACTTTTTACCTGTTTTAAGATAAATTTAATATGTAACATTTCGTGAAAACGGATTTAATTATGAAAGGGGACCCCCGCAAAATGAATAAATATGTTAAAAAGGGCTTATGCCTTGTGCTTGCAACAGGTCTTATTGCAAGCTCATTTGCAGGATGTGCAAAAATCAATTACGTAACAGATGGTGCTATTCAGGCTATCCACGAGATTAAGGATGGCAGCTGGCAGGAAACTGATGACGCTTCAGGCGACGCAGCAGCAAGCGATGCAGATGCTCCTGTTATCGACGCTCTTACTCCGGGTACATACGGCGGCGTTGATTTCCAGTCAATCGAGGATGTTGCTAACTACTATGTAGAGGCTTACAACTATTCCAAGACTCTTATGGCTGAGTACAAAGATTCTGAGGGTAATACTCAGACTTGGTACAAACTTCTCGGTCAGGAAAAGCTTTCTGTTGAGAATATTATAATCGACGGCTCATCAAATGCTATGATTAACAACCTTGTTCCAAGCATTGTTGACGGTATCTACCATCCTGGTCTTAACGGTCTTGTTCCAAGTACTAACAGAGACCCTAAGCTTGATACTGACGAGTGGGACGGCAACGGCGAATCACTTCAGACAAGCAGACTTGTTGCTGATGACCTTGTTGCAGCTAACGTAGCTGATAACGGCGACGGAACTATCACAATTCAGCTTCAGCCTAAAGCAGTTAATATGAGTATGCCTGGTAAGGACGCTCAGGGTCACGTGTTCCAGTCACTTGGTGCTATCGACTCAACTGTTGACAGCATTGAACAGCTTACTTGGTCACAGGGCACAACTGCTGATAACTGTAAGGTTAACTATGCAGGCGGTGTTGCTACTGTTACTATCGACACAGCTACTAAGGAAATCGTTAAGGCTGACTATGTAATGAAGGCTCTCGTTTCCGTAACTCACGCTAACATCCTTGTAATTAAGGATAAGAGTGCTTCTCTTGATGTCACTATGGAGTGGTCATACCCTGCATCTGCTGATTATCTTATGGAGAGCAAGCAGTGCTCACTTATCGGCTAATATATAAATAGTATAAATAATTACAGCTCCGCATATCAGCGGAGCTGTTTTTTGTTGGTGTAAGTTGATAAATAAATTATAGTTTAATGGAAGTGTGTATCTAATATTTCGTAGGGGTCGGCGTCCTCGACGGTTCGTTTGCGACCGCTTCCTGCGGAAGATAAAGGGAGCAAAAAGAACTTAGTAGCGGTCAAAATTTGCCTGCGATATGAGCAGACAGCA
>JAQXUH010000032.1 GCA_029219885.1 Eubacteriales bacterium | reverse complement strand
GAGGAAATGTCAGCATACATCAAAGAGCATAACATTCCTTGCCCAAACTGCGGTGCTCATAATTTTACAGACATCCGTCAGTTTAACCTTATGTTTAAAACATTCCAGGGTGTAACAGAGGACGCTAAAGATGAGATTTATCTCCGTCCTGAAACTGCTCAGGGTATCTTTGTAAACTTTGCAAATGTGCAGAGAACTACAAGAAAGAAAATTCCTTTCGGCGTCGCTCAGGTTGGTAAGTCTTTCAGAAACGAGATTACTCCGGGTAAGTTTATCTTCCGTGTAAGAGAGTTTGAGCAGATGGAGCTTGAATTCTTCTGCAAGCCGGGTACAGACCTTGAGTGGTTTGATTATTGGAGAAGCTTCTGCCGTGATTGGCTCTATTCTCTCAACATCAGCGAAGAAAATCTTCGTCTTCGTGACCACGACCCTGAGGAGCTTTGCTTCTATTCAAAGGCTACTACTGATTTTGAGTATAAATTCCCGTTTGGTTGGGGCGAGCTTTGGGGCGTTGCTGACAGAACAGACTACGACCTTACTCAGCATATCAAGACCAGCGGTAAAAATCTTGAGTATTTTGACCAGACAACAGGCGAGAAATATGTTCCTTACGTTATCGAGCCGTCACTTGGTGTTGAAAGACTCTTCCTTGCACTTCTTACAGAGGCATATGACGAGGAAGTTCTCGACGAGGAAAAGAACGACAAGAGAGTTGTTATGCACTTCCATCCTGTTCTTGCTCCGTTTAAGGCTGCTGTTCTTCCTCTTTCAAAGAAGCTCAACGAGCAGGCAGAGGAAGTATTCTCTATGCTTTCAAAGAAGTTTAATGTTGATTATGACGATGCAGGCTCTATCGGTAAGAGATACCGCCGTCAGGACGAAATCGGAACACCTTACTGCATCACATACGATTTTGAGTCAGTTGAGGACAATTGCGTAACTGTCCGTGACAGAGATACTATGGAGCAGGTAAGGCTTCCTATCAGCGAGCTTGTTTCATTTATTGAGGGCAAGCTTGAATTCTGATTTATCAGATGAAAAGGGTGAATTATTATGAATGAGATTAACAGAGTTCTTGTTAAATCACAGGCAAAAAAAATTATCAGCGAAAAGGTATTTGTTCTCTTTATCGTCAGCATTATTGCAATTTTGCTGACAAATGGTCTGTCTATTTACGGTTCCATAACTCAAAGTGCCGATACTATTATGAATGACGGCTTTGGCACTCAGGACGAAAACAGTCTTGACGATTACAACGATTATTACAATTATTTTGACGAATTTTCCGAGGACGGCAGTACAGGTGATAACCCTATTGAGAATTTCGGTAATGCGTCACCTCAAAGCTATAAGCCTGTTTCAAATGTTGACGCAACTGTAAAAGCAACTCCTATGAGCCTTTTTGCAGTGAGTGATGCCGTAACTTCACTCAGCGGAGTGTTAAGTATACTTTTTGCACCGCTTTTAGTAACTCTCTGCGGTTTTTATGTAGCTCTTATCAGGAGAAATCCTGAAGAGGAATTAAAGCTTGGCACCGAAATCAGCAATCTTTTTAAGAATTCCTTTAACGGCACGTTCCTTAAAAAAATTATTGTTTACGTTCTCAGGAATTTATTTACTGTTTTGTGGTCAATACTTTTCATTATTCCCGGTATCGTTTACAATTACAGCTCATACTTTGCATATCAGATTATGAACGATTATCCGAACCTTAAGCCATCTGAGGCATTGAAGCTTTCAAAGAAGATTACAAAGGGCAACAGAAGTGAGCTGTTCTGGCTTGATTTAAGCTTTATCGGTTGGTTTATTCTTTCCGGAATTACCTGCGGTATTGCGTCAATTTACGTTATCCCGTATTACAACACAACTCAGGCTCTCTACTATGAGAACTTCAGGCTCAGAGCTATTCAGGAGGGCAGAGTAAGAGAGGACGATTTCCTTTCTGCTGAAGAATTGGCACAGAAGTATAACGGCGGTGCAGGCAGCACAACATACTATGCCCCTAACACCAACGAGCAGTATGCACAGCAGGGAACTTATTATAACCCTGATACCGCTTATCAGAACAACAGTCAGCAGGATAATAATTACTATTATCAGCCAAGTCAGGCTCAGCCTGAATCTGCACCTCAGCAGGACTATTCCTATGCACAGCCTCAAGGCGACGGCGTAGGCGGTGAATATACTGAAAGCACACCTCAGTCTGCACCTGAAAGCACGGAGCACCACGCACCTGAAAGTACGGAGTATTACACTCCAGAAAGTCCTGTGCAGCCTCAGCAGTCAAGCGACACTTACTATCAGCCACCGCAGGATAATTCCTTTGACGGAAATGATAGTTCAAACATCTGAATAATCTAATTTTAAACAGCGTTGGAAAGTAAAATCCGACGCTGTTTTTCTTGCTTTTGCCGTTCTGTTTTGACGGAAAAAGCTTTTTGGTAATAATAGACAAAAGCGTACACTAAAGTTTGTTAATTATTACTATATCAAGAATATTGAAAACAAAAGCAAATAAGCGTATAATATTATCAATAGTATACCTAAAATCTACATATTGTATAATGAATATTACACAATTTTGTGAAAATCAGGAGTGATAATTATGAAAATGAACAAAAGGCTTATCAGCGTTGTTCTTGCTGTGCTTATGGCAGTATCAGGCATTGTCCCTGCATTTACTGCATTTGCCGGCGACGGTGTAGAGGGCTATTATGACATTGAGCTTTTCTACAAGGACACGGACACTATCGTTCCCACATACATTGACGATACTGCCGCTGAGCCGCAAACCTACATTGAGTATATGTATGAGGGTCAAAAGCTTAATCTTACATATAAGCTTATTGATACAGAAATGCCTGATAACGGCTACGTTAAATGGTTCAGCGAAACGCCTACTCTTGTTGACGTTGACCAGGACGGCGTAGTTAAGGCTTTCGACTCCTCAAAGGGTGCAGTCATCCAAACCTGGATTGATAACGAGGTTAAGACTATTCCTCTTGTAGGTGGTATTTTAGGCTCTGCCGTTGAAAAGGTATTCTTCAACGAATATGTTGACCTTAATACTATGGATACAGAGGAAATTGTAGGACTTCTTGAGGACGCTTTCGGCTCTGATTCTCTCCTTGCACAATGGGTTGACTCTTACAAAGGCGACCTTATTGATTCACTCCGTTACTATCTTGATAATATTAACTCCAACATTCACGTTCAGCTTTATTCCGCTGACGGCACACTCCTTGATGACGACTATGTTCAAATCTGCGTTTTGAAGAGTGAGGAGTGGTATGCAAACTTCCTGCCTAATGGTACTCACATTACCAACAAATCACAGATTAATACTACTGTTGCAAAAGGCTCATCTGTTCAGCTTTATGCCGTTACCACTCCTTTAAGACTTAATTACGGCGTTGTTTATTCTATTAAAAGTACATCTGTATTTGACCATGGTAAGGTTGTTGCTACTGTAAACGACAGCGGTCTTGTTACCTTTAAAAATACAGGTACTGTTACAGTTCTTGTTTCTCCCGATACAGAGCAGATTATCGATGGCATTCTTAAATTCGTAAACTACTTCTATACTCTTGATAATACAGGTACTCTCGATACTGACAAGATAGCAGGAATACTCATTGATTACGTGGGTATTGATATGAACAGAACTGTTCTTGCAGGTATTCTTGACGTGTGCTTTGCAGTCAGCGATATTGTTCAGGACACAGCAGACCCTGTTCAGCTTACCGCAACTGCTGTTGAAATTTTAAGTAACCTTGTACTTCAGTTCGTTTATAACGACGAAATTACCTTTACTGTTGTTGATTCACAGCCTCTTGAGGACTTCTCTATTGAGGGTCCGTCAGCCGTTAAAGAGGGTAACCAGATTCAAATGTCTATTACTGATATCGTGCCTAATGTAGGCGATACAAGCGATATCACTTGGAGGTCATCTGACCCGTCAATTGCAAGTGTTGACCCTGTAACAGGCACTATTACAGGCCGTGACGCAGGCGGTGCTTATGGTAATCTTTCCTCTCAGGAATGTACGATTTATGCTACCTCTGCCGCAAACGGCGTTGAAAAGTCGGTTAATATTAAGGTTACGGGTAAAACGGGTAAGTATCTGTCCGATGTTGAAATTACAGGCGACACCGTTCTTGAAATGGGCGACGAAACAGACTTTACCTATTCAATTTATCCTAAGCGAGTTGCCGAGTCCGACAACCTCTATATCAGTTGGGGTATTGTTACAGGCGAGGACGAGGACGGCAATACCACATATGCGTGGGCTGACGCTGAAAATGCTGCTACCGACGGCATTGGTATTATCGACTCAAAGGGACACTATATAGCATCCGAGGGCGGTTACTGTACAATCGTAGTTAAGGCACAGACGGGATATTATCTCTCTGACGGAAGCTTTTATGAAATTTCATCATTTACAAGAACTCTTGACGTTACAAACGGCGTGCCTGTTGACAGCATTCAGGTTGCCGCAACTAAGGCTACTTCTAACGGAAGTCTCAGCACTCCTAATGTTGTTGAGGTAAACGGACGAACATATACATACGTTACTGTTGATAAGGGCATTATGGAGGGTTATGCAGGCAATGGTGCAGTTATTTCTGCAACTGTTTATCCTGAAAATGCCTCTAACCAAACTGTTCATTGGGTAGTTGATAACAGCAGCTATTCCACAGAGGTTTCCGACGATACTCACTCTATTACAATTAAACAGAAAGCAGGCCACGAGGTTGCTGACTCCTTTAACGTTTACGCTGTTTCAGATGACGGCGAGGTTGTTTCAAATGTTGTAACCGTCTGCGTAACAAGAAATCCGGCAGTTTCAAATTATATAAAGGAAGACGGCATTGAGGTTACAAAGGGATATACCGCTACTGCCACTCACAAAGTCAGCTTTGACGGCAGCTGGACAGATAAAGCTTACGCTTGCTACAAGTGTAACTGGATTTCAGGCGACGAGTCTATCTTCACTGTTAAAAATACAAATAACGAAAAGAACGACGCAGTAATTACAGGCGTTGACGTTGGTACTGCAACACTTTACTGCTTCTCTACCGACGGTGGCTTTATGGGTACAACTACTGTTACAGTTTACCCTGACAAGGAATATTTAAAAAATATTGTTGAGCTTTGCGACAAGACAGTTATTAAGAGAACGGCTGAAAATAAAGACCGTTACAAGCAGTATATGAGAAAGCTTGACCTTGCGTATACTGTTCTCTATGACCAGCCAATGGCGTCGCAGGCAACCTGCGATACTTATGCAGACGAGCTCCTTTACGCTTTCTACAAAATGGGCGGTTTCGTCAGCATTGCAGGTGTTGATATTTTAGGAGTAAACAAAACTCCTCTTTCAAGCAATTTTGTAACTGTAAAGGTCGGCTCCACAACTAACTATACCAAAAAGAGCTATGACCTTGATTATAAAGTAATTCCGTCAAACGGTATGTACAGCGAAGTTATCTGGACATCAACAAGCGACTCGATTAAGGTTGACAAAAATGGTAAGTGCACACCTACTTCAAATGACCCGTGCTCCGCTGTAATCACCTGTACTGTTAAGGACTATATGGGTAATGAAACCTCTGACAGCGTGTTCATTGCTTTTGCAAGGACTCCTGCTACCGGCGTTTCCCTTAACACCAACAGTATAGTAGGCGGTAAAATCGGCGAAACTCAAACTCTTGAGGCAACCGTTTCACCAAAGGGTACTCTCGGCGTAGGCGAGGCAAGCTGTAAGGATACTTTCTGGTGGTCCGATAATCCTGAAATTGCAACTGTTGACCAAAGCGGTACAATCACATTTGTTGAGGGCGGAGACTGTAATATTTATTGTGCTACCTATGACGGCGGATATACTGCAAGCTGTGCCGTTAATGTTGTAACTAACTATACAAAGCTGTCACTTCTCATTCAGCAGTATAAGGACCTTCAGCTCAACGAGGTTAATTATTATCCTGAAACCTGGAGCGTATTTGCTGCCGCTATGAGCGAGGCAGAGGCTATGATTGCCCAAGGCGGATATTCTCAAAATCAAGTTGACGCAATGTACACAAAGCTTGAAAATGCTTACAATTTGCTGAAAAAGTATAACTACATCCAAAAGATTGAGCTTTACCTT
>JAQXUH010000031.1 GCA_029219885.1 Eubacteriales bacterium | reverse complement strand
CCAACAATGCTGTTTATTTACGGGATGTCGAGGACGCCATCCCCTACAAAAATTCAATTAGTATCTGTAAAACTTGATACGCTAAACAATAATTTATCACTATTGCATTTTTTATTGTTTTTTGTTAATATCATATATATAAGAAAAACGAGGATGCAAAGATATGTTTGTAGATATAGCAAAAATAAAAATCAAAGCAGGTGACGGCGGTGCAGGTGCAGTTGCCTTTCACCGAGAAAAGTATGTAGCGGCAGGCGGTCCTGACGGCGGTGACGGCGGTAAGGGCGGCGACGTTGTATTTGTAGTTGATGACAATCTTGCCACGCTGGCTGATTTCAGATACAAAAGAAAGTACGCTGCCAAAAACGGCGAAAACGGCAGAGGCTCACGTCAATACGGCAAAAAGGCTCCTGATTTGGAAATCAAAGTTCCGAGAGGAACAATTATCCGTGAGGTAAATTCCGGTGCGGTTATGGCTGATATGAGCAAAACCGACAGGTTTGTTGCGGCCAAAGGCGGTAAAGGCGGATGGGGAAATATTCATTTTGCCACACCTACAAGGCAGGTGCCGAGATTTGCAAAGCCGGGTATGCCGGGCGAGGAATGGGAAGTTTCTCTTGAGCTCAAGCTCCTTGCAGACGTAGGACTTGTAGGCTATCCGTCCGTTGGAAAGTCAAGCCTTATTTCTGTTGTAAGCCAGGCAAAGCCGAAGATTGCGGACTATCACTTCACCACTCTCGTGCCGAATTTAGGCGTTGTTTCAATGGGTGAGGGCAGTTCCTTTGTTATTGCGGATATTCCGGGACTTATTGAGGGTGCCAGCGAGGGTATCGGTCTCGGTCACGAATTTTTGCGTCACGTTGAAAGATGCAGACTTCTTGTTCACATAGTTGACGTCAGCGGTCACGAGGGCAGAAATCCTATTGAAGATTTTGAAAAAATCAACGAGGAGCTTGTTAAATTCAATTCTGATTTGGCAGAAAGACCGCAGATTGTTGCCGGCAATAAAATTGATATGGCAGAACCTGAGCAGATTGAGGAGTTCAAGGCGTATGTTGAGGGCAAGGGATATGAGTATTATTCCATCTGTGCTCCTATTTGTGAGGGCACTCAGGAGCTGATGAACGCTGTGTGGAACAAGCTTCAGACACTTCCCCCTATCAAGGAATACGAGGCAGAGGAAATTCCTGTGGAGACGATTATCAAAAACGATAACGGCTTTAAAATCACTCAGGTTGAGGATAATTATTATCTTGTGGAGGCGTCCTGGTTCCCCAAGGTGCTTAAGGGTATAGATATCGAGGACTACGAGTCGCTTCAGTATATGCAGAGAGTTCTTGAAAAAAGCGGAATTTTTGACGCATTAAAGGAAAAAGGTATTCAGGAGGGTGACATCGTTTCGCTCTATGACATAGAGTTTGAATATGTGCCGTAAAAGATATGAGATTTGTTGACAAAGAGGTAAACCCAAAGCAGTTAAGTCCCCTGAATTTAGCATTCATCGGCGACTGCATATACGAAATTCTTGTCCGTGAAACGCTGGTGACTGACGCTAACCGACCTGTAAACGATTTGCACAAGGAAAGCGTCAAGTTCGTTTCCGCCAAAGCACAGACCGAGGCCTTTGAAAAAATAAAGGACTGCCTGACAGATGAGGAAACGGCAGTTTTCAAGCGTGGACGCAATGCAAAGGTCGGCCACTCCCCTAAAAGTGCCACCGAGGGCGAGTACCATTGTGCCACAGGAGTGGAGGCTCTTTTCGGATATCTTTACCTGAATGACCAAACCGACAGAATAAAAGAGCTTTTTTCAAAAATTAACTCTTGACATAATGCAATTTCTGATGTATACTTTATATCGCTGACGGGAGCATAGCTCAGCTGGGAGAGCATCTGCCTTACAAGCAGAGGGTCACAGGTTCGAGCCCTGTTGTTCCCACCAAATAGGAAAGGATATCCTTGTGGTATCCTTTTTTTATTTTATATAGAGATATTAGCAAGGGCTCGAACCTGTGACAAGCTGCTCCAAAACC
>JAQXUH010000030.1 GCA_029219885.1 Eubacteriales bacterium | reverse complement strand
AAACAGCGCAACAAGATTTCTGAAAAAAACCTTTTGTGCAACGGGAACATCACCTGAAAGATTTATAAAACTGCTCATTCCGCTGAAACAAAGTGCGGAGAGCAGTATGCAGATTATACCCTTTGTCCTGTTGTTAATTTTACTCATAATCTTTTAGAAATGCCTTGCTTTCCTTTAATTCCTCGGCAACATCAAGATTGCCTGAATATATTTCAATTACATATTTGCCTTTGTAATTTGCACTTTCCAAGATAGAAAACAGCCGTGAAAAATCAAAAGTTCCTTTTCCCGGAGGAAGACAGTCACCGTACTGCGAGTTGTCGCTGATGTGAACATGAGCAATTTCGTTTTTGAATTCTTCAAGGAAAGCAAAGGTGTCCTGGGACGCTCTGACCGTCTGCTTTATATCAAAAACCATATGAAAGTCGCTGCCCAGAGCGTCTCTCATTTTTTTGCAAAATTCAATGCTTTCGCTTTTAAAGCGGTTCACATTTTCCTGACAGACTGTAACGCCCTCACGCTTGCCGATATCGACAAGCATTTTAAAGCGTTCAAAATATCTTTCGTCAGGGATAGGAATTTTAGGCTTTGCAACAGCACCGTGAATAACTACTACCTTTGCACCGAGCATTGCTGCGGCGTGGCAGGTCTTTTCGTAAATACCGATGAAATCGTTAAATCTCCTTTGATAATCGCCGAAAATACAGGACGATTCAAGAAAACTTGAAAATGGATGAACAGACACAATTTCCGTTGGCGAGTCAAGAGCAATATTTTTAAGCTCATTGACAAAGCCCTCCTCAAGCTCACAAGGAGAGTTCATAAATATTTCGGCTGATTTAAAACCAAGACCGCAGACCTCTTTAAGTGCCTTTTCCGTTTCAAGAGGATAAAAGCAGGCAGTAGATGCACCGATTTCCATTAGCCTAAAAGCTTCTCCACACAAGCAAGACGAACGCAGATGCAAAGAAGCTCTGCTGCTACATCAAGCTCTGCAACAGGCGGGAATGACGGAGCAATACGGATGTTGCTGTCGTTAGGGTCGATACCGTAAGGATAAGTTGCACCAACAGGTGTAAGGACAACGCCTGCCTCCTTGCAAAGCTCACCTGTTCTCTTTGCACAGCCGTTCATAACGTCAAGGCTGATAAAGTATCCGCCCTTTGGCTCAACCCAGCTTGCAATACCCTTGCCTGAAAGCTCCTCGTCAAGATGCTTTAATACTATGTCAAATTTAGGCTTAAGAATAGCTGCGTGCTTTTTCATATGCTCTCTTACGCCGTCAGCGTTGCCGAAAAACTGTACGTGGCGGTGCTGATTCATCTTATCATAGCTGATAGTCTGTGCGTTAAGACGCTTTTTGATTGCGGCGATATTATTGTCGCTGGCAATAAGAGCAGAAACACCTGCACCCGGGAAAGTTATCTTTGATGTGGAGCAAACCTCAATAACCATATCCTCGTTGTTGTATTTCGGAAGAATATCAAAAATATTGAGAAGCTCGTCGCCGTCATCTGTAAGGTCGTGGATACAGTATGCGTTATCCCAAATGATTCTGAAGTCAGAAGCAGCAGGCTTAAGTGCCGCAATTCTCTCAACAGTTTTGTCAGAATAAGTAATACCCTGAGGATTTGAAT
Source organism: Eubacteriales bacterium (assembly GCA_029219885.1). Classification (GTDB taxonomy): domain Bacteria; phylum Bacillota; class Clostridia; order Oscillospirales; family Acutalibacteraceae; genus Eubacterium_R. The sequence goes on along the minus strand of JAQXUH010000030.1, from coordinate 9,711 downwards.
ACTTAGGTACGCAGAACATACCCTTAACATTTCTGTCCTTTACAAGCTCCTCAACAGCGTCCATATCAGGACCGTCTTCTGTCATAGGTACGTTAATCATTTTGATGCCGAAATGCTCACAGATAGTAAAATGTCTGTCATATCCGGGAACAGGACAAAGGAATTTTACTTCCTCAAGCTGACACCATGGCTTGTCGCCTGCACCGTGAGTATAGCATTGGCTGATGTAGTCAAACATAAGTGTAAGACTTGCGTTAGGTCCTACAATAACATTTTTTGCGTCAACGCCTAAAAGGTCGCCGAAAAGCTTTTTACAGCTTGGAATACCGTCAAGCATTCCGTAGTTGCGGACATCAAGTCCGTCTGCAATATAGTTTTTTACATCGTAAATTCCTGTTGATAAATCAAGCTGGTCCTTGCCTGGCTTTCCTCGGCTCATATCAAGCTGTAAGCCTCTCGCCTTGAATGCGTCATATCTCTTTTTAAGCTCTTTTTTCTCCTGAAGAAGCTGTTCCTTGTTCATTTCAGAATAAAGCATATTCAGTCCTCCTAAATCGTTTTGCAGATATTTTACCACTTTTGTGACCTCTTTGCAATAATTATAAATAATAATAAAGCACCTTAAATGTATATGTTTTTCGTAAATATTGACTATGAGAGAAAATTATATTAAAATGTAGATATTAACACACGAGGTAAAATTATGAAATACAACTTCAAAACCGACAATTACAAAACCTTTGAAAAATTTGCGGACAATATCCTTGTGCCGAAATCGTATTTTATTCCGTTTAAGAGCATTGAGGAGCTTTTTAATACTGATATCCGAAATGAGAGATATTCCTCCTCAATGGTGGACTGCCTTTCAGGTCAGTGGGATTTTGCGTATTTTGAAAACTGCAAGGATATTGACAGAGAAATTGATATAAACGATATTGCTTTTGACAAGGTAAATGTTCCGTCAACTTGGCAGCATACAGGCTATGAAAATCCTTATTATCTTAACTCAAGATATACGTTCAATCCGAATCCACCGTATTTCCCTGAGGACTGCTCTGCGGGAATTTACAGGAAGAAAATACATATTGATGACCTGTCACTTAACTACACAATCTGCTTTCTCGGCGTGGCAGGAAGTCTTGACCTTTTCTGTAACGGAAAGTATGTAGGCTATAGTGAGGGAAGTCATAACAGTGCACTTTTTGAGCTCAACGATTTCCTTGTAAACGGCGAAAACGAGCTTGTTGTCCTCAATCACAAATGGTCAAACGGCACTTATCTTGAATGTCAGGATATGTTTCGCTGCAACGGAATTTTCCGTGACGTTCTCCTTTATAAAACTGCGGATAATTCTATTTACGATTTTGAAGTGAGAACCGATTTTATTTCAAATGAAAAATACTCTCTTGAGCTCATTCCGTCACTTAAGCTTACTGATGAATGTCAGCTTTCAGCTGCTCTTTATGATGACGGACAGCTTGTGGCATCAAAATCTGTAAACGTTTCGCCAAAGGGTATTGAAAGTATAAAATTTGACGGCCTTGATGTGTGCGAATGGTCTGCTGAAATTCCGTATCTTTACGACCTTGTTATTACTCTTTCCAAAGGCGAAGAGGTTTGCGAGGTAATCAGGAAAAATGTAGGCTTTAAGCATATTGAAATCAAGGGAAATGTGTTCCTTTTCAATAATAAAAAGATTAAGCTTTTAGGTGTAAATCATCACGATACAAATCCAAAAACAGGTTATGTTATGACCATTGACGAAATGGAAAGAGACATCAGGCTTGTTAAGGAGTATAACTCAAATTGTATCAGGACCTCCCATTATCCTCCGGACCCTGTATTTCTTGACCTTTGCGACGAGTATGGTATTTATGTGGTTGACGAGGCGGATATTGAAACTCACGGCTGTGAAACCGAACTAAGAAAGCCAGGTGTCTGCTCTCATAATTCAAAATGGAAAAATCATTATTGGGACAGAGTATACAGGATGTTTGAGCGTGACAAAAATCATCCTTGTATCACTATGTGGTCTTTGGGTAACGAATCTCACGGATACAGCAATCAGGACTATTGCTATAATGAGCTTAAAAAGCGTACTGCAATTCCTGTTCATTACGAGGGCGTTTGCAGGACTAAACGTTGGGCATATGATGTGATTTCACAAATGTACACATTCCACAATGTTGTTGAAATGATTGCCAAAGGTAAAGGACTTCCACGCAAATATTACAAAAAGCCTTTTTATCTTTGCGAATACGCTCACGCAATGGGTGTCGGTGCAGGTGAGCTTGAAAGATATGTTAAAGCCTTTTACAGTGCCGATAATCTTATGGGCGGATGTATTTGGGAATTTGCCGACCACGCAGTTTACCACGAAAACGGCGACTATGAATACACCTACGGCGGTGACCACGGCGAAGAAAAGCACGACGGAAACTTCTGTGTTGACGGACTTTTTTATCCTGACAGAACTCCTCACTCCGGTGCATATCAAATGAAAGCCTGCTATCGTCCTGTAAGAGCGTATAAAATCAGCGACGGCAAATACGAATTTGAAAATCACAATTATTTTGCAGACGCAGTATGTACTGTAAAATATAACTTCCTCGTTGACGGAATTTCAAAGGACAGCGGTGAATTTTCACTTAACATTCCGCCACAGGAAAAGCAGAAAATTACACTTTCAAATATCAAGGCTCAAAGGGATAAAAACTGCGTTGTTATTTTTGAATATTACAATAACGATTTCCTTGTGGCAAAGGAGCAGATAGCTTTAAGCGGCGGCAAGCTTGAGTTTAAAAAGCCACAGAACGCAGGTAAAATCAAGGCAGCTCAGTCGGAAAACAAGCTGTTTGTTTATTTTGAAAACGGCTCTTTGATTTTTGACAAGTCAACAGGCTTTATTCAGTCCTATGAGGTAAACGGCAGAGAGCATATCAATCAATGTCCGCTGTCAGATTTTAAAGGCTTCGGCATTCAGCTTTATCGTGCACCTCTCGATAATGACAGAAATATCAATCAAAAGTGGATAAAGCAAAGGCTTGACAGTCAAATTAATCTTACTAAAGGTAACGGCTATAAGGTGAATGAAAACAGCGTAGAGCTATACAGTACTATCATTTCAAAGTCGCCAAAGTCCTACCGTAATGCAAAGGTTAAGGCGAAATATACTGTCTTTGCAAACGGCGAAATCAAGGCGGATTTTGAATGTGTTTCCAGTAATCTCAATGTAATGCTGCCACGTTTCGGCGTTCAGCTTGAAATGCCCGAATGCTTTGATAATGTTAAATATTTCGGTCTCGGCGATATGGTGAATCTTCCTGATTTCAAGGAACACGCAGTCAGCGGTATTTATAACTGCAAGGTGTCCGATATGAGTGAAAGCTACATAAAGCCACAGGAAAGTGCCGTAAGATGCGATGTTCGTTTTGCGGAAATTACTGATGATAATGGTTGCGGTTTAAGATTTGAGGCAATTAAAAAGCCTTTTGCCCTTTCTGTAAATCACTTCACTCCTCAGCAATGTGCTAAAGCGTGTCACCGAGAGGACCTTTTGGATATGCCTACAACCTGTGTTAATATTGACGGCAAAATTCTCGGTGCAGGCTCCAATTCCTGCGGCCCGCTTACTTCAAATCAGTATCGTGTGGGTAATCCTAAGGGCGAAAAAATTTCATTTGTAATTAAGCCGATAGGTGATTAAATGTATAAAGTCGGAACAGATATAGTGAAAATTTCCCGTATTGAGAAAAGTATAAAAAAAGACAGTTTTCTTAAAGAGGTCTATACAAAACGAGAGCTTGAATATTGCAAAACGGCAGAGAATTATGCAGGACTTTTTGCAGCAAAGGAAGCGTATTTCAAGGCACTCGGCACAGGAATAAAAAGACCTATATGTAAAGTGGAAATACTTCACACTAAAGAGGGCAAGCCTTATTTCGCAAATGATGAAAACTGCGATTTGTCGATATCTCACGACGGCGAATATGCAATTGCTGTCGTTGTAAAATGGTGATGTTATGAGAGTTTTAACTGCAAAGCAAATCAGAAAAGTGGAGGAAAATGCCTTTGCCTCCACGTATACAGAAGCACAGCTTATGCTTTCGGCAGGTACTGCCTGCTACCGAAAAATAGTTAAAATATTCGGTGATGACATTAAAACAAAGCGTGTTGCAGTTGTCTGCGGTAACGGTAAAAACGCAGGTGACGGCTTTGTTATTGCAAAGCTCCTTTGCGATATTGGTGCAGATGCCTACATTGTTCTTGCAGATAAGGAACCTGAAATTGCCGAGCCTGTAAAGTATTTTAACTTTGCAATCGAAAGCGATGTAAAGTATATTAACTTTACAGATGATTGCTTAGATTGTGACATTATTGTTGACTGTATTTTCGGTATCGGCTTTCACGGCGAGCCGAGAAGTCCTTTTGATAAGGTGTTTGACGCAGTTAATAATTCCTCGGCAGTTGTTGTCAGCATTGACACTCCAAGCGGAACAAACGCCACAGACGGCAGCGTAGTAAATGCGGTAAAAGCTGATTACACTATTGCGATTTCAACCTTAAAATTTGCTCACGTTCTTCCGCCTGCCAACGCTTACTGCGGTAAAACCTATACTGTAAATATCGGAATAGGCGAGGAGTGCTACAAGGAGAATTACGCACAGACAATTACAAAAGCTGATATCAAAAAGCTTTTTGTTAAGAGGGATAAAAATTCAAACAAAGGAACTTTCGGTCATCAGCTTAATATCTGCGGTTCGTATTTAATGCCCGGTGCGGCTGTTATTTGTGCAAAGGCCGCTCTTAAATCGGGTGCGGGTCTTGTTAAGTGTGCATTTCCCAAGTCAATTTATCCTGTTATGACCGCTCATATGACACAGCCTTTATTTAAACCTCTTTGCGAAAACGAGGAAAAGACAATTTCTATGGGTGCTTTAAATGACGTTTTTGAGGAGCTTAAATGGGCAGACAGCGTTGTGATAGGCTGCGGTCTCGGTAATAACGATGACACCCAGATGATAGTTGACCAGGTTATTAAAACAAGCGAAGTGCCTGTTATTCTTGACGCTGACGGAATAAATGCGGCGGCTCCTTTCATAGATATTATTAGGAGCAAAAACGCACCTCTTATCATTACTCCTCATCCGGGAGAAATGGCTCGTCTCATCGGCGAGGATATTGCCTACGTTCAGTCACATAGGGCTGAAGTGGCAAAGGCCTTTGCCCTTGAAAATGATGTTATTCTTGTCCTTAAGGGGGCAAATACAATTGTTACCGACGGCAAGGAAATCTACTTCAACACAACAGGAAATCCCGGTATGGCAATGGGCGGAACAGGAGATATGCTGTCAGGTATGATAGGCTCCTTTGTTTCACAGGGTATGACGCCTTTTGACGCCGCCAAATCTGCCGTTTACATCCACGGTTATATCGGCGATGTTTGTGAGCAGGAGCTGTCCCAAAGAGGAATGACTGTTGATGATATGCTGTCAATTGAAGGTGCAGTTTTGTCCGAATTTGAATAACGGGACTGATATAATTGAAAAAAATACTGCCTGTCTTTTTAGTATTATTGCTTCTTTCAGGCTGTAAAATAAAAACATATACCCCTGAGATACCTGTATCTTTCCAGCAAAATGCACAGGTTACCTCAGGGGATTTTTCTTTCTCCTGCAAAATTTGTAAAAGTGAGGGAAAGGTCGCCGTAACAGTAACCTCAACCTCTGCGTCAGGTATGGTTATGACCTATGACGGCGACAAGCTGAATTTCCTTTATGACGATTTTTCCTACGATATTGACGGCAGTAATTTTGAGAAAAACAATATTGCCATTTTGATTTATGATGTTTTTGAATATATAGAAAATACTGATGAACTTAGCGTGAGAAAAATTGATACAGGCTATAAGTACGAGGGAAGTGTTTCCTGCGGCGATTTTATTTTAATTCAGAATAACGATAATTCTCTGTCGTCCTTAACACTTCGCACAGGCGATATGAAAGTGGAGTTTGAGCAGTAGCTAAAGCCACTTTTTCTTTTTAAACCAAAGGATAAATGACACCACAACCGCCACGCTCAGCACAATAACAAATGGATATCCCCACCTTGCATTAAGTTCGGGCATATACTTAAAATTCATTCCGTACCAGCCCACTATTACCGTCAGCGGAAAGAATATTGTTGTCACTAGCGTGAAAATTTTCATCGTTTGATTAAGCTTCATATCAAGATATGCTTGGTAGGAGTCCCAAAGATGAACAACGCTGTCACGTAGCAGGTCAACATTTTCCTTAAGCCGTACAGCCTTGTCGGTGAAAATGCGAAATGCCTTAAGACTGCTTTCATCAAACAGCTCGTTTTCGTTTTCTCTTAGGGCCTCTCCCACATCAATAAGCTGTTCGTAAAAGCCACGAAGAGTCAGCAGTTCGTTTTTCATTTCAAGAAGCTTGATATTGAAATTGCTGTCCGCCTCGTTTTTCAGCACAGTTTCTTCGAGAGAGCTGATTTTATATTCTGCATTTTCAAGTGCCTTGTTGTCACCTGAAATAAGTCCCTCAAGAAAGGCACAAACAAGCTTTTCTATTGTAAGACTTTCGCAGGAGCAATGGGAAAGGAGTTTCATAAAATAGCTTTGATTTGAATTATCTTCATCATCAACGCTGACAACTAAAAAAAGATTTTTTCTTATAAACAGACCGATACAGTCCTCGGTACTCATATCATTTGCGTCGGCAACTATGATTTTTACAAAGCTGTAATCGTCAAAAACCTCAATGTCAGACGAAAAGAAACTGCCCTTTTCCTTGCATCTTTCAACGCATTTCAAGGAAAAGCCAAGCTGTTTATACACCCTTTCAAGCTCCTGAAAATTAACAAAGCCGGCAGTTAAGGTCTTGTCGCTGATGTCTTTGCAGTCAATTGCAACAATGTCATCATCAAAGCAGTAAAACATATTATCACCGCTTATATTCTGCCCGCAAAATGACAAAATACGCCTGCTTGCTATCTGGAAATCTAGTTTTGATATATAAAAAAAGAAGCCGTCTGTTTAAGACAACTTCAAAATAAGCGATTAAATTTTACTGTTAAATAAATACAGTAATAACATATGCCACGTATCCGAGGAGCATAACGATACCTTGCCATCTGTTAAACTTCTTTGTAATGATAGTCGGGAATACTGCAACTGCAATTGCTGCAAGACATACAATCATATCAACTGTAACAGATGATACTGAAACTGCAAGAGCACCTGTTCCTTTGCCCATAGAAACAAATGAGCAGATAGGAAGAATAAGTGTAAGGTCGATAATGTTAGCACCTAAAATGTTACCAACTGAAAGAGCACCAACCTTCTTCCTGAGAGCTGTAATAGTAGTAACAAGCTCAGGAAGTGATGTGCCGATAGCGATAGCGATAACGCTGATAACTCTCTGAGGAATACCGAGGCTCTGTGCAATCTGTGTACCGTAGTCAACGAGGAGGTCTGCACCGATAACGATTCCCGCAGCACCTAATGCGAAGAATACAAGGTTCTTTGCCCAATCTTTACCTGTTGCTGTTGCTCTTGTAGGAACGATATCGTCTTCCTCCTGAAGACCGATATTATCAGGGCTCGGCTCGATGTGAGTTTGCTCGTTTTTCATAGAAATGAAATTCTCAATAAAGAATGCAATGAATAATGCAATAAGAACAATAAGGCCTATAGTTGAAAGACTGAAATACTGATTTGTTTCGCCCTCAAAGGTAAGTGTTTGCTTAGAAGTGAAGATACAGCCCAAAACAAGTGCAACAGATGCACCGAACATCATAAGTGCCTTAGGTGTAAATTCCTTACGTTTAATAGCAAACGGCATACATACAATAAAGATACCCATAATCATTGCTGTGTTTGCAGTAACTGAGCCGATAGCATTACCTGCCGCCATATCAACATTACCCTTTGCAGTAGCCTGAACACTAACAATCATTTCAGGAAGAGTAGTTGCAATTGATACGATTGTTGCACCGATAACAAACTTCGGAACACCCAGTACCTCTGCAATCCAGCTTGCACTGTCAACGAACCAGTCGCCGCCTTTTATGATAAGGACAAGACCTACCACAAACAGCACATACATTAAAACTGTTTCCATAATTTTAAACCACCTTAAATTTTACTTATATATTGGTATAGAGATAATACAATTTTCGGCAGAAAAAGTCAATACTTTTAGTGCTATCATTTACTGTAAGTTTACTAAAGGGACAAACGGCAGATATAATGTTTAATATTGTTTTATTTTTCATAATATGCTATACTTATCCATATACAAATAATATATGCACAAAAGCAGTAAAATATTTCTGTAAATTGATAGAGGTAAAATAATGAATAATAACAAAAAGATATTAACAGCAATTCCAATAATTCTTGCTGTACTTGTAATAGTAAGTCTTGCGGTTAGCGGATATATCACTAAAAATGCGGACGAAAAACAACCTACCGCCACAACTGCCGTTTCAGCAGTAAACGAGGAAGAAACACAGACATCAGAGGTTAAAAACTCAAAGGTTACACTTCTTGCAGTAGGTGATAATCTTATCCACAATACTCTTATTGCAGCAGGCGAGCAGGAAGACGGCAGTCTTGATTACACCTCACTCTACGCAAATATTAAGCCTGAAATTGAAAAGTTTGACATTTCCGTTATCGACCAGGAAACTATTCTCGGCGGCAGCAGCTTTGATTATACCGGCTATCCTATGTTCAATTCTCCTTGGGAAATCGGCGAGGCGGCTATTGATGCAGGCTTTGATATTTTCAACTGTGCCACTAATCATACTATGGATATGGGTTGGCCGGGAATTGAAAAGGAAATTGAATTTTTCTCAAAGCATCCTGAGGCAGTTGCTCTCGGCGTGAATTCCGACGAAAATTCATATAACCAGATTACTTATTATGAGAAAAACGGCATCACCTTTGCTATGCTTAATTATACCTATGGTACTAACGGTATTCCTCTTCCTGACGACAAGCCTTGGTGCGTTAATCTTTTGGAAAAGGACAAGGTTACTAAGGATATTAAAGAAGCGAGAAAGCACGCTGACGTTGTAATCGTATTCCCTCATTGGGGTACTGAAAACAGCCACGATATTTCCGACTATCAAGAGGAGTATACAAAGCTCTTTTCCGATTTAGGCGTGGATATCGTTATCGGCTGTCATCCTCACGTTATTCAGCCTGTTAAGTGGGTTGAAAATAAGGAAACAGGCAAGAAAATGCTTGTATATTATTCTCTTGGCAATTTCATTTCTCACCAAATCGAGCTTGACCAGCTCTGCGGTGGTATGGCTGAAATTACAATAGAAAAGAAAGATGAGCAGATAGAAATCAGCACAGCAAAGTTTGTGCCTATCGTCTGCCACTATAATCGTAACGAAAGCGGAAAGTTTCAGTTTAACGTCTATAAGCTTGCAGATTACACCAACGACCTTGCAGATTCTCATTCTCAAACCGGCGGTACTGTTGAATATTATACCGAGCTCTGCCGTGATGTAGTCGACGAAGAGTTCCTTGATTTGAAGTAAATTATAGTTTAATGTATCAAGTTTTACAGATACTAATTGAATTTTTGTAGGGGATGGCGTCCTCGACATCCCGTAAATAAACAGCATTGTTGGATAACTCACGGGTCTCGCAGGGCGGTTCCCAAAATTTGCTGTCTG
>JAQXUH010000029.1 GCA_029219885.1 Eubacteriales bacterium | reverse complement strand
AACCTTGAGGTTCTGAACTGTTACTGTTTCGTGACCGTAATGACCTGCCATCTTCTTGCCCTTGAATACTCTTGATGGGCTTGAACAAGCACCGAGTGAACCTGCGTGACGGTGGTTAGGACCTGTACCGTGTGTCATTCTGAGTCTTGAGAAGTTCCAACGCTTGATTGCGCCTGCTGTTCCGTGACCCTTGCTTGTTCCCTTAACATCAACTGTTTCGCCAACCTCGAATGTGTCAGCCTTGAGGATTGTACCAACCTCAATACCGTCGATGTTTTCAAGACGGAATTCCTTAAGTGTCTTCTTTGGAGCTACATCAGCTTTATCGAAGTGACCCTTCATTGGCTTGTTTACACGTGATACCTTAACATCACCGAAGCCAACCTGAATTGCCTGATAGCCGTCGTTCTCCACTGTCTTAATCTGAGTTACTGTGCAGGGACCAGCTTCAACTACTGTTACAGGAATTACTTTACCTGTTTCGTCGAAGATTTGAGTCATACCTACTTTTTTACCGATAAGACCTTTCTTCATGTGTATTTCCTCCTTTTGGTTATTGGTTGGATTTTACTCCAACATGACCTCAGCATCGATTAGAGCTTGATTTCAATCTCTACGCCTGCTGGGAGCTCAAGACTTGTCAGAGCTTCAACAGTTTTGTTTGAAGGTCTGAGAATGTCGATGAGTCTTTTGTGTGTTCTCTGCTCGAACTGCTCACGGCTGTCCTTATACTTGTGAACGGCTCTGAGGATTGTGATTTTCTCAACTTCGGTAGGAAGCGGAATAGGACCGCTAACCTGAGCACCTGTTCTCTTAGCTGTATCAACAATCTTTTCAGCTGCCTGGTCAACAAGGCTATGGTCATAGCCCTTGAGTCTGATTCGAATCTTGACTTTACTTGCTGCCATTTTATTTCCTCCTGAAAAATTATGGTGCGAGTACCGATTTTCTGCCACGCTCCCGTGTGTTTCAACCCTCTCTTTAAATAAAACCGAATGAGGACATCATTCGGGCATAGAAAGTCTACACGCAAAATCTGCGTTCGCAAGTCGCAGACTTAAAGTGGTTTCCTATCGGTTCAGATGACAAGAATCATCTTCGTTTCGCCCGGTTTAAAATCGGACATACTCCGTATGAATTACCGCCTGGGTTAAGACGCAACCTCATACATCATCGCATATCTACTTGGTGAATAAAGAGCCTTTATATATATTTATATAATACGGCCTTTTCACACGCTTGGCTATTATATAATATAAAGCACTACTTGTCAAGCCTTTTTTGAATATTTTTTCACTTGTTATTTTTAACAAACTTTTTGGTAAATTTTCGTTAATTTTGCACAACAAAAAATATTGTAAAAAAGTACAAGTGAATCACGGCTCACACCACTATATATTGATTATTAAGAATTTATAACATTTTTTGTTGAGTTCAGCCACACAAAAAAGCTGCCTGAGAACATTCCCAAGCAGCCAAAAAAATCATATTTTTACTTTTATTTACTTCTTAAGAGAGATACCTTTCTTCTCAAGTGACGCGATTATAGAGTCTACAACCTCCATTACCTCTTCCCTTGTAAGAGTCTTTTCAGGGTGAGCAAAGGTAATTCTTGCAGTAATAGACTTTGAATTTTCGTCGCTGTAGGTATCAACAACACGAATCTTTTTGACAAGTGATGACTTGGCGTCGTCAATAGCCTTTTTGATTGGCTCAAACTTGTCAGATACAAAGGAAAGGTCAATATCCATTGCAGGATACTTTGACGGCTCCTCGTATACAATGCTTGCATTTTCAATTTCAGCAAAAGCCTTAACATCAATTTCAGCAAATACGATTGACGCCTTTTTGTCAATTTTCTTTGATACAACCGGATGAACAATACCGATTCTGCCTATTGACTTACCGCAGCAGATAATCTCGTTAAGATTTCTCGGATGCTCATAGGAATGAACAGCAGTCATAGGCTTGAACTCAAGTTCTCTGTGCTTGATATCGTCTGTAATAACGGCAAGCATATCACGAAGCTCAAAGTAGAGAGCCTCAACAGATTTTGTCTTGCTGAAAAGAGTAACTGCAAGGAGCTTGTGCTCGTCAACAAGATTGCTGTCATTAAGCCCGTATGCTGCTCTGCCTATTTCAAATACGCCGAAGTCAGTTGAATAGCCTGTGTTGGTTTTAACCTGACAAAGCTGTGTAGGAATAATAGAATTCCTGATAGTTTCAATATTAGGGTTGGTTGCGTTTACAAGCTTAATATTGTCCTCAACCTCAATACCGAGAGCCTTGTACTCGTCATAGTACTGCCAAATGTATGAGTGAAGCTCGTGGAGAGAATAACGCTGTACAAGGATATCCTTAATCTTATCCTCGTCAGTCTTTTCGATTGTTGCTCTGACAGGATAGAGAGGTGCATTAGCTGTATGAATGTCAAAATTATCGTAGCCGTAAATTCTTGTGATTTCCTCGATAATATCAGCCTTGATTGTAACATCCTTTGTAGCTCTCCAGCTTGGTACTGTTACCTTGAAATCGTCGCCGTTAAGCTCAACGCCGAAGCCGAGAGATGAAAGAGTTTTAACAATAGTATCGTTATCAATTTCAATACCTGTGTATCTGTCAACAAAAGCCTTGTCAAAGTCAAGAACAACAGTATCGTAGTGATAAGCGTACTCATCTGTGAGAGAAGAAACAACCTTAACGCCGCTGTCAACATCTGTCATAAGCTTAACAAATCTTGCAATGGCAGGAACAGTCATTTCAGGGTCAAGGCACTTCTCGTATCTCATAGAAGCGTCTGTTCTGTGAGAAAGACGAACAGTAGACTTACGGATAGAAACTGCATTAAAGGTTGCAGATTCAAGAGTGAGGGTATGAGTATCCTCAACAATTTCGCTGTCAAGGCCGCCCATAATACCTGCAATAGCAACAGGAGTATTATCGTTGCAAATCATAAGAGTATTTTCGTCAATATTTCTTTCAACGCCGTCAAGAGTCTGGAAAGTGAAAGGCTCGTCGAATCTCTTAATTCTAATCTTGCCTACCTTGCGTGAGTCAAATGCGTGCATAGGCTGACCCATTTCAAGCATAAGATAGTTTGTAAGGTCTGCAAGGAAGTTGATAGCTCTCATACCGCAGTAATAGAGCCTGATACGCATATTAACAGGACTGATGCTTGTATTGATATTTTCAACCTGAAGACAGGAATATCTCTGGCAAAGGTCGTCCTCGATTTTCATATCAACCTTTGGAAGGCTGTCATATTTTGAAAGGTCGGCAGTTTCAAGAGGCTTTAATTCTCTGCCTGCAAGAGCTGCAAATTCACGAGCAATACCATAATGGCCCCAAAGGTCAGGTCTGTTTGTAAGAGACTTGTTGTCAACCTCGAAGATAATATCCTCGATTTCATAAATATCCTTAAGGTCTGTACCGTTTGCAACGTCATCGGTAATTTCCATAATACCTGAATTATCGTCGCTGATACCGATTTCCTTTTCGGAACAACACATACCGTTAGAGGTATAGCCTGCAAGCTTTCTCGGTGCAATTTCGATTTCACCAAGCTTTGCACCAACCTTTGCAAAAGCAGTTTTAAGACCTACTCTGACATTTGGAGCACCGCAAACTACGTCTGTAAGTTCACCGTCACCTGCGTCAACTTTAAGAAGATGGAGCTTCTTTGAGTCAGGATGATTTTCCACAGACTTAATTTCAGCAACAACAATACCGCTGATGTCACTGCCTTTGAAGAATATTTCGTTTTCAACCTCTGCTGTGGAAAGTGAAAAACGATGAATAAGGTCAACCTTATCCAGACCTGTAAAATCAACAAAGTCTGAAATCCAATTCATAGATAAAAACATTTACTTCCCGCTCCTTTCTTATTCATCATCAGTAAACTGTGACAGACTCTTAAGGCTGCCGCCGTTTAAATCACGAATGTCTTTGATGCCGTACTTCATCATAACAAGTCTTGTAAGACCGAGACCGAAAGCAAAGCCTGTATATTCCTCAGGGTCAATACCGCCTGCCTTAAGTACCTCAGGATGAATCATACCGCATGGGCAAAGCTCAAGCCAACCGCTGTGCTTACAGCTTGGGCATCCCTCGCCGCCACAGATAAGACAGCTTATATCAAGCTCAAATCCAGGCTCCACAAATGGGAAAAAGCCGGGACGAAGTCTGACCTTAATATCCTTTTGGAAAACCTCTGAAAGCATAGTTTTCATAAAGTAGATAAGGTTTGAGATAGATATGTTCTTGTCAACCATAACGCCTTCCATCTGGAAGAATGTGTTTTCGTGGCAAGCGTCTGTTGCTTCATTTCTAAAGCATCTTCCCGGGAAAATAGCTTTAATCGGCACACCGTCATTAACGAGTGCATCTCTGTACTTTTTATAAATTGCATTCTGTGCAGCAGAGGTCTGGCTCTTTAAAAGCTGACCGTTTTCGAGATAATATGTGTCCTGCATATCTCTTGCCGGATGATGCTTAGGAATGTTGAGAGATTCAAAGCACTCATAGTCTGTTACAATCTCGCTGTAATCTTCAACAGTAAAGCCCATTGACTTGAATATTCTTTCGCACTCACGCTGAACAAGTGTGATAGGATGGTATGAGCCTCTCTCTGTTGATGCAGGCATAGAAAGGTCAAATTCAGGCATAAGGTTAATCTCTGCCTCAATTTCCTTTTCCTTAAGCTCCTTTGTCTTTTCGGCAATTCTGTCGGCAACTGCACCCTTAAGCTCGTTTACCTTCTGACCGAATTCCTTTTTCTCTTCATTTGAAAGTTCTTTCATACCCTTGAGCAAATCGGTTACGCTTCCCTTTTTACCGAGATAGGCAACTCTGATGCTTTCAAGGTCCGAAAGATTTTCGATTTTTTCAAGCTCGTCTTCAAACTTCTTTTTAAGTCCGATGATTTTCTCGTCCATATTGACCTCCTGTATATAAATAAAAAACCGCCTCAAATCAATGAGGCGGAAAATATCCGTGGTACCACTCAAATTGCAGACAAAAAATTGCCTGCCCCTTAAAAGCTTTAACGCAGCTGTACGTCCGCCTTAGTTTCTCGGCGGAGGCTCATCGGCTGAAATTCAAAACGCTGACACTGTATACTTTCACCCACCGCATACTCTCTGAAAATCATCAACGCATCTACTTACACCGTTTCATTGCTTTTCAATATTGTAATGATTATAAACCAAACAGGCGAAATAAGTCAAGCATTTTTGTAATATTAATGAATATAAATTAAAAAAGGTATTGTAATTTTGAGAATTTGTGTATATAATTAGTATATAATGCTTTAAGGGAGGTGACTTTACCGTGGCTGATAACAAAACTATGACTTTCAAAATCGGTGATGAGCACGAGGATGTTATGAAGGAAACCTTGACGGAGGTTTTCGACGCTCTTCAGGAAAAGGGATATAATCCTATCAATCAAATAGTGGGATATATTCTTTCGGAGGACCCCACCTATATCACAACGCACAATAACGCAAGAAGTCTTATCAGGAGAATTGACAGAGACGAACTGCTTGCTGCGATGGTAAAGTCTTATCTCGACTGATACTAAAACGAAGGAGGGTTATCTTTGGCAGATAATAAAGGCAATAACAAAAACGCCAATAACAATAACAGCAATAATACCGTCAAGAAAAGTAAAAAGTTTCTTGAATACAAGGGCAAGCCTTTGGTAAGATGCGGTAAAACAATATATTACGGCAGTATGTCCGACCCATATGTTGTTTGCCTTAACATTCTTTCAGACGAAAAGGTTAAGGACTTGAATGTGTCAGGCAGAGTTGCTATTCAGCTTCTCGACACCGACCCTAACGTGTCACCAAAGGAAAAGGTAGTTAAAAAGAGTGAAAAGTTAGGTCTTTTCACCGCACTTGATTTAGGTGCAGTTTGGCTTGAAAGAGCTTTGAAAAAGCAGGATAAAGCCTAAATAAATATGTATAAAAAAGGAAGCAGTGATTTCACCGCTTCCTTTTTTGTTTGTAAAGGTTTAATAATTTTCAGCCTTGAGTTTAAAATAGGCTTTGGGATGTTTGCAGACAGGGCACATATTGGGCACTTCTTTGCCGATAACGATATGACCGCAGTTTGAGCAAATCCAAATCTTTTCTTCGTCACGGCTGAAAACGAGACCGCCCTGAACATTTTCAAGCAGTTTTTTAAAACGCTTTTCGTGTTGAGCCTCAATCTTTGCAACCTCGTCAAAAAGAAATGCAATATGGTCAAAGCCCTCTTCCCTTGCCTCTTTGGCAAAAGTGGGATACATCTCTGTCCACTCGTAATTTTCGCCGTCGGCGGCAGCCTGAAGATTTGAGGCGGTATCCTGAAGCTCTCCGCCGCCTAAAAGCTTAAACCATATTTTTGCGTGCTCCTGTTCGTTCTTGGCAGTTTCTTTAAAAATCTGCGAAATTTGAACAAAGCCGTCCTCTTTAGCCTTATCAGCGAAATAGGTGTACTTGTTTCTCGCCTGACTTTCACCTGAAAAAGCCGCCATAAGATTTGCCTGTGTCTTAGTTCCTTCTAAATTTTTCAAAAGGCTCA
This sequence comes from Eubacteriales bacterium, assembly GCA_029219885.1. Lineage (GTDB taxonomy): Bacteria > Bacillota > Clostridia > Oscillospirales > Acutalibacteraceae > Eubacterium_R. Next base: position 3,526 of record JAQXUH010000029.1, on the reverse strand, counting down.
CTCCTAAAAATTAAATTCCAAGCCTTTTTAGTTTAGACACAATTTCCATAAATATACACCATACAGCCTGAAAAGCTACAACGCTTAACGCACTTAGCTGGCTGTAACCGCCCACAGCTCCCAAAAGAGCAACAACTCCGAAGCCCACGGCACATCCGAAAGAAATGAGAACTGACAGCAGTCGTCTTGTATCCTGAATATTTTCGGCCGCTCCCATAGCGGAAACAAAGCCCAAAGCGGTACCGTTATGCAAAACATACGCAGGCGACTTTTCCACATACATATCGGAATACTTTTCAAAGGCTCTGCCGTTTGACGAGCTCATAACTCTCACATATCCCTCAGGCAGAGAAAAAAGCTCACATATACTTTCGTCATTGATAAACGGGTCGGCACTTTTTACAAGAATAGTCATACCGCTTTTTTCAAGTCTTTTAAGGGACTTTTTAAGCTGAGGGTCAGCGTTATATGACACAACAAACATTGCCATCAGCTTGCCTGTAACTGCAAGGTAAAGAATTTTCCTGCCTTTTCTGGTGTACTTCTTTTCGTATTCCTCTTTGGGAACTGTTACGCCGTGATGAATAAGTAAATCACGTGTGCCAACAAGAATTTTCTTCCTGTATATCCAAGCGGAAGTACCCATTCTGTCCTCATAAACAACGCCGTCAACCTCAGGCAGAATAGTCTGCTTTCCGATAATTACATCATCAAAAACGGACGCCAGCGGACTTTTGGTTTTCATAATTACAGCGGCGGTTTTCAAAATCACATCATCAGCTTTTGCACCGTTGAAAGTTTTAATTCCGTGAATCTGACAGCTTCTCGGACCGAACAAATCTTGAGCCTCAAGGACAATTGCGTTTGCATCATCAACTATTGCCGCACCTTCAAAGCCGTTAATCATTGCTCCCTTTTTATTAAGCTGCTTTGACACGCCCAAAAGCGAGTTATTAACATTATAAATTGAAATACAGGGAACGGAAATGCACAAAGCACAAATAGCAACATTAAATCCAATATGCCAATTTTTTGTAATAAATGTAAACACACCGAAAGCAACGGCACTAAGCACCATCATAACAATTCCTGTAGTTTTTGCTATAGAATTTGACGGGTCATTACTGCATGCAATATCAAGGAATTTTGTAGGCTCGTCTGTCTTAATACTTGTTTTAAGGTTCGTTTCGCCTGTAAGAAGTCCACGGCTGATAATGGCCGCGTCAACCTGATTAAGTATAGTTTCAACAGAATAAATATCTTTTCTGTTTACGATGAAATTGAAATTTGCAATAACTCTTGTAAGCATTGTGTACTTGCCTACTCCGCTTACCAAAAAAGCAAAGGCAGACGCCACAGCATAGGAGGTTGTACTGTCGATAAGGAAGTCGCCGTCAAAGAGCATAAGTACAGTATGAGCCAAAACGATTATACTTGAAACAGATATAGGGAAATCGCTGTTTATACCGCCCTTTAGCTTAAAGCCGTGAATGAACGCTTTAAAATTCACAACAATTACTGCAACAAAAAGCACCAAGACAGTAATGAGATAATTGGTGCTGTCAAGGAAAACCGACGGCATATACGAGCTGCCGTCAAAAAATGTAAACAAACCGAGAAGTAAAGTCAGCACCGCAGTAATTATCACTACAGTTTTTTGGGAACCTCTCGCCTTTTCCAGCTTAGAAATCAGGTCGGCAACCTTATCGTCAGGCTTATAGACATCCTTTATTTCGTTTTCAGGCAATGACGCCTCTTCAATATCGTCAGGACTGAAAAGGCGGAATTTGTTAATCTTATCCTTTCGCCTTTCTTTAAGCTGTTTTTCCGCAAGCTCCTCGTCGATTTTTGAAATTTCGTCTGTTGAGTCCTCAAAGCCGTCAAGGACAATCTGATAGCCCTCTTCAATATCCTCGTTTTTACTGCTGTCGGCAGGCTGACCGCCTGTAAAATTAAGCTTAGTTTTATCAAGCTCGTCAACGGCAACGATAGTAGGTATTTCCTCAAGGTCAAGAGTTTTGTCGAATTTTGACTTGCTCCTTATTGTAGCCGACTTCTCAATAATATCAGGAGGTCTTTTTGAATAAAGCGGCTCATAGGCACTTGTACTGTCAAAAAAGGTTTTCTTCTTTTTTACATCCTTAACGCTTTTGACAACACCTGTTTTGTCCATTGATGGAACGGCTCTCGTTTTTTGAGAAACTACCGTTGTTTTCTCCTGTGCCTTGGACAAAGCGTCTTTGTCAACCACCGCAGTTTTCTGACTGCTGTTTGTTTTATATTCCTTGACACATTCACGCTTTGGCTCAATAACAATATTTTCAGGCTCAACGGCAGGCACTTCAATCTGCCTGTCCGTAATTTCCTGTGCCGAGTTATTTATTTCTTCAAGAGCAGATTGAGCCTTATGTACTGTCTTTTTTCTTATTTCCTCTGCCTGCTTGATTATTTCGTCAATAGATAAATTCTCGTTCATAATTCACCATCAAAATTAAATCGCACTAAATTTACAATCCCAGTCTCTGGCGAGTTACCTCGTACATAATAATTCCTGCGGCAACTGACGCGTTAAGTGAATTAACCTCACCGCACATGGGAAGTGAAACTGTAACATCGCACTTTTCCTTAACAAGTCTGCCGACACCGCTGCCCTCGTTTCCCACAACTAAAGCACAGCCGCCGGAAAAATCGGTTTTGCACCAAGGCTGACCGTCCATATCGGCACAGTAAACCCAAATATTTTTCTTCTTAAGCTCGTCAATTGTTGATGCAAGATTTCCTACTCTTGCAACTCTCATATACTCAATTGCACCGCAGGAGGTTTTTGCCACTACAAAATTAAGCCCCACATTTCTCCTTTTAGGGATAATAATTCCGTGAGCACCGCAGGCCTCCGCAGTTCTGATAATAGCACCTAAATTGTGACTGTCCTCTATCTCGTCGCATATGATGATAAAAGGCTGTTCCCCTTTACTCTGGGCATATTCTAAAATTTCGTCAACAGATGAGTAGCTGTGAGCAGGAACATTAGCGGCAACGCCCTGATGATTAGCACCTGCACACATAAAATCAAGCTTTTTCCTGTCAACATTTTTGATTACTATTTTCTTTTCCTTGCACATAGCAATAATTCTGTTTACCGAGCCCTCGTGCTCACCTTTTGCGATAAGCACATTTTCAACCTCACGGCCGCTTTTCAAAAGCTCTATAACAGCATTTCTGCCTATTACAAGGCTGTCATTTGTTTTTATTTCTTCCTTTGGCATATTTTGTATCTCCATATAATTTATCATTTTAATTATAACATTATATAGTGCTTTATTCAATAAAAAGAAAAAATTTCCAAAAAATATTTCCGCAAAAAAATAACTGCCCCAAGCAAAAGTGAACTGCACCAGATTGTGCAGACAGTACAAAAACAGCCTAAACGGCAGAATTATTAAATATTAAGCAACAAACTGATTTCGTTTTTCTGACGGAGTCAGTTTTGTTTTTGTTTGAATTCTGTAATTGTTGTAAAAGTTGA
>JAQXUH010000028.1 GCA_029219885.1 Eubacteriales bacterium | reverse complement strand
GTTCACATTTCACAGATCACCAACAAATTTATCAAGCATCCGTCAGATGTTCTCAAGGTTGGGGATATTGTTACGGTTTGGGTGCTCAGTGTGGATGTTGATAAGAAGAGAATAGGACTTACTATGAAACAGCCTAAAGAGAAAAAGTAATGAATAAATTAGTTGTAATCAAAAGCAACAGAAAGTCAATATCGCTTTCAATTAATGACAACCTTGATGCCGTAATAAGAGCACCTTATGCAGTTGATGAGGGCGAAATTAAAAATTTCGTGCAGACTAACAAAGGTTGGATAGAGCAGGCAACTGTCAGAAAACAGAAACAGCTTGACAGACTGAATGTTACTGACGAAGAAATTGAAAGGCTTAAGTCACTTGCAAAGGAAATTATTCCTGAAAGAGTTGAATATTTTTCAACAATTATGGGACTGACGCCTACCGGTATCAAAATTACTTCTTCCAAAAAGCGTTTTGGCTCCTGTAACAGCAAAAACTCTCTTTGCTTTTCATACTATCTTGTGGCTTATCCGCCTGAGGCGATAGATTATGTTGTAGTTCACGAACTTGCACATATTCGCCACCATAATCACAGCAGAGAGTTTTATTCGTTGATTGAGCAATATTTGCCTGATTATAAGAGTAGAGAAAAGCTTTTGAGATAGCATAACAAAAACCGCTGAAATCTATCAGCGGTTTCTTTAATTTATTGCTTTTTCTTTTTGTGTTTGTTTACAAATTTCTCAATGTATATGAATAATACCGAACCAACAACAATGCCTACAGCAATTCCAAAAGTGATAAGACCTGTTTTTACAAGATTATCTGTAAACATCTGCGAGTCGGAATTTACAAGACCTGACATTGTGTAATATAATGCGGCACCGGGAAGAAGTGCTACAATTCCGGGAATTAAGAATATGTTTGCAGGAGCCTTTAAGCATCTTGCAACAATTTCCGAGTAAATATTCAATACAAGTGCAGCAACAAAGTTTGCAAAGAAAATACTTGAAGTCAATTCAAATATAATGAGATAAACTGCCCATCCGAGAGCACCGCCGAAGGTTGATGCAATTACATTTTTTTCACTTACTCTGAAGTAAATTGAAAAGCCGAGTGTACCGATGGCAGCAGTAATAATTTGAATAATTTCCTGTTTCATTACAGCACACCTCCCAAAAGCAGTACAGAAAGTGCAAAGCCTCCTGCAATAGCAACGGCAACAAATACAGCCTCAACAAATCTGTAGAGTCCTGTAACGATATCACGATTGAGCATTTCCTTGATTGCATTAACAAGAAGCAGTCCCGGAATAAGCAGCATTATGTCACCAATCATAACCATATCTATGTTATCTACAAAACCGAAATGTGCCACAAGAAGTGTTAAAGCACCTGATGCAAAGCTTGCGGTAAATGTGTACAATACACTGTTAATATTTCTTAGCTTTAAATTGTAATCCATAAAATATATGGCTATCGCAATTAACGCAGAAACAACGCCGTCAAGAACACTTCCGCCGAAAAATACAGAGAAGCCGCCTGCTGCCAGCATATATCCTATACACTTGATAATAGGCTTTGGTTTCGGCTTTTCATAACTTTTTATTTCATCCGAGAAAGCATATACGTCAGGTGTAGTTTTGCAGATGTTTCTGATTTGAGCGTTAAGCTCTTCAAGCCTGCCGAGGTCTGTTCCGCCGGCCCAAGCTCTGACGCTTTGGGTGTAATGCTTTCCGTCAGGAGACTTGATTGTGGCGACTATCAAGCTTGTTACTGCGTATATTTCAGGACTTTCAAAACCGTAGGCAATACAAATTCTGCTTAGTGCCTCTTCAACTCTCTTTGCCTCAGCACCTGTTGAAATGTATCTTTTGCCAAGCTCTAAAACGTTTTCTAAAAATAATTCACATTCTTTATCATTCATAAGCATTTCCTCTCCTTAACTATTATCTCAAATTAAATTATTTTGTCAATAAGTAATTGTGAACATTTTTATATTTTGTTGACAATAATTTTATGTTCAGTTATAATTATTAACAATAAAAGAGGTGTTTTAATGAAAAAATCAGCAAAGTTAATATCTTTAATAATGAGCCTTGTTTTAATTGTTTCTTCTTTGCTTGTGCCAACTGCTGCATATGCACAGAATACTTATGTCAAAGGTGTTGACATTTCCGAGCATAATGGTGATGTTGACTTTAATGTACTAAAATCTCAAGGCTATGATTTTGTTATGATTAGGCTTGGATATTCCGATAAGTATCTCGATAAATATTTTTACCAAAATATACAAAAGGCTGCCGAGTCAGGAATGAAGTTCGGTGTCTATCATTACAGCTATGCCTACAATACTGCTGAGGCACAGGCGGAAGCGAATTTTGTCGTGTCAACTCTTAATTCTCTTGACCCTTACTACAAGCAGAATATGGTGCTTCCTGTTGCGTATGATTTGGAAGATAAAGCTATACTTGAAAAGGGTAATTGCGGTATGACGGAAATTACCAATAATGCCTTAACTTTCTGCAATACGCTTAAGTCAGTAGGCTATGAAACTATGATTTATGCTAATGACAACTGGTTAAAAAAGTATATTGATATAAATCAAATTAATGCTAACGGCATAAAAATTTGGTATGCTTATTGGACTGATACCGAGACTTCAAACATTGAATATGTAAAGGATACATCTATTCCTTGTTATATGTGGCAGTATCAGTCAGGCAGTTATAATTCATTAAACGGACTTGACCAAAATGTCATTTACACTAATAGTATGGCGTTTATGAAAACTTCGTTGTCCTTTACTTCAGCTACTTATGATGGTTACGGAAAGTATCCGTTTGTAAATGTGTACGACGGCAGTTATCAGCTTACAAACGGTGTTGACTATACTGTTTCATATACTAATAATGTTAACGCAGGCACAGGCTATGTAACACTTTACGGAATGGGAAATTATGTAGGTACAGCAACAATTCCGTTTGCTATTAATCCTGTTAAGTATTCTTCTTCAAATACTACAGTTAAGCTTTCAAGCACAAAGTATACATATAATGGTAAAACGAGAAAGCCATCTGTTAAGGTTTATGATTCTTACGGAAATCTTCTTCCGAGCAGTATTTATTCTGTTAAGTATACAGGAAATGCTAATCCGGGAAAGAAAAAGGTTACTATTACCTTTAAGGGTAATTACAGCGGAAGTATAACTAAATACTACAACATTATTCCTAAAAAGCAAACTCTTTCTTCAGTAAAAACTACAGGTAAGAAAAAGCTTAAGGTTACATGGAAAAAGGATAAAACAATCAGCGGTTATCAAATTCAGTATTCAACCTCAAGCAAATTCACAAAGGACAAGAAGACAATAACTGTCAGCAAGAGCAGTACATCAAAGACAATCAAAACAAGCAAATCAAATAAAAAATATTATGTTCGCATCAGAGCATATAAGACGATTGACGGCAAAAAGGTTTACGGCTCTTGGTCAAGTACAAAATCAGTTAAAGTAAAATAATTTAAAGCTGTATTGGTTAGCATTTATAACTAATACAGCTTTTTTCTTTTGTGTGTTATTTTCTTATGTATTCTGTCAATAATCTTAGTATGAGAGCTTTAAGATTATTTAATAAAATCAATTTATCATTATCTTTTACCTTTGTAATTTCTTCTGTACTTCTTGTGTTAAGCGAAATAATGAATCTTATGGGGAGCAGGGGAGACGGCGATTTTTCATTATTGCTGACAGCCTTATCAACTGCATTTTATAAGATGATTCCGTTTGTTTTATGCTTTTTTGTCACACAAAAGCTTACTAAGGACAATGGAGGCTTTAAAGGCTTTTTCAATTCATTTTGCCTTGCTTGTGCTATTGCTTGTCTTAATGCAGTTTCAACCTCATCTTCATTTGAGTTTGTTACCGCTTTGATAGTCACTTATTTTGGAACATATTTGTTTTTACGCTTTGATACAAAAGCTGCGGTATTGCTCGATATTATATCATCGCTGCTTTTTGGCGTTTTACTTGGCTATTTAAGTGAGCCATTTGAGAATTTTATTATGTGGTTAGGTAAGCTTATAAGCGGTAAAGGTATTTTCTCATCAGTTGCATTTTCTGCTATTGATAGTATTTTCACGGCTTTTGATATTGACAGTTTTAAAAATATTTTCTTCCATAAAAGCTTCGGCGGTACAATGTTTATGAATGATGAAATTGTTACAGGTGCCAAGGACCTCTTTTCGTCAGGATATGACGGAAAATATGTTTCAACATATTTATCAGGTCATTATTTTTCACTGTTTCTAATTGCCGGAATCGGAGCGTCGCTTTTCAAAAAAATGAAAGGAAGTCAGAAAATTGTTATAGCCGTAACAGTAATTTGTGCAGTCTTAAGCGGTAATTTTTTCTTGTTCTATATTCTTATTTTTCTTGAAAGTCCGTTTCTGTTTTTATCAGCGGTAATGCTGAATATCCTGTGCTTTGTGTCTTCTTATATACTCAATCTCGGTATGGGGTATATACTGAACGGTTCTGTTTTTGAAATGCTGATGTATCTTGATAACGGCGTTTATCTTTTTGCAGGCGGTGCTGTTTTTGTGTGCATCGGATTCTTCACTACAGCTTATATAATTGAAAAGCATGGAATTTCTGACTGCCTTAACACATATATCCCTAATCGCTTGAAAAATGTTGTTACAAATCTCGGCGGTATCACAAATATAATCAGGTTTAAAGATAACACGGCAGAAGTGAGAAATCCAAAGCTTGTAAATACACTTGAACTGAATTGTGAAATTGATGAAAATATTATAAAATGCAACAGCGAGGGATTTGCCGACTTGAAAGAATATATTTGATATGATATAATCTTTTCGGTGATTAGTTTGAATATCAGAGAAGAACTTTTTAAAAATCAAGACGATAAGTATGCAGAATTTCAGTCAAAGCTTATTCCTAATATTCCAAGAGAAAAAATAATCGGTGTTCGTATTCCAACGGTAAGAAAGCTTGCAAAACAGGCGGTTTACGATAATGCGTTAAGCGAGAATTATTACCTTGAAGAAATAATGATAACAGGTATGAAAATCGGCTACGAAAAATGCAGTATTGAAAAGCGTCTGCGTGATTTGGAAAAGTTTGTGCCTTTGATTGATAATTGGGCTGTCTGCGACTGTTGCTGTTCAACCTTTAAATTTACGCAAAAAAATATGACTGCTGTTTGGGATTTTATTCAGCCGTACATTAACGGTGGTGAATATGAAATCCGTTTTGCAGTCGTTATGATGATGGACTATTTTTTGAATGATGAATATGTCGACAGAGTTTTAGAAATTCTTGCATCAATAAAGTCTGACAAGTATTATGTCAATATGGCTGTTGCTTGGGCGTTGTCAGTTGCATTTGTGAAATATAAGAATAATGTTACCGCTATTATTGATGAAAAGCTATTATCGAAATGGGTACATAATAAAACAATTCAGAAAATCTGCGAATCTTATAGGGTGGACAAGCAAACAAAAGATGAGTTAAAACTTAAAAAGATAAAATAATAAAGCACCGAGTGAATCGGTGCTTTTCAATGCGAAATATTAAGCTCTTTCAACCTTACCTGAACGAAGACATCTTGTGCATACATAAACTCTTTTAGGAGAGCCGTTTACAATAGCCTTTACTTTTTTAATGTTTGGTTTCCAGGTTCTGTTTGATCTCCTGTGTGAGTGAGAAACCTTGATGCCGAAAGATACGTCTTTTCCGCAGTATTCACATTTTGCCATTTGCGAACACCTCCTTATAAACTTTGAACGATTGGTATAATATCACAACTTAAAACAAATTGCAAGCATTTTTTATTATTTTTTTCTAATTAAACAATTTTTAGTACAGCTATTGATTTTAAATACTATATTTAGTATAATATATAAGAATAATATTTGGAGGTTTAACTATGGCAGCATCTGATAAAAAGACAGCACTTGAAACCGCTATGAAAAATATAGAAAAGAAATTCGGTGCAGGAGCTATTATGCGTCTCGGCGAAAATTCAAGCCTTAATGTTGAGGCAATTTCAACAGGCTCATTAACTCTTGACATCGCAACAGGTATCGGCGGACTCCCAAGAGGAAGAATTGTAGAGATTTACGGACCTGAGTCCAGTGGTAAAACTACTCTTGCTCTTCATTGTATTGCCGAAGCACAGAAAATCGGCGGTACAGCAGCATTTGTTGATGCGGAGCACGCACTTGACCCTGTGTATGCAGCCAATCTCGGTGTAGATGTAGATTCACTTCTTATCTCTCAGCCTGATTACGGTGAGCAGGCTCTTGAAATTACAGAACAGCTTGTAAGCAGCGGTGCGGTTGATATTATTGTAGTTGACTCTGTTGCAGCTCTTGTACCAAAAAGCGAAATTGAGGGCGATATGGGCGACAGTCATGTAGGTCAGCACGCAAGACTTATGTCACAGGCACTGAGAAAGCTTGCCGGTACTGTTAATAAAACTAATTGTATTATTATCTTTATCAATCAGCTTCGTGAAAAAATCGGCGTTATGTATGGTAATCCTGAGGTTACAACAGGTGGTCGTGCTCTTAAGTTCTATGCGTCAATGAGAATTGATGTCAGAAAGGTAGAAACTCTTAAGACTTCTTCCACTGATTTTGTAGGTTCAAGAACTAAAGCTAAAATTGTTAAAAATAAGGTAGCACCTCCGTTTAAGGTTGCAGAGTTTGATATTATGTATGGTACAGGTATCAGCAAGGTCGGCGAAATTCTCGATATGGCTGTTGACTTTGATATTATACATAAAGGCGGTTCTTGGTTCTCCTATGGTGACAGAAGATTGGGACAGGGAAGAGATAATATTAAAGAACTTCTTCAAAACGAGCCTGAATTTGCTGCAGAGGTTGAGCAGAAGATTAAGGACAGAATAGCTGAGGACAAGGCTAAGGCTGCACAGGCAAAGGCAGAAAAGGCAGCTGCTGCATCACCTGCTCCTGCTGAAGCACCTAAAAAGAGAATTACTAAAGAAGAAGCAAGAGCAAAGCTCGATATTGCTTTTGACGATGATGACGAGTAATGATTATTACGCATCAAAAGGGCAGGGGAACTAAAGTCCACATTCTGCTTGACGGTGAATATACAGTCACGACAGACGAAAATTTCTGGATGGACAATTATATTGCCGACGGAACTGATATTGACGATGACGAGTGGCAGGAGCTGCTCGTTAAAATCAATTATAAAAAAGCACTTAATAAGTGTGCAGATTTACTTTCACGCCGTGACCATTCAGTAAAGGAACTTAAGACAAAGCTTCTTCGCACTGTTGACGAAAAAAGTGCTCAAAAAGCGATAGACAGATATATTGAGGCAGGATATCTCGACGATGAAAAATACTGCGAAAGGCTTGTAGAATATCTTTTTGAAACAAAAAAGTATTCTTTAAATCAAGTTAAGCAGGAATGTTACAAGCGAGGTATCAGCAGAGATATTTCCGACAGAATATTATCCGAGTATGATGTTGACAGCATTTCTGTAATTCTTGAGCTTCTCAGGACTAAATACAGGTCAAAGCTCTTACAGGAAAACGGACTTGAAAAGGTAATTGCTGCTCTTCAAAGAAAAGGCTTTTATTACTCGGATATTAAATCTGCATTGTATAGGTTGGAAGATTATGACGAATAAGGTTGGTATGATTTCGCTTGGCTGTCCCAAAAATCAGGTTGACGGCGAGCTGATGCTTGAAAAACTGAATAAAAGCAGTTTTGATATTGCCGAAAGCATTGAAGACAGCGATGTTATGATTATCAATACCTGCGGTTTTATTGAGGACGCTAAAAAGGAAGCTATTGAAACCATCCTTGAGGTTGCAGAATACAAAAAGGCAGGTCTTATTTCCGCCATTGTTGTTACAGGCTGTCTTGCAGAAAGATATCAGGATGAGATTATTGAGGAAATTCCCGAGGTTGATTCAGTTATAGGTATCGGTGCTGACAGCGATATTGTTAAGGTTTGTCAAAAGGCTTTGATTGGCGTCAGAACGAGCTTTTTCCCTGATAAGAAGTATCTTCCGCTTGAGGGCGACAGAATGCTTTCTACGCCGTCACATTGGGCATATTTAAAGCTTAGCGACGGCTGTGACAATAAGTGTTCATATTGTGCTATACCGCTTATTCGTGGCAGTTACATTGAAAGAGATATGGACAGCATTGTTCACGAGGCTGAAACTCTTGCCAATAAGGGCGTTAAGGAATTTATTCTTATTGCTCAAGACACCACCAAATATGGTCTTAAGATTTACGGCGAGTATAAGCTCCCTGAGCTTTTGAAAAGACTTGTTAAGATTGACGGCATCAAGTGGATAAGGCTTTATTACTGCTATCCTGACAGAATTACTGATGAGCTTATTGATGTTATTGCAAGTGAAAAGAAGATTTGTCCGTATATTGACATTCCTCTTCAGCATTGTAACAAGGATATACTTCGTTCAATGAACCGTTCCGGTTCTTATGATGAGCTTAAAGCGTTGATTACTAAGATGCGAAATAAAATTGACGGCTTGTCACTTCGCACAACATTTATGGTGGGTTTTCCGGGAGAAAAAGATGAGCAGTTTGAGGAGCTTTGCCGTTTTGTTAAAGAAATGAAATTTGACAAAATGGGTTGTTTCACTTATTCTCCTGAAGAAGATACACCTGCATTTGATTACGATAATCAAATAGATGAGGAAATTAAGAAAAAGCGTGCAGATGTTCTTATGGATATTCAGTATTCTGTTACTGAAAAGTCCAATAGGAATAAGGTCGGAAAAATTTTCAAGGCTATTGTTGATGATTATTCCGACGGAAAATACACAGGAAGAGCCTATTTTGACTCTCCTGAAATTGACAGCGGTATAATATTTACCTCTGACAGTAAAATACAAATCGGCGAATTTGTAGATGTAAAGGTTACAGATTTTGACGGTTACGATTTAATTGGAGTGAGAATATGAATTTACCAAACAAAATAACGGTTTTCAGATTTTGCTGTATTCCGTTTCTTATGGCTTTTGCTTACATTGATTTTCCTTATCATTGGGTTGCAACACTTCTTGTATATTTTGTTGCTTGTATGAGCGATAAGGTTGATGGAATTATTGCAAGAAAGCGTGGACTTGTTACCGATTTCGGTAAGCTTATGGACCCGCTTTCTGATAAGAGCCTTGTATTTGCTGCTTATATCATTTTAATCAATATGGGTTGGCACACAGATATTTGCATTATGCTTATGCTGGCAAGAGAATTTCTCGTTGCAGGTATCAGAATGGCTGCTGCCTCAACAGGTGAGGTTATTGCCGCAAATGCATTCGGTAAATGCAAGACATTTTTACAGATGGCAACAACAGGTATGACATTCCTGCTTCTTGCTATTGGTGAGGGTGCCGCTGATATTGATATGACAACACCATGGCTTAATACATATTGCACTATCGCATTTTGGATTGTTGCAGTAGTTACTGTTTTAAGTGGTATTTTCTATGCTAAAGACGGCTGGCATCTTATTAAAACAAAATAATTGTTGCAAATTTTAAAAAAATATATATAATATTATTAAAGACAAAAACTGTGACAGAGAGAAGTAATCAGCTTTACTTTATTCAGAGAGCAAGCCGTTATGCTGAAAGGCTTGTATAAAGCACCTGATGAAATGCACTCTTGAGTTGCCTGTGGGAAATTTAGTATAACAGGTCGGATAGCTCCGTTAAAGGCTGAAACTGTATTATTTGCAGTTGAGTATAAAGAAGAGTGGAACCGCAGTTTTACATTGCCTCTGTCTAAGGACAGGGGCATTTTTTGTTGTAGGAGTGAGCATATATTATGTTTGAGTCTTATAAAGAAGACATCAAAAGCTTTATGGACCACGACCCGGCAGCGAGAAGTCCTATTGAGATAGTTTTGCTGTATCCGGGTTTTAAAGCTTTAAGAAGTCATAAAAAGGCAAGATGGTTTCTCGACCACAATATGCCTTTTATAGCAAGATTTATCAGCCAAAGAAGTGCACATAAGACGGGTATTGAAATTCATCCCGGTGCAACAATCGGCAGGAGAGTCGTTATTGACCACGGCAGCGGTATCGTTATCGGTGAAACTACGGAAATCGGCGACGATGTTATGATTTATCAAGGTGTAACCTTAGGCGGTACAGGTAAGGACGTGGGCAAAAGACATCCCACCATTGAAAGCGGAGTTATGATTGGCTCTGGTGCTAAAGTCCTTGGCCCTATCACTGTCGGCAGAAATGCAAAGGTTGCTGCCGGTGCAGTAGTTGTTAAGGATGTTGAGCCAAACTCTACTGTCGTCGGTGTTCCAGGTGAGGTAGTGAGAATTGACGGCGAACGTGTTGATGACCTTGACCAAATTCATATTCCTGACCCGCTGATGAATGCTATAAGAAACAACGAGGAGAAAATCAAATCTCTTCAGGATGAAATTGAAAAGTTAAAGGAGCAGATTAAATGAAGATATTTAACACAATGACAAGACAGAAAGAAGAATTCGTACCTGTTGACAAAAACGAGGTTAAGATTTATGCCTGCGGTCCTACTGTGTATAACTATATTCATATTGGTAACGCAAGACCTCTCTGCGTTTTTGATGTACTCAGGAGGTATCTTGAGTACAGAGGTATGAATGTAAAGTTTGTGCAGAATTTCACCGATGTTGATGATAAAATCATCAAGCGTGCAAATGAAGAGGGCATTAGCTTTGAGGAAGTTTCAAAGAAGTACATTGAAGAATTTTGGACTGATGCTCACGGACTTAATTTCAAGGACGCAACTGTTCATCCAAAGGCTACTGAAAATATCGATGAAATTATAGAAATAATAAAAACTCTTGAAGATAAGGGTTATGCTTACGCAGTTGACGGCGACGTTTATTTCAGAACATTGAAGTTTAAAGAGTACGGAAAGCTCAGCCATCAGCCTATTGAAGATTTGCAATCAGGTGCAAGAATTGCAGTAGGCGAGAAAAAGGAAGACCCGCTTGATTTTGCTTTGTGGAAAGCTGCTAAAGAGGGCGAGCCCTATTGGGACTCTCCTTGGGGCAAGGGCAGACCAGGTTGGCATATCGAGTGCTCTGCTATGAACAGACGCTATCTCGGCAAAACTATTGACATTCACTGTGGCGGTCAGGATTTGATTTTCCCTCACCACGAAAACGAAATTGCACAAAGCGAGTGTGCTAACGGCTGTACTTTCTCAAAATATTGGATGCACAATGGTTACATTAATGTTGACAATGTTAAGATGAGTAAATCTCTCGGCAACTTCAAAACCGTTAGAGAAATTGCAAATGTTTACGGTTACGAGGTTATCAGATATTTCCTTATTTCATCTCATTATCGTTCACCAATCAATTACAGCCTTGATATTATTGAGCAGTGTCAATCTGCTCTTGACAGACTTTATACCTGTCGCGAAAGCCTTGATTTTGCCCTTAAAAACGCAAAAGATGTTGAGGACGATACTGACCTTATCAATCAGCTTAATTCACGCAGAGAGCAGTTTATTACTGCTATGGATGATGACCTTAACACTGCTGACGGTTTGGCTGCAATTTTCGACCTTGTTAAAGATATAAATACAAAAATTCTTGACAAGGAAGTTTCAAAGAATGTATGTCAGACTGCGTGCACAGTGTTTGATGAGCTTTGCGATGTTCTCGGTATTCTCTATAACCGCAAGTCAAATGACATTGACAGCGAAATTGAAAGTCTTATTGAACAGCGTCAGCAGGCAAGAGCAAATAAAGATTGGGCAACTGCTGACAAAATTCGTGACGATTTAAAAGCAAGAGGTATTATTCTTAAGGACACACCACAGGGTGTAACCTGGACTAAGGAGTAATTTATGGTTGACAGAAGAAAGTTTAAGGATACAGAGGTTTCGTTGCTTGGTTTAGGAACAATGAGACTTCCTTGTAAAACTGCCTTAAAAAGAGAGTCTAATCCTCTTATCAATTATGATAAAGGACAGAAGCTTGTTGATATAGCCTATGAAAACGGCGTAAATTATTTTGATACAGCGTATATGTATCACGTAGGTAAAAGCGAAAAATTCATCGGTACAGCTTTGAAAAAATATCCGAGAGACAGCTATTTTCTTGCAGATAAACTGCCGATTTGGATGTGCCCTAAAAAGTCCGATATGGAGAAGGTTTTTGCTAAACAGCTCCAAAGGACAGGTCACGATTATTTCGATTTTTATCTTCTTCATTCTCTCAACAAGGAAAATTTTGATAAGTGCGAGGAATTCGGTGCTTACGATTTTGTCTGTAAAAAGAGGGAAGAGGGCAAGGTTAAAAATATCGGATTCTCATTTCACGGAACTATTGATGATTTAAAAAGGATAGTTGCCGCTCATAAGTGGGATTTTGCTCAAATTCAGCTGAATTACCTTGACTGGAAAAATCAGCAGGCTGAGGAGCAGTACCAAATTCTCACCGACGCAGGTATTCCTGTAATTATTATGGAGCCTGTAAGAGGCGGAAAGCTTGCAAATGTTTCTGCTGAAATCGAAGAAATGTTCAAAAAAGCAGAGCCTGAAAAGAGTGTTGCATCTTGGGCAATAGGCTTTGCGGCAAGTCATAGTAATGTTCTTACAATTTTAAGTGGTATGAACAGCGAGGAGCAGCTATATGATAACCTTAGTACCTTGACTGATTTTGAGCCTTTTGATAAACGCAAAATGCAGATTTGCTTTAATGCGG
>JAQXUH010000027.1 GCA_029219885.1 Eubacteriales bacterium | reverse complement strand
TACGATGAGGGTCCACCCGTTCCCATCCCGAACACGGTAGTTAAGCTCATTCGTGCCGAAAATACTTGGAGGGCAGCTTCCTGGGAAGATAGGTCTTCGCCGACATTACAAAACCTCGTACTTTATGTGCGAGGTTTTTTTTGCACTTTTTTATCTTTTTCAGAAATTGTTGTTTAGTAGTGCGTTCGATTTACTAACAATAAGTCGCCCCTGTGTAAGGAGTGAATTTTGCGTAAGCAAAAGAGACCGTTGCTCCAAATCTGCGATTTGGGAGAAACAGTCCGGTGGACTGTTTCGTAGCAACTTGTTGATATTACAATTCCTTAATGTAATAAACTCAGAGGGGTTGATAGCTGTTCATTTAAGCGCTTTTATTGCAACAACCATCAATCCCTCAGTCACTTCGTGACAGCTCCCTTTACACTAGGTTATGAACATATATTTGTTCTAATTAATTATTTTGGGGAAAAAGAAATGAAAAAGATTTTAAGTGTATTATTATCAGCTGTAATGCTGATGTCAGTAGTGGCAGGAATTGATTTTTCTGCCTATGCAGGTAGCTTTGATACAATGGCTACTGCAAAGCAGTATACTATCGGCACAACTGTTAATGGCTATTTTTCAAGCAATGACACAAAAGATTTTATTAAATTCACTTTGAATGAATCTGGTATTGTTAATTTAGTTTGCAGCGGTTCAAATTCTTATCATTTTAGTTTGTATGAGAAAAATGGCAATTATTTTCAATATGAACAAGTAAATTATAATTATAATTTAGGAATGGCCTATGCAGAATTGGCAGAACGTTTGGTTGCGGGCACCTATTATTTAGAGGTTGTTGGAAATTATATAAATGAAAATTATTCAATAAACACATCTTTTATGTCTGCTAATGAAAGCTTTTTTGAAAGTCAAGATTTAGATAATGATGTAATAGGCAGAGCAAATCCTATCTCTCTTGATATGGGATATACAGGACAAGTGGGTCCTAATGATAAAGATGATTTTTATTCCTTTACTGTTGCGGATGGTGTATACAACATTTATGTAAAAGCTGATGCATATATTAAATATGCAGTTTACACAACAAAAGGTGAATATATCTGCGGTTATTCAACAACTGTGAATAGTGCAACAGGATATGCTGAGGATACTAAATCTATTTCGTTAAGTGCTGGAACATATTGCATAAAAATAAGTCCGTATTACAATTACGGTGCAAATTATTCCTTTGCTGTTTTAGCACCTCATCAGCATTATTTCAACTACTACACCACAGTAGCATCCACATACACCACACAGGGATATGACATTTACTCCTGCTCCTGCGGCGAAAGTTACTGCACAAATTACAGAGCAGTTAAGAAGTTAGGTGCCGTTACTATCGGCAAGGTTTCCGCACAGAAAAAACGCAAGATTAAGGTTAGCCGGAAGAAAAAGAACGGTGCCAGCGGATATCAGATTTATTGGTCAAGATACAAGAACTTCAAGAAAATCGCTGCCAAGACAACTGTCAAGGGCGGAAAAACTACCTCTTACACCGGCAAGAACTTCACAAAAGGCAAGAAGTATTACGTAAAAGTCAGAGCCTACAAAACCGTAAACGGCAAAAAGGTTTATGGCAAGTGGTCAAAAGTTAAAAGCGTTACTTGTAAGTAAAATTATAACAACCTCTGATAATTGTCAGAGGTTGTTTTTTGTTGGGATAAATTATTGTTTAGCGTATCAAGTTTAAAAGATGCTGTTTGAATTTTTGTAGGGGATGGCGTCCCCGACATCCCGTAAATAAACAGCATTGTTGGGTAACTCGCGGGTCTCGCAGGGCGGTTCCCAAAATTTGCTGTCTGCTCATATCACAGGCAAATTTTGACCGCTACTAAGTTCTTTTTGCTCCCTTTTTCTTCCACCGGAAGCGGTCGCAAACGAACCGTCGAGGACGCCGACCCCTACGAAATATCAGCTACACACCTTTGCTAAACTATAATTTATCCTCAATTCAGACCGGCAAATAAATAATTGACTTATTTTTGTATAATGTTATAATATGTTTGAAAAAAGAGCAGAGAGGTAGAAAAATGGACGACTTCAGAGTAATAGAAATCAAGAGAAGTGTATTTGAAAACAACGACAAAGAGGCAGAAAGGGTGCGAGGTGAGCTTAAGGAGCAGAAAACATTTTTGCTCAACCTGATGTCCTCTCCCGGAAGCGGTAAAACAACAACCCTTAAAGCCACAATTTCACGCCTTAAGGACGAGATGAAAATCGGCGTAATGGAGGCAGATATAGACAGCGATGTTGACGCAAGAGCTATCAGCGACGCAGGTGTTCGTTCGATTCAGCTCCACACAGGTGGAATGTGCCATCTCGACGCAGGAATGACCGAGCAGGGACTTAAGGAATTCGGCACAGAAGATTTAGATTTAGTAGTTCTTGAAAACGTTGGAAATCTCGTTTGTCCTGCTGAATTTGACACAGGTGCAGTTAAAAACGCTATGATTTTATCCGTTCCTGAGGGTGACGATAAACCGCTGAAATATCCGCTTATGTTCACAATTTCAGATGTGGTATTAATTAACAAAATCGACACCAAGAGCGTATTTGATTTTGACGATGACGCTGTATGCGAAAGAATACATAAGCTCAATCCGAATGCTGAAATTTTCTTCATTTCCGCTAAAACAGGCGAGGGAATTGACGCGTGGTGCGACTGGCTCAGAAACGCCGTAAAAGAATGGAATAAGTAATGCACGAGCTGAGTTTAGTTATGGAAATGTTCGACTTGGTTGGCGAAATTTCACAGGAGCAGAATTTGAAAGAAATTCACTCGGTGACTGTTGAAGTGGGCGAGCTCTCAGGAGTGCTGGCAGATTATCTCGGCGAATGCTGGAACGTTGCAAGGATAGGCAGTCAGTTTGAAAAAACGGAGCTTAAGGTTATACCTATTCCCTCAACGGCACTTTGCTCTTGCGGTACGGAATACGAAATGACGAAAAACTCAAGAATCTGTCCCAACTGTCACAAAACCGATTACGAAATCGTCAAAGGCAGAGAGTTTACCGTTAAGGAAATTGAGGCTCGGTGAATTTTGTATTGACTTTGCAGGTCGGATATTATAAAATTGTATTTATCAGTTAATCTTAAAACAAGGAGATTCGGCGTTATGAATAAATTTAAGAGATTGGCATCTGTTCTTCTCTGTATGATTATGGTTATTGGCTGTTTTGCCGGCTGTTCCTCATCTGAAAAGGAAACTGACGAAATCACCGATGAAACTATGCTTATTGCATACACTGAGGAGTGCAAGCCTTTTATTTACACCGATGAAAACGGCAAGCTTACCGGCTTTGACGTTGAGGTGTTCGACGCGATTTTTGACGATATCAAAAACGATTACAAGAATTATAAATTCGTTCAGGTTGACGCTGATTATAAGGTCGGCGAGGACACCGCTTTCACAGATGACGAGGGCAACGAGTTCATCGCATATGTTATGGCAGGCGGCGTTATGAAAGACACTGGTACTTTCAACGAAGATTTCACCTTTACCGATAATATTATCGATAACAGAATTGTTACCGTTACCGCTAAGGACAGCAAGATTAAGGACTATAACGGCCTTGAAAAGCAGGCAGTAGGCGTTGTTACAGAGCAGGCTATGGCCGCTCTTGACGAAAACACAACTATCAAAAACAACTGCAAATCTGTTAAGGAATACAGCGATATTAAAGCCGCTCTTGCAGACCTTGACGCAGGTAAAATTACTGCTGTCGTAACAGATGAGTTCACCTTCTGCCCACTTGACAGCAAGGATAATTACACAGTTCTCCCAGGCGAGCTTGACACTATCAGTTATGTTTACTCTCTCAAGAAATATGATTGGTATGTTGAGTCAATCAATGACGCAATTTACGAGCTTCAGAGCCCTGAATACAACGACGCCGACGAGTTTACTCCTATCGTTGAGAAGTATTTCGGCTACGACGCATCAAACTTCGATTATGTTCCGTCGCAAGATTAATTTAATATGATAGATGTTCAGCCCTTGATGTGATATTCAAGGGCTGTTTTTTTATATAGTTTGTCGAGGATGAATTATAGTTTAGTAGAAGTGTGTATCTAACATTTCGTAGGGGTCGGCGTCCTCGACGACCCGCGAGTTACCCAACAATGCTGTTTATTTACGGGATGTCGAGGACGCCATCCCCTACAAAAATTCAA
>JAQXUH010000026.1 GCA_029219885.1 Eubacteriales bacterium | reverse complement strand
GCGGATATTATCCGCCCGAATTGAAATGTGTACGGCGGGCGGCTGATAGCCGCCCCTACAACCGTTGCCATATGTGTTTCGTAAGGGACGGCGATTTACTACGGCTACAACGCAAGCGTGTTGTTCACCCCGACGTCCCATTGTAGCCACAATCATATCGGGGATGAGGGTTGTCGAGGACGCCAACCCCTACGAAATATCATTTACTCACTTTCGTAAAATCATCATTTATACACTTTAACCGCTACTACTATTCTGTCTTTTTTTGTTTTTCGCAAGGTGGCGGTGAAAGTAAATCGACCAAATCCCCTGACGGAAATGATGTCATTTTCCTTAACAGTATAGGAGCTGTTTTCTGTCTGACGACTGTTGACAAACACATTTCCACAGGCAAAAAGCTTCAATGCCTCCTTGCGGGACAGCTTATACACAGCACAGATAAGCACGTCAAGACGGCAGGAGCTGACAACAAGTTCGCTGTCATCAGGAACGGACTGAACGCAGTCAGGCAGAGTGTCCGTTTCTTTAACCGAAACAGAGGTATGCTTAACTCTCGTCAGGCTTTGGGCAATATAACCTTTCACCTGCTCAAGGCAAAAGACATATCCCACATTATCGGCTATTACAATATCGCCCAACATTTCACGCTTGATGCCCAAATTCATCAGCGAGCCTAAAAAGTCACGGTGGGTTAGCTTGTCTGCAAACTTCTTTGACACAGGAGAAACGCAAAGGCAGGATATAGGAAAATCGTCATTTTCCACCTCATCGCCAAAGCCTGCCACTACTCTCTCTGCCATATCGTAACCGCCGAAGGTTGTGCAAGGCAGATAGGTTTGCTTAAGTACGCTTTGTTCCTCCATATTCAAAAATTCGCTGAACACCTTTTGGTTTCGCTGAAAAGCTCTGTCATAAAGCTCGTTAAATCTTTTTTCAATCATTTTACAAATTACCTAAAGAAAAAGGACTGCCAAAACTGACAGTCCTTTGAAATTTTAAATTTTACTTTCTAACGATATCTCTTGATTCCTTAAGATATTCATCAGATGCAGGATAGTGACCTGAATATACGACATCAAGAGAAGCCTTCTTGTCAGTAAGAACAGCTACGTTAGCGTGCTGAACATCAATATGAACATTCATTACATAATCAGCACCAACGATTTCGTTAGTCTTGGTGTCGATAGTGATAGTACCTGTACCGCCCTTGTAATCAACTACAAAGTTCTCGTCAATAGTACCCTGTGAGAATGAGAGAACATCAATGCTTTCAACTGTTGAGCTGATGTCACCGAGAGCATTAAAGAACTTACCCTGTGGGTCCTCACCAGGCATTGCAAGAACAACCTCTTTAGGCTGAAGAACCATTGTAATAGTTCCGTCGCCGTTATCCTTAACGTTAGCCATAAGAATATCATCAGCAGTAATAGCAGATGTACGGCAGTCGAATGAATCATTCTCGCCTCTCTTATCAAGCTCAGGGTCTCTGTTACCGCAAGGCTGGAGACCGTTAACAGTACCTGAGAACAAGCCGCCTACGATACTTGGAACAAGGCCGTCGAGCATTGAGTTTGACTTACCCTCAACAAGAAGATTCTTAACCTCAAGATTTTCATCGCCGAGCATCTTGTAATATGTCTTTGACTCGCCGCCCTCTGTGTATTCAGCTGTGAGAGTCTTTGTATAGTTGTAGCACTCAACATAATAGTTTACAACATCCTCAACAGAAGCAAAATCTTTACCGCCGTATGTACCTGCAACGAACTCGTCAATAACAACCTCGTCTGCTGCAGAAGCTGTATTATCACCCTCTGTTGTTTCGGTAATAACAGGATATTTATTGATAACAATTACGGTAGCTACTATACATATTACCAATACAACAGCAAGGAAGCTGTTGAATTTACTTAAGCCTGACTTTCTTTTCATAATATAAATTCCCCTTTAAACAGTTTATTACTTTTCTATAATATACCAAAACTCTCATTTTTTCAATACATTTTTTTGATATTTTATTTTTTTAGTAATATTGATATCTCCGTACCCTCACCGAGAACGCTGTTTAAGGTGAGTTTTGCATCGTGCTGCTGAGCAATATGCTTGACGATTGCAAGGCCTAATCCTGTACCGCCTGTGGCTTTGCTTCTGCTCTTATCCACACGGAAAAAGCGTTCAAAAATTCTTTCCTGATACTTATCAGGAATACCTATTCCCGTATCCTTAACCGTCAGCTTTACTCCGTCATCCTCCGGCACAACAGATATGGTAACGCTGCCGTTTTCCTTATTATACCTTATAGCGTTGTCGCAGAGATTATATACAAGCTCCTCTAAAAGACTGCCGTTTCCTTTAACATAACAGTTTTCGCCCTCAAGAGTGAGAGTGACATTTTTATTTTTAGCGTTAATGGAAAGAGCCTCAACGCACTTTTTGCAGATTTCGTAAATATCCACAGACTCAAAAACAATCTTCTGCTCGTCGCTTTCCTCAAGCTGAGAAAGCTGAATAATATCCTCGGAAAGGCTGACAAGACGAAGAGCCTGCTTTCTTATTACAGATGCAAAAGGCTTTACATCCTCCGGCTTTGCCATTCCTGTTTCAATAAGCTCCGCATAGCCTGCAATTGAGGTCAAAGGAGTTTTCAGCTCGTGGGAAACGTTGGCGGTAAACTGCTTTTTCTGCTTATCAAGAGCCTTCTGCCTTTTCTTCTGCTCCTTAAGTGCGTCAACAAGAGGTTTAAGCTCGGCGTCTGTTTCAACTGCGTCAAGATTGTCCAGATTCTTTTCAATATCCTCAAAAGGCTTGACGATACTTTTTGTAATACCAACGCTGATGGCAACGGATACCGCAATTACGCAAATCAGGCTGATTACAACATAAAGCAAAATGTTTGAGAAAAAGTCTTTTGTTTCGCTTGCTGTTGTGGAAACACGCAGAACATTGCCGTTATCAAGGAGCTTTGCGTAATAATATGTACTTTCATTTAGGGTTTCCGACTGACGCAGACAGCTTGACTCGCCTTTTGAAACAGCCTCCTGAAATTCCTCTCTGTCGGAATGGTTGCCCATTTTTGAGGCGTCCTCCATACTGTCCGCCAAAACCGTACCGTCGGCGGCAATAAGAGTAACTCTTGTCTTTTCGTCAATGCTGTTCTGCAAAAATTCGTATTCGCCGTTTTGGTTAAGTTCCGCCTCAACGATAGACTCTACCATATGGAGATTTTCCTTAACCTGACTTTCGCTGTAAGAATAAAATATTGCCACAACAACAACTGCTGTTATGGCAATTACAGAAACGCCGAATGAAAGAATTTTCCTTAAGGTTTTTCTTGTCATTTAATCACCGACCTTATAGCCCACATTTCTGATAGTTTTAATATGCTCACCTGCGGAGCCTAACTTCTTTCTCAGGGACTGAATGTGAACGTCAACTGTTCTGTTTCCCTGCTCGAAATTATAGCCCCAAACGATTTCCATAAGTCTGTCACGGGTGAGAACTATTCCCTGATTTCTTATAAGGTGCTTGAGAATTTCATATTCTTTATACGTCAGCTCAATCTCGTTTGAATCAACAAGGACAGTATGCTTATTTTCGTCAAGCTCGATATTTTTATAGGTTAAAACTGTTTTAGTCTTTTTCGCCGTTCTTCTCAGTACAGCTTTAGTTCTTGACACAAGCTCCATAACGCCGAAAGGCTTTGTGATATAATCATCAGCACCTGCGTCAAGCCCCTTAACTGCGTCAATCTC
Organism: Eubacteriales bacterium; assembly: GCA_029219885.1. GTDB lineage: Bacteria > Bacillota > Clostridia > Oscillospirales > Acutalibacteraceae > Eubacterium_R. The sequence goes on along the minus strand of JAQXUH010000026.1, from coordinate 12,752 downwards.
GCCTGTCTTTGCCGTTACCATAATAACAGGAATGTCGGAAAACTGTGCAGTTTTTCTGATTTTGCCGAGGATAGCCAAGCCGTCGTCCTCCGGCAGCATTATATCAAGAAGAATTAAATCAGGAGCTTTCTTATCCATTTCCTTAAAAAATTCCTTTGCACTGTCGAAGCCTTTTACTTCAAACTCGGAATTTTTAAGAGCGTAGATTTCCAGCTCTCTTATAGAGGTATCGTCCTCTACAATATAAACGAGAGATTTTTCACTCATAGAATTACCTCATTTACGGCTGCCTGCCGTGGAATTTTATACAGTTTTATTTTAAAGAGTATTTATGCAAATAAATTTCAAACTGTTCCATAAAGGTTTTGTTGTTTGAATTTTTAACACCCTTAAGATAACTGTGTGTTTGATAGCTTCCCTGAGAAAGCTCAATAATACATACTGCAAGATTTGAGCAATGGTCTGCAATACGTTCAAAGGAGTTGACAATATCGAAGAAGAGAATACCGTTTTCAACGGAACAGTCACCTGACTGCATTCTCTTTTCGTGCTTTGCTCTTAGCTCTGCCTTAAGGTTATCTACAACCTGCTCAAGAGGCTCAACAGTCATTGCAAGTTCCACATTATCCTCAATAAATGCCCTTGTGGAATTTTCAATAATCTCCTGAACAGCTCTGCTCATAACCTCAAGCTCTCTGTTTGCGTCAGGTGAGAAATGAATTTTATCGTTGTGCATTTTCCTTTTTGTTTTAAGGATATTTACACCGTAGTCACCGATACGCTCAAAGTTTCCGATTGCGTGGGAGTAATTATTAAATCTCCTTGATTCGTCAGCACTTAAGCTCATTGAGCTTATTTTTACAAGATAGGTTTCAAGCTGGTCTTCGTAGGCGTCAAGCTTCTTTTCGTTAGCCTTGATTTTCTCATCCTTTGACTTGCTGTAAGACTTAATAAATTCAAGGCACATAGAGATATTCTCCTGTGCAAGAGTAGCCATTTCGTCGCACTTTTCCTTAACCTTATCAAGTGCATAGCCTGAAGTGATGATGAACTTCTGGTCAACAAGAGAAGTACCCTTTGCAGCCTTTTCCTCGTCGTCCTCTTTGATGAAAACATACATAAGCTTTTCAAGCTGATTGCCGAACGGGAAGAGAACAAGAGTTGCAAAGATGTTAAATACAGAATGGATAACCGCAATTGACGCAGGACTTACTGCATCATCGAAAAACGGCAGACCGAATATTGCATTACCGCCGTAAAACAGTATCATAGCAAGAATTACACCGATAACATTAAATGTTAAATGAGCGAGAGCAGTTCTCTTTGCGTTCTTGTTTGCACCGATTGAAGAAATCAAAACAGTGGTGCAGGAGCCGATATTCTGACCGAGAATAATCGGGAAAGCCGCAGCCACGGAAATTGAACCTGTGCTGGAAAGCGCCTGCAAAATACCAACTGAAGCAGAGGAACTCTGAAGTGCGGTAGTGAGAAGTGTGCCTGCAAGTATGCCGAGAATAGGATTAGAAAACTTAACAAGAAGATTTGTAAAGCCCGGAATATCCTTAAGACCTGCCATTGAGTCGCTCATTGTGGTCATACCAAGCATTAAAAGTGCAAAGCCTGCAAGAATATTACCAACAGTTTTCTTTTTATCGCTCTTTGAGAACATTACAAGAGCAACACCGATTATTGCGAGAACAGGAGAAAATGAATCAGGCTTAAGCAAATTCAAAAAGACATTTGAACCTTCAATTCCTGTTAAAGACAATATCCACGCAGTAGCAGTAGTACCGATATTGGCACCCATAATAATGCCTATTACCTGCCTGAGAGCCATAATTCCGCTGTTTACAAAGCCTACTGCCATAACGGTTACGGCACCTGAGGACTGAATAACAGCCGTTACAATCAAGCCTAAAAGAACACCCTTTATTCTACTGTTGGTCATTTTTTCAAGTATGCTTTCAAGCTTACCGCCGCTGATTTTTTCAAGGCTGTCGCCCATAACATTCATTCCGAAAAGGAACATTGCAAGGCCGCCTATGAGAGTAAGGATATCGAATATAGTCATATTTTATACTCCGTTGGTTCAGTTTTTGTTTTGGTTTTGTTAAATTTAAGTTAAACGCACCATACGTATAATAAATGGTACGCGTTAAAATAAAATACAGTTTATGTTAAATTTATGTTAAGTTATTCGCAATATACAGGTGATGTAACGGCAAGGAGCTTTTCGTCGCCGTCAACAGTGCCCCAAAGCTCTGCTCTGTACCAATGACCTCGCTCAAGTCTGAGCCTTTCGTGGCGGATATCGTAAATAGTTTCAAGGGCAGTTTCGCCGCCGTTTGTAACAATTCTTATGGTTTTATACTCCACATCCTCGTCACCTGCATCCTTAAGACGTGAGTGCAAATCGGTAAAGAAGCTGAAAGTATATGTACCTTTTTTAACTGTATCGCCGATATAAAATGTTTCGCCGTAGCGGTGAAGCCGGAAGAAGAATTTTGCACCTGTGGAAATTACTGTTCTGCCGAGCCTGATAGCTTTCATAGCAGATGAGGGCGTAATTTTATCAAGGTCAAGATATGTACAGCCGTAGTGCCCTTTGTCCTCGATTCTGTGCCAATCTCTGCCGTAGGTTGCGGCGATATGGTAGCCTTTGTCAAGGAGAGAGGTCCACATTTGAAGTGCTTTTTCGTTTTCCTTTTTAAGATTTTTGAAATTATCGTGCCAAACCTCGATATAGTCAACGGCACGCCAATCTCTCACGTTGAATTCCCATCTTCCGCCTGTGCAGACAGGAGAGCCCATTTGATAAGGGTGAGCAATTCCCACTACTCCGCCTGCTGCCTTAACGGCTTTGATTTTTTCATCAATATTATCAGGAACGGCGTCACGCCAATCTACAAATTCCTTTGCACCTAAAACAAGCATATGACCGAAATAAGTGGTCCACTCAATGCCGTGAATGGCAGGAATAATGCTTTCGTCTAACTCTTGACAGCCTGAAAAAGTATTATGGTCTGTTAATGCAATAAGTGCAAGGTGGTCGTCCTTTGCCGACTGCTGAAGCTCTTTAACTGTAAAATCGCCGTCGGAATGAACTGTGTGACAATGAAGCTCGCAAGGAAGATATGCCATTACTCTTTCTCCCCCTCTACTGTAATTTGATAATCTACATCACAGCTTACGCTGTGGACATTGAGCATAATATCCCATTCACCTGAATTGATTTCGCCTTTTAAAAATCCCGGTGACGCAAAATCTTTTGATATAATATGCTCCTGTTCATGTGCCTGTCTGTGAGCGGCACCTCTGTAATTTCCGTTATCGTCAACGGAAATGGTGATTAAATTTTTAACAGGCATATCGTCGGCAATACTGCCGGTGATTTTTTCGCCGTATTTATCGTAGCAGTTTTCAATAAGCTCTGCTGCCTTTTCCCTATTCTCTAATATTTTAGGCGAATAGGAGTATTTTATAATAATCTTTTCTATGCCCTTTGGCACGGCAAATTTAAGGATGATATTTGTTTTATCGTCCTTTTCGGTTATTTTTCCGCTTTTTTGCAGGATAATCAATCTAACTACCTCGGTTCTTTTATATATAAATGATTATACAAGTAAAATTATAAAATATATTATCAACATTTGCAATTGATATTATTACACAAAAATGTTATATTGTTTTTGGTGATTTGTTATGAAACTGAATTGTTGGATGGAAAGCATAGACGGAAACAGAGAGGTACTCGGTCTCAATATCTGCGGTACTCACGATTGCGTTACACAGTTTGTTCAGCTTTCCCAAATATCAAAATGTCAGAATATGAATATTTACGAACAGCTTTCAATAGGTATCAGAGCACTTGATATCCGTGTTCAAAGCAAAGGCGAAAGACTTAAAATGGTTCACGGCATTGCAAAGGCATTTAATACACCAAGCCACCTGTCGCCCCAAATGGATATGGCGGATGTGCTCGGCCATTGCTACAAATTCCTTGAGGAAAATAAAAGCGAAACGATTATTTTTCAGTTCAAAAACGATAACGGCAAGGAAAATGAAAAATGCTTTGATAATCTTTTTAACACATACATTTCTCAGGACAAGGACAAATGGTTTCTTGAAAACAGAAGTCCTCTTTTAGATGAGGCGAGAGGTAAAATCGTACTTATCAGGCGTTGCAAAATGGCAGACAGAGAAATTTATACAGACAAAAACAGTGGTATTGATTTTTCAAAATGGGTGGAGCAGGATACGGCAGAACCTCACCCGCTTACCCTTAAAACAAGCGGTGAAAACGAAATGACTTTCATCGTTCAGGACAGATTCAAGTACAAGCCCATACCCAGGTGGAATGACTGCATCAAGCCGTTTCTTGACAGTATGACATCCTTTGACGGCAGATACGTAATCAACTATCTTTCCACCGCAGGCGGACTGAAAGGTCCGTACAATAATTCAAAATACATCAACCCGAAATTTATGGAGTACCCACTGGAAAAGAACAAATACTACGGTACAATTTATACTGATTTCCCTACAAAAGAATTGGTGAAAAAAATCATTGAAACAAATTTTGAATAATTCAGCGAAAGGAAAAAATATGAAAGCAAATGAAATAAATATCCGTGACCCTTTTGTGCTGTTTGATAACGGCAAATACTACCTTTACGGCACGAGAGCTGAAAATTTCGGCCGTCACACTAAAGGCTTTGACGTTTACATTTCCGAAAATCTTGTTGATTTTACAGAGCCTTTGGAGTGCTTTAACTCCGAGGTTTACGGACTTGACAGAGAAGTAAACTGGGCACCAGAGGTACACAAGTACAATGGCAAATACTATATGTTTGCCACCTTTACAAAGGAAAACGGACTACGTGGAACTTACGCATTGAAAGCCGAAAAACCAGAGGGTCCTTTCACTCCTCACAGCAAGGGTGCTTTAACTCCTGATGAATGGGAATGTCTCGACGGCACACTTTATATTGATAAATCAGGTCAGCCGTATCTTGTTTTCTGCCACGAGCACACCCAAATTATTGACGGCACAATTTGTTATATGAAATTGAAGAAAGATTTAACCGAGGCCGATGGCGAGCCTGTTTTGATTTTCAGCGGTTCGTCACCTGAATGGGCAGACAGAAAGCCTGCCGGCGACCACTATGTAACCGACGGGCCTTTTATGTTTCGTACAAAATCAGGCGAACTTCTTATGCTGTGGTCAACCTCGGCAAAGGGCAAATATTGTCAATGCGTTGCAAAATCCGAAAACGGAGAAATTGACGGCAAGTTTATTCATCTTCCGCCGATTATTACAGATGACGGCGGTCACGGAATGATATTCAGCTTTGAAAATCAGCTGACGCTGACATTCCACTCCCCTAACAAAACAGGCTTTGAACGTCCTGTTTTTAAGAAAATTGAAGATTTGGGCGACAGTATAAAAATCGCCGAATAACGAAAAGTCCGAGACACACCTGCGTGAATCTCGGACTTCTTTTTGTAAATTTATTTTAGTGGTATTTACTTTTTAACTGCTCTTTGAATTGTCTTAACGATTTCAACAATCGGAATTACGCAGAATGCAAGAGCAAGAGAAATGAAGTATTCTGTTAAGCTGATATGAGCAAAGTCAAATGCGTTTGCAAGGAATGGGATATAAATTACAACTGTTGAAAGCACAAGGCTCAATACCATTGCACCTACAAGATACCAGTTGATACTGCCCATTTTAGCAATTGACTGACGGCGTGAACGCATATTGAATGAATGGAAAATCTCACTCATTGCAAGAGTTAAGAACGCCATTGTCATACCATTTAAGTGAACTTCTTCAGGTGAGCCGTGAGCAAGGATAATGCCCATTTGGTTAGTTCCGAAGAAGTAAGCAAGAAGTGTGAGAGCTGTTACCATAAGTCCCTGATAAACAACATCAAAGCCCATACCGCCTGCGAATATGCCGTCCTTGGAATTTCTCGGCTGACGCTTCATAATATCCCTTTCGCCCTTTTCAAGACCGAGAGCAAGTGCAGGGAAACAGTCTGTAATAAGATTTATCCAAAGGAGATGAACAGGCTCGAACAACGTAAAGCCCATAAGTGTTGCAATAAAGATTGAAACAACCTCGGAAAGGTTAGATGAAAGCAGGAACTGAATTGAATTTCTGATGTTATCATAAATTCTTCTGCCCTCTTCAACGGCTGAAACGATTGTTGCGAAGTTATCGTCGGCAAGTACCATATCGGCAACATTCTTTGTAACGTCAGTACCTGTAATACCCATACCGATACCGATATCCGCATTTTTGATAGACGGAGCGTCGTTTACGCCGTCGCCTGTCATAGCGGTAATTTTGCCCTTAGCTTTCCAAGCCTTAACAATTCTAACCTTATGTTCAGGCTGAACACGAGCATAAACTGAATAATTTTCAATCTCTCTGTCAAGCTCTTCGTCGGAAAGCTTGTTAAGCTCTGCACCTGTAATAGCACCGCTGGCGTCCTCGATAATACCAAGCTGCTTTGCAATTGCAACGGCTGTATCCTTATGGTCGCCTGTAATCATAATAGGTCTGATACCTGCGTCACGGCACTCTTTAATAGCGTCTACAACCTCAGGACGAACAGGGTCAATCATACCGGTGAGACCGATATAGCAAAGGTCCTGCTCAAGAGCGTCAGCCTCTTCGGACTGTGGCTTTTCGCTGTAAGTTCTCATAGCACAGCAGAGAACACGAAGTGCCTGGTCTGCCATTTCCTTGTTAGCGGCCTCAATTTCAGCACGCTTTTCATCTGTCATAGGAAGTGACTTGCCGTTTTCGTAATAAGCGGTACAGCGTGAAAGAACAACGTCAGGTGCACCCTTTGTATACTGAACGAAACCGTGGCTTGATGAATGAACTGTGCTCATCATCTTTCTTGAAGAATCGAAAGGAGCCTCCATAACTCTCGGGAATGATTTTTCCAAATCATATTTCGGCATACCCAAAGAGTCTGCATACGCAACGAGAGCCGCCTCGGTAGGCTCACCCTTAACTGTCTTATCCTCCTGAAGTTCTGCGTCACAGCAAAGAGCCATAGCAGATGCAAGGAGCTTTTCGTCGTCGCCCTTATGCTCAACAACAGTCATTTTGTTTTGAGTAAGAGTACCTGTTTTATCGGAACAGATAACCTGAGTACAGCCCAAGGTTTCTACTGCTGTAAGCTGACGGATAACCGCATTACGCTTACTCATTTTTGTTACGCCGATAGAAAGAACGATAGTAACAACTGCCGCAAGTCCCTCAGGAATAGCCGCAACTGCAAGAGAAACGGCAACCATAAATGTATCAAGAGTTGACTTGAATGTTACGGCGTCGCCTACAACAAGACTGCGGATAATGTCAAATGCGAAGATAAATACGCAGATACCGAGAACGAGAATTGAAAGTATTTTTGAAAGCTGTGCAAGCTTGAGCTGAAGAGGTGTCTGTCCCTCTTCTGCTGTTTCAAGAGCGTCGGCAATTTTGCCCATTTCGGTGTCCATACCTGTTGCAACGACTACTGCCTTGCCGTGACCATATACAACGTTTGAACCCATATAGCACATATTCTTTCTGTCGCCGAGAGGTACATCATCACTGCCGAGAGTGTCAAGAACATCTACCTTTTTGTTTACGGGAACAGACTCACCTGTCAGTGCCGCCTCTTCAATTTTCATTGACGCAGAGGAAATAATACGGCAGTCCGCAGGAACGCTGTCACCTGCTTCAAGAACTACGATATCGCCCACAACCAAATCTTCCGACCTGATGTCAGTCAGCTTTCCGTCACGGATAACCTTAGATGTGGCGGCGGCAATCTCCTGCAAAGCCTCAATTGCCTTTTCAGCCTTGCTTTCCTGATAAACGCCCAGAACCGCATTGATGATTACAACGAACATAATGATGATTACATCGGCATAGCCCTCGCCCTCACCGCCGATAGCAGCAGTAACAGCGGAAATAACGGCTGCAACGATAAGAATAATAATCATCGGGTCGGCAAGCTGTTTCAAAAATCTGTGGATAAGAGATTCCTTCTTACCCTCGGCAAGCTTGTTTTTGCCGTTTTGTTCAAGCCTTTTTGATGCTTCTGCTGATGAAAGCCCTCTTTCGCCGGACTTTACGCCGTCAAGAACAGCCGAAACTTCCTGTAAGTATTCTTTCATAACGAACACTCCTTAAAATAGAATATGTACCGAAAAAACGAAAAACTCATACATAGTATTTCCACTATGTATGAGTCTCATTCTTTGAAAACTAAACCAGCCTTTCGGCAAGCTGTTGATTTAGCTCACGCTATGTAGAACTGCGTGGAACTACTCCCTCAGTACGCTTTGAATTATACCACAAATTTTGACAACTGTCAAGATATAACAGTCAAAGGTCTATTATATTTTCAAATTATTAACAAATGGTTTTTACACTCTTGCAACCATTTCGCCGTACTCTTCTTTGCTCTTTTTGATAAACTCCTCTACCTGCTTTGCAGACGGCATAGCGTCGGAGCAGGAATGAGCAGAAATAAGGATAGATGCAGAGGCAGAGCCAAACTCAAGACACTCGATAATCTCCTTGCCCTGAAGCAGACTGTAAAGGAATGATGAGCCGTAGCCGTCGCCGCCGCCGAAGCCCTTGAGCTTAACTGCCGGGAACGGCTTGATTGAATAAAACTTGCCGTCGTTAGTGTATGCTGTTGAGCCTTCCTTGCCGTGCTTGATAACGCAGATTGACGCACCAAAGGACTGCCAATATTTTGCAGATTCCTTGTCGGACTCTTTAACGCCAACGATACCCTCTGTCAAGTCAAATTCCTCTCTTGAGCCCATAATGATATCTGCATTCTGAGCCACAAGGCTGTAATAAACAGCGATTTCGTCTTTAGATTTCCATGTATATTCACGGTAGTCAATGTCGAAAATTATTCTGACATTATTCTTTTTTGCAAGCATCATAGCCTTGAGGCAAGCCTCTCTTGACGGTGACTTTGCAAGAGCAGTACCGCTGATAACAATAGCTTTTGCAGATGCGATATACTCCTCGTCAATATCCTCAGGAGCAAGGCAGAAATCTGCTACGTTGTCACGATACATAAGTATTGATGACTTCTCTTTAGAGAGAATTTCAGTAAAGGTAAGACCGATACACTCGCCGTTTTTAGCTCTTGTTACGTGGCTGGTGTCAATTCCCTCTTTGTCAAAATAGTTGACAACAAAATCGCCGAACTGGTCGTTGCTGACACAACCGCAGAAACCAACCTTACAGCCGAGACGAGCAAGACCTACTGCAATATTTGCAGGTGAACCGCCAACATACTTGTTGAAATTGGAGGACTCGCTCAAAGGCATATACATATCGGTAGGATTAAAGTCAATAGCAATTCTTCCGATAGGAATAAAGTCAAGCGGTTTTGACATATCAAATTCAATATAGTTCATAAAAATACCCCTTTAACTCAGCGGAATACCGCCGAAAATTTATGCTTTATTATCTGTGCCGAAAATGAGAATATGCTTTTTTGCATTCTGGTAAGCACCCTCAACCTCGGCAGCCTGTAAATCGTAATAGCCTTTGATACTGTTTTCAGTATAACATCTGCGAACATTCTTTTCAACAGAATCGAATGTGGCTGTGGCAATATTTATTTTCTTAATTCCTGTATGTGAACAGCGGACAAAATCGTCAGGCGTAATACCTGTTCCGCCGTGAAGAACGAGAGGAACATCAGTATTCTTTTCAACCTCTTCGAGAATATCAAAGCGAAGCTTAGGTGTGCTTTTGTAATTGCCGTGAGCGTTGCCGATAGCAATAGCAAGAGCGTCAACTCCTGTTTCAGCCTCAAAACGGACAGCGTCCTCAGGCTTTGTGCAGTTAATTGCAATATCCTCGCTGCCGTCCTCACTGCCGCCTACACAGCCTATCTCAGCCTCAACATCAGCGTCATAATCAGAGGCAATCTCAATAACCTTTTTTGTCATTTCGATATTTTCGTCAAGAGGAAGATGAGAGCCGTCAAACATAACTGAAGTAAAGCCGATATCAAGTGCCTGTGTGATTTTTTCAACAGTTTTGCCGTGGTCGAAATGAACGGCAACAGGCGTGTCTGCATTTTCTGCGGCGGCAACCATAAGGGGACCGATAATTTCAAGAGGACTTTGCTTAAGTCTTACTTCTGCAATCTGCAAAATCACAGGAGCATTCAGCTCCTTGGATGCCTTGAGTACGCCAAGCACCATTTCCATATTTGCCACGGAAAAAGAGCCGACGGCATAATTTCCTTCCTGTGCGTCTGCAAGAAGCTCACTCATTTTTACTAACATAATGTATATGTTCCTTTCAAAAAGGTATATATTAAAGGATAAATTGTTGTTTAGCAAAAGAATGTAACTGAATTGATAACGGGATGTCGAGGACGCCATCCCCTACAAATTCTCAATAAAAAATATTTTTACGGTGACGGATTTGTCGAGGAGAAATTAGACAAAATCGGCTTTTCTCACCGAATAATGCTGTATAATATATACTGCTATGAGGTGAAAAAGTCGAGTTTGACAATTTATCCCGACAAGGACGAGCCGGTAATAAGCCGAGTTCTGTATGCGACAGTTATCTATCTAGACGCAGAATTGCTCCTGCGTTCAAGCCATCCTTCAAAGTTATGTGTCGAGCAAACAACCCTTTAGTCGATGTTGCAGCGGATAGGGTTTACATGGCAGGAAATGTCTCCACTTCCTCGGTGAGCTCTTACCTCGCCTTTCCACCCTTACCTCAAAAGAGGCGGTTTATTTCTGTTGCACTTTCCCTAAGGTCACCCTCGGCGGCCGTTAGCCGTTATCCTGCTCTGTGCTGCTCGGACTTTCCTCATACCAAATCGGTACGCAACCGCCTCGCCGACTCGCTAATATTTATTTTAAGAAAATTTACACGGAATGTCAACCGATTTTACAAAATGACTGTTGAAATAATATAGTATCTGTAGTAGAATTGATGAACAGATATTAAAATCAATTATTTTTATATATTTTCTCACACTTTTACGGAGGTGGTACGATGCCTCGTTTTGAAAACGAAGGATTCGGCACAAACAAAAACAGAGACGATATTGACAGAACTGTTCCCGAAGAAGAAAATTATTACGGCTATTCGCCCATTGACCTTGACTTTAACAATAAAAAAAGAAAAGACAACGTTATCAGAGATAATCAGCAAAGAGGTATAAATCCCTGTGAGGACAACGAATCGAAAAATAACAGTCAGCGTTTTGTCAGCGAAAGATACGAGGATTTTGACAGAGCACCGAAAAACAGAAGCGTAAGTCACCAAAGCAATAACAACAGCGACAGGCAAGTAAACCGCAACAACAAAGACGGTGGCAAAAGAAAAAAAGGCAAAAAGGGCGGCAGGCTTTCAGCCGGTAAAAAAGCACTTATTGTTATTCTTGCAATTATTCTTGTGATAACAGGAGCAATGCTACCTGTCCTCGGAAGAATTAACTATGACGATAAAAAAGAAAGCGAATACGTAAATCAAAACGACCTTGCAAGCAGTGGTATGGTTAAAAACATACTTTTGCTTGGAGTTGACGCCAGAAGCGACGACGAGGCAGAGGCTTCACGTTCAGACACAATGATGCTTGTTTCACTTGATATGAAGCATCACTGTATTAAGCTTGTATCATTTTTGCGTGACACATGGGTATATATTCCCTCGTTGGGATATGAGCAAAGGCTTAACGCCGCCTGCTCCAGCGGTGGATATCAGAATGTTTCAGACACTATTGAATATAATTTCGGTGTTGACATCGACAGCTATGTTGTAACAGACTTTGAGATGTTCAAGGTGCTTGTGGACAGCCTTGGCGGAGTTGAGGTTGACGTAACCTCGGCAGAGGCTAAGGAGGTTACAAACCACCCTAAGAGATACGGCGGAGTAACTCTTGAGGAGGGCAAAAGCAATCTGACAGGAGAACAGGCACTTGCCTATTGCAGAATAAGAAAAATTGACACCGATTTTGTAAGGACAGAAAGACAGAGAACCGTTATGAGCGCAATCATTAACAGTGCTAAGCATTCAAGCCCCTTTAATCTTTACAAAATGGCATTTAACAGTGCACCATATATCGAAACAAATATGAGCAAGGGTGAGCTTATGAGCTTTGTTGCAATGGCAGGAATTTGCGTTACAGGTGACATTCATCAGACAAAGGTTCCCTTTGACGGTACATGGGACTATGCAACAATTCAGGGCAACAGCGTTATAAGCATTAATACCGAAAAGAATAAAAATCTGCTGAAGGAATTTATCTTTGACCTTTCGTCAAAGGATATTGAGGCACAGGAGAAGGAAGAAAAATAGTTGTCAAATTAGGGTTTGGCAGGCTGAGCCTGCACGCAAACGAGAAGATAGGCGATTTAATGATGAACACCTTTTCCCGACAATAAATAGTTTTACAAATTTGGGTTTGTCGAAATGTTGTTAAATGAAGCAACTGCTTATAGCGGGCTTGCAATGGGATTCCCCTGTTAGGGGAAATGTCTGCGAAGCAGACAAAAGGGTCTGGCGTCCGCTCCAAGGAAGCCCCTACGATAGCCTACTACAATCACTCTATTAAAAATTAGTGGATTTTTTCGTTAGGCAAGGCTTTGGCAAAATTTCGTCGACGGGAGCATACTTGCTGTATGTGACCGAGCGGAATTTTGACAGTAACGACGCATAACGGAAAAAGACACAATTT
>JAQXUH010000025.1 GCA_029219885.1 Eubacteriales bacterium | reverse complement strand
AATTCAATTAGTATCTGTAAAACTTGATACGCTAAACAACAATTCATCAAAAAAGGACAGCTTTGAAAAGCTGTCCTTGAAATACGAAATATTCTGTTTACTGGAAGTCGAAAACGTTTACCCAGGAATCAAGAAGTTCTTTTTCTGACGGAACGTTCTTGACGCTCTGTGAGCAAGCAACGATTGGCATCCACTGCTGAATAAGCTGTTTTGCGATATCAGCCTTTTTGCAGAAGAGGTTGAGATACTTTTCTGCCAAATCTTTCTGTCCGTTGAGGTTGAAAACAAGATATGTTCTTGCAGCGTCGGCAGAAGCGTTACCCTGAGTAGCGTGTGCCCAGTCGATAACATAATATTCTCCCTCAGGAGTAACAATGATGTTAGACGGACAGTAGTCGCCGTGAAGTACCTTTTTGTGAGGTTTCATACCCTCAAGGCGATTGTGAAGGTCATAACGGAGCGTAGCCTCGTAGGATGACGCACTGATTTTTGCGTGCATCTTATCCTTAATCTTGTTAAGGAGCGGTGACCTCTTTGAATGAATTTCAAGCTGAAGGTCAACAAACTTTTCAAGATATTCGTCTTCCTTATCAGGATTTTCAGTCATAAGCTGAGATAAGGTCTTGCCCTCAATATATTCGCTGGTGATAGCCCAACCGCCGTCAACCTTTGAAACGTTAAGGAGCTTTGGAATTTTAAGGCCTGTTTCCTCAACTCTTGCGTTATTCAAAGCCTCGTTAAGCACCTCTGCTTTAGTGAAGCCCTTTTCGTCAAAAAACTTAACAAGCTTGTCGCCGTCACGATAAATTTCTTTATGTTCTCTCTTTTTAATAGTTGTCATAACGACACCCCCTATATATTATATCGTAGAATTCTGCGATAATCAACAGTTACCTTATTTGCCGTAGTATGCTCTGAGGTACATATCCTTGATTTCGCTCATAAGAGGAAGTCTTGGGTTAGCACCAGTGCACTGGTCATCAAATGCCTGCTCTACCATATCGTCAAGTGTGTCAAGGAAGTACTGCTCGTCAACGCCGTAGTCCTTAATGCACTTCTTAATTCCGCAATATTCCTTAAGCTCGTCAATTTTCTTCATAAGACCCTTGAGTTTAGCCTCATCTGTTCTGCCCTTAATACCGAGAGCGTCTGCAACCTCAGCATAACGAGCGAGAGTGTGAGGATGGTCATACTGGCTGAAAGTACCCATCTTTGCAGGAACTTCTGCTGCGTTAAATTCAAGAACGTAGTTAATCATAAGAGCGTTAGCTACGCCGTGAGGAAGATGGTGGAAAGCACCGAGCTTATGAGCCATTGAGTGACATACGCCGAGAAAAGCGTTGGCAAATGCCATACCGGCCATTGTAGCTGCGTTAGCCATTTTTTCTCTTGCAACAGGGTCATTAGGGCCGTTATCATATGCACGAGGAAGATATTCAAAGATGTTCTTGAGTGCCTCGATAGCAAGACCGTCTGTAAATTCTGTTGCCATCATTGAAGCGTAAGCCTCAAGTGCGTGAGTAACGGCGTCAATACCTGATGCGGCAGTAAGTCCCTTAGGTGCGTTCATCATCATATCAGCGTCAACGATTGCCATATTAGGCATAAGCTGATAGTCTGCAAGAGGATATTTTGTACCTGTCTGCTCGTCGGTAATAACTGCAAAAGGAGTAACCTCTGAACCTGTACCTGCTGATGTTGGAACTGCGATGAAGTATGCCTTTTCGCCCATTTTAGGGAATGTGTAAACTCTCTTCCTGATATCCATAAATCTCATTGCGAGGTCATAGAAATTAACCTCAGGATGCTCATACATTACCCACATAATTTTACCTGCGTCCATTGCAGAGCCGCCGCCTACAGCGATAATGCAGTCAGGCTGGAATGCGTTAATCTGTGCAACGCCCTCTTTAGCACAAGCAAGTGTCGGGTCAGGTGCAACATTAAAGAATGTTGAATGAGTAATGCCCATTGAATCAAGCTTATCTGTAATTGTCTTGGTGTAGCCGTTGTTGTAAAGGAAAGAGTCAGTTACGATAAATACTTTCTTTTTGCCCATAACTGTTCCAAGCTCGTCAAGAGCAACAGGAAGACAGCCTTTCTTGATATAAACCTTTTCAGGAGCTCTGAACCAAAGCATATTTTCCCTTCTTTCTGCAACAGTTTTGATATTGAGCAAATGCTTTACGCCTACGTTTTCCGATACAGAGTTACCGCCCCAAGAGCCGCAGCCGAGGGTAAGTGACGGAGCGAGGTCGAAGTTGTAAAGGTCACCGATACCGCCGAAGGATGACGGAGTATTTACGAGAATACGGCAAGTCTTCATACGAGCTGCAAACTCGTCAATCTTTGCTCTCTCGGTTGTTTCGTTAAGATAAATTGATGAGGTGTGACCGTAACCGCCGTCGGCAATAAGCTGTTCAGCCTTTGCAAGAGCGTCGGAGAAATTCTCACTCTTATACATAGCAAGTACAGGAGAAAGCTTTTCGTGTGCAAACTCCTCGCTGATGTCAACTGACTCAACCTCGCCGATAAGAATTTTTGTATCTTCAGGAACCTTTACACCTGCAAGTGCAGCAATAGTAACAGGCTTCTGACCAACGATTTTAGCGTTAAGAGCACCATTGATGATGATAGTCTTACGTACCTTTTCAATCTCGTCGTCCTTAAGGAAGTAGCATCCTCTGTACTCAAACTCCTTGCGAACTTCTTTATAAATCTTCTTGTCAACAATGCAGGACTGCTCGGATGCACAAATCATACCATTGTCGAAAGTCTTTGAATGAATGATAGAGTTTACTGCCTTGATGATGTCTGCTGACTCGTCAATAATAGCAGGAGTGTTACCGGCACCAACGCCGAGAGCAGGCTTACCGCTTGAATAAGCAGCCTTAACCATTCCCGGACCGCCTGTTGCAAGGATAATGTCAGCCTCTTTCATAAGAAGATTTGTCATATCAAGTGACGGCGCATCAATCCACGAAATAATTCCCTCTGGAGCACCTGCCTCAACGGCTGCGTCAAGTACAATCTTTGCGGCAGCGGCAGTTGACTCTTTTGCTCTCGGGTGAGGAGAAATGATAATGCCGTTTCTTGTCTTAAGAGAAATAAGAGTTTTGAAAATAGCGGTTGATGTTGGGTTAGTTGTAGGAATAACTGCGGCAACTACACCGATTGGCTCGGCAATTCTCATTGTACCGTAGGACTTGTTTTCCTCGATAACTCCGCAGGTTTTTGTGTTCTTATACTTATTATAGATATACTCGGCAGCATAGTGGTTCTTGATGATTTTATCCTCAACAACACCCATACCTGTTTCCTCTACTGCCATTTTTGCAAGAGGAATTCTCGCCATATTGGCAGCCTTTGCAGCAGCAAGGAAGATTGCGTCAACCTGCTCCTGTGTGTAGGTTGAAAACTCCTTTTGAGCCGCACGAACTCTGTCGATTTCGGCCTCAAGCTTTTCAACGCTGTCAATAATTTCTTTAGCCATATTAATTGACCTCCATAAAATATATTCAAATTTGTTAATTTATTAACGATTTGACAGTTCACATAATAATATTATTTATAGCCTATTGCAATAGCTTTTGCGTATTTTCTCTAAAAATTATAAAAATGTTATTTTTTTAACAATATTTTTTGTGCGATATTTTTCCGACAAATTTTACTTGTGATATTTTTCACAATCTCGTATATGTTTTTAACCGACTTCTGATTTGAGGAGGTAAATTATAGTTTAGCGTATCAAGTTTTACAGATACTAATTGAATTTTTGTAGGGGATGGCGTCCTCGACATCCCGTAAATAAACAGCATTGTTGGATAACTCACGGGTCGTCGAGGACGCCGACCCCTACGAAATGTTAG
>JAQXUH010000024.1 GCA_029219885.1 Eubacteriales bacterium | reverse complement strand
AATCCATAAATATCTGTTTGAGGACATATATGCCTTTGCAGG
This sequence comes from Eubacteriales bacterium, assembly GCA_029219885.1. Classification (GTDB taxonomy): domain Bacteria; phylum Bacillota; class Clostridia; order Oscillospirales; family Acutalibacteraceae; genus Eubacterium_R. Next base: position 2,323 of record JAQXUH010000024.1, on the reverse strand, counting down.
TGAACTCAGGACAGTTAATATTGCAAAGGGCAATTTCCGCTTTGCACCGTTAATATACCTTGAGTCAGCACTTGAAAACATTGATAAAATGCCACAATCAAGCTTTGACGAGATAATCGAAAAATATGTTGAAATGAATGTTGCCCACCAATTTAGATAGGGAAACGGCCGTAGCACTCGCATTTGGCTCGACCATATCTTAAAGAATGAAATCGGTAAAGTTGTTGATTGGAGTAAGATAGACAAAGAGGATTATCTGCTTGCTATGGAGCGCAGTCCGATTAGAGATATTGAAATCAAACATCTTTTGAAAAACGCTTTGACTGATGATATCAATAGCCGTGAGGTCTATATGAAAGGCATCGACCATAGCTACTACTACGAAGGCTACACAACCTTTAAGACAGAAGAATTGTAATAATTTAAGGTGTTTATAGTATGAAATATGATTGGATAGATGATTTTTTACTTAGTAAAAAAGGTGTTACAAAGGATTTTCAGGCAGACTGGAATTGGATAAGATACAAGGTTGATAACAAGATGTTTGTTGCAGTTTGTCTTGATGATAACGACAAGCCTGTATATATCACATTAAAGCTAAATCCCATTGACGGTGAGTTTTTCAGGAACACCTACGAGGACATTATTCCTGGCTACTATATGAACAAAACCCATTGGAATTCCATAAACGCTGACGGCAATGTTCCCGATGATGTTGTTAAGGAATTATTGGATAAAGCCTACACCGAAATCCTCAACAAGCTTACAAAGAAGAAAAGAGCAGAAATATTATCATTGTAAAACTAATAAAACTACAAAGGTTACTGATATGGAAAACAAATACACATTTTTTGAACACAAATACCCGACAATTTCAATAGAACACGCAGTTGAGCGTTGCGAAAGTTTTTCAGATTTCGAAAAAAGTTTTTCTGAAGAATTACTTAACGAAGATATACAAATTAGCAAATGCATAGAAAAAATGCTCATTAATCACAAAATTGGTGCAGCCACTGCATCTCATGCAGCAGGTCTTGCCACTGGATATGTGGGCTTGCTCCAAAACGGAAAGAAAACCAATCCGTCAAGAGAAACTCTTATTAAAATTTGTATTGCATGCCATGCGTCAATAGATGAAACTCAAGAGCTATTAAAGGTTGCAGGATGTCAACCGTTATATGTTCGCAGGAAGCGAGATGTTGTTATTTGGTTTGGAATTAAAAAAGGTTTTGATATTGCCAAAATCGATGACGAACTTTATGCTCGTGGCTTAAAAACACTTGTCAAAAAATAACGCTACCAATGGTAGCAGATAAAAGAATTCTCCTTTGCTATAATGAAGACACAACAGAGATAAAGCTGTTGAAAAAATTATATTAAAGGAGATTTTCTTATGAAAAACGAAAAAAGAATTATCAATGTATTGGCACAGGCACTTTACGGAAACAGAACAGAAATCGCAGTTGAAACGGAAAACCTTGACGCTCTGATGTCCGGTTGGCTTGATTACAAACTTTTCGATGCAAAACGCGAAAAAATTGACAGAACAATCGTTCACCTGCCAAATGATAAGAGTGGTAAGGTGGTTGTAGTTTACAACAAATATCAAGAGGAAGAAAAAATTGCCGATAACAAAAGGTATTTTGAAGAAAAAGGATATGTAGCTAATGCTTACGCTTTCTGTTAGGAAAGCAGGAGTCAAGCCAAACGGTAAATTCTTCATTAGTGATTATACCATCAGAGCATTGGTCACGCTTGACGATTGCTTCGTATTTCCATTTCTTGAAATCGTCCTCAAGAATGGTGTGAGCCTTAACCCTGGCGAAATATCTCTTGTAATATTTATTGTAAATTGTAATGGCGGCATTGTCTGCCATTTTCTTTTTGTAGTTTTCCATCGCCATTATGTCTTGGCAATTCTTTGTTTCGCCATCAGCAATACGGTCACAGTAATTAGTGTCGTAATTGCCCTTCATAATGAAATACCTGCCGCAACGCTTACATTTTCTAAAACGGATATTCAACTCAAGCATTTTTGTAAATTCAAGCTCAAGCATTTCCATTACAGAGCTGACCTCATAGTTAATGTTAATGAACGAGGGCATTGTTACTCTATATGCCAAATCCTCTGCATTCATATTGAATTTCTCGGCGAGCTCCTTGTGCTGCTCCGTAACCTTTAGTCTATCTGCAAATCGTTGGCAAAGCTGTTCGGTAGTCATACCAAAGGGCATCTCTTTGCCTTGCCTTTTTGATACAGATATTGTGAATGTTTCTTTTCTCATTGCAGAACTGCTGATATTGTTAAGACTGCAATATGCTC
>JAQXUH010000023.1 GCA_029219885.1 Eubacteriales bacterium | reverse complement strand
ATTGTAAAGCTGTTGTCGGGATGATAAAGCACCTTGTCGATTTCCAAATCGTTCAGCGTTCCGAATATCATCAGTCCTGTCATTACAGCGTAAAATATCACCGAAAAAATTAAAAATGCGTTGCTCTTTTTCTTTTCCATATTTTTCTCCTTGTGCGGTAATATACTGATTTATTCAATATAGCTATTTTTTAGTCTTTTATATTTCTAATAATATTATAATACAAATACTCAAGCGTGTTTTTTCTTTTTTCCTTTTTTAACTCGCATTCCCAAACAATAAGGGTGTTCCATCCCATATTTGAAAGAAGACGATAATTCTTTCCGTCACGCTGAATATTATTTACAATTTTTTTGTTCCAATAATCTGTGTTTGATTTTGGCATTTTAAAATATCGACAGTTATGACCATGCCAAAAACAACCATTTACAAAAACAACAGTTTTGTATTTCGGCAGAACAATATCGGGAGTACCAGGAAGAGATTTGACATTCTTGCGGTAACGCAGACCTTTTGAAAAAAGATATTTACACACTATTTCTTCAGGTTTAGAATTTGTACTTCTTATTCTTGACATGTTGTAGCTTCGTGATTCTTTTGAGTGATTATCCATGGCATAGCTAAATAACATTTTTTATGCAGTCTGCAATTCTTTTGATAACAGGAACACAAACTGAATTTCCTATTTGTTTATAACAGTCATTTATTCCAATTGTGTTAGGGAAATAAAAACTTTTTGGAAAACCTTGAAAATCAAGACATTCTCTAAGCGTCAGTTTTCTTATTCCGAAATCATCCATCACAACAGGCACTCTGTTGGGAAATGTTCCCATATTAGCTGTAAGTGTAGGGCACATTTGGTTTTTTGTTTTTCGTATTCCATTGTCCCTTGGCTGAAAAATTGATACATTATCAGTTATTAAGTGAGAATATTTTTTATAAAAAGTTGATTTTTCATCATAATAGTAAACTTCATTCTGTTTGATTTCACGATGTATAATTTGGTTTATTCCCACTGTTAAATCTATTTCGTCAGGAAATGAAAAACGGTCGCATTTACTGAAATCTTTAAATGCAGCAACGAATATTCTTCTTCTCGTTTGAGGCAGATTTCCGTGTTTATCAGCTGACAATATTTTATATTTAACCGCGTATCCGAATTGTGCAAGTGCAGAGAAAATAACCAAAAAAGTTTTTCCGTTATCATGATTCATTAAATTTGCAACATTTTCAAGGAAAACAATTTCAGGCCTTTTTACGTCGATGATTTTAGCAATTTCAAAAAACAAATTTCCACGGGGGTCATTAAAACCTCGTTGCAGTCCTGCAATTGAAAAAGGCTGACAAGGAAATCCTGCAGCTAAAACATCAAAATCAGGTATATCATTAGGGTTTAAATTTCTTATATCGCATTGAAGTAAATTATTAACACTGTGATTATGCCTATATGTTCTGCAAGCTGCTTCGTCTATTTCGTTGGCGAAAACGATATCAAAACCAGCTTGTTTAAAACCTAAATCAATTCCACCGATTCCTGCAAATAAACTGCACACCTTTAAGCTGTTATTATTTTTCATATAACCTTATCTCTTGTATGCAAACAGCGTACCACTAAGGTACGCTGATACGCTAAACTTTCGTTTCATTATACGCTTTTTTTATGTTTTCTGAAATACGCTGAATAACAGAAACACAGACGGAATTGCCTGCCTGCTTATATAATCGTCCGTCACTCATATCATTAGGCAGTTTGAAATCTGTCGGAAATCCTTGGGCGTTGAAACATTCGTGCGGCGTCATCTTTCTAATTCCATATTTTGTTTTAATGATACAAACATTGTGACCGCCTTCACCTTGATTCGCAGTTAAAGTAGGAACAACTCCGCTTTTGTTTTTTCTAACATATTTCCTTCGCCATTGGTAAACAGCCTTGCTGTCATCCATTGCTTCTGCTAATTTTTCGTATATATCACCTTTGTACTTGCCTTTTGTGTAATAATACTTATCGTCAGCTTTGGATTCAAAATCTATAATGTCGGTAAGCTTTTTTGTTAGTTTAATAGGCATAGGAAACTCAAAGTTTTTATACATTTCTTTGTCTTTGAATGCAACGATATATATCCTTTCCCTGTTTTGAGGAACGTTGCCGTATTCCATTGCGTTTAAAACATCTTTTTTTACATAATAATGCTCTTTTTCGAGCTCTTCAAGTATTACTCGGAAAGTGTTTCCGTTGTCGTGACTTACCAAATTCTTAACATTTTCAAGAAAAATTATTTCTGGCTGTTTGTCTTTTATAATTCTGACAAGTTCAAAAAATAGTGTGCCGCGTCCTTTTTCATCATCAAAGCCTTTTCTATAACCTGCAATGCTGAAAGCTTGGCAAGGGAAACCCGCCAGCAAAACGTCAAAATCAGGAATTTCGTTACTCTTTACTTCATGTATATCGCGGCAGTCAACTTTTATATTAAAATTTTTTTCGTATGTTTTTACAGGGTAAGGGTCAAATTCGTTAGCATACACAGTTTTAAAAAAACCTGTATTTTCAAAACCTTTATCGATTCCGCCTACTCCAGCAAAAAAAGATGCACATCTAAGCATATCACGAACTCCTTTTCTAACGAGTACAGTATAACATAAAACGCGGCGTGCCGCAACTAAAATGTTTGCAAAAAGCAGAGATAACTCTCCGCCTTTCATAATAAATTTATCCGTTCATCTGTTGTCTTCAATAATTTTGCATCTTCTGATATCAAAAATAATATCAGGTTCAAGATTATTTGCATCAACAAAAAGTGCCTGAAGACTGACATGAGGCCGTCTTCCTTGGTCTTTCTGTTCTTGAATTGTTTGGGTTTTGTTAGCAGGATATTTTCCAAACTCTTCTGAATTTACTTTTAAATCGTAAATATACAAGAGATTGTCATCAAGCTTAAATCGAAGAAAAACCAAATCATCAAACTGACATCTTGGACCGAAAGACGATAAATCACCGTCAAAACGAGATGTTGCTTTGAATTCAATTTTTCTGTTGTCATTTGGGTCGGTTGCATCTCCAACCTCGTCGCCTCTGTTCCACTCAAAACCCAAGCAATAACATCCCATCGGCTCGCTGATGGCATCAGGCATATTGATACCTCTGTGACTGTTGTTAGAAATGTATGTGTTTAGGTCTTTCCATTTAAAATAAGCGTTACAGGTTTCGTCAATTCTTGCATCGTCAATAACGATACGTCCAAACTCATTATATCTTGGCATATATTGCACCGTACGGAGAGTTTATCTCCATTTTTATGATAACACAATTATAGAAATAAAACAACAACAAATTAGGATTTGTTTGTCGCGAAATGCTGCAAAAAATGCAAAAAACGGCTCAGTATTGAGCCGTTTTTATCCTATAAATTATTCTGCTATTTTCCAGCCGGCTGAAATGATACCCTCGTCCTTGCCGATATGCGTCAGCAGACTTTCAATGGCGTCATTATTTTTCTTCGGCGTGGTGACATAGGCACGAATTTTAATATTTTTATCGTCTGTTTCGTTGCTCTCAAGTGT
>JAQXUH010000022.1 GCA_029219885.1 Eubacteriales bacterium | reverse complement strand
TTCATCAAGAGCTTTAAGCTTTTTATTGTGTGAAACAAAACGCTGTCCACAAATACCACAAAAAATCTTACCCGAACACCAAAATCGATTGCTATGTTTAGCTTTTATTTCATCACTTGGTTCATTTTCTTTTAATTTTGCTTGAACCTTATTCCATGTTTGACGAGAAATAATACCAGTATGATGATTTTTAATATAGTAACTCGCCGATTCTCCTCTGTTATATTTCTTCTTATGGTCTAAGAAATTGGGAGTAAAAGTTTTTCCGAGTGCTAAATCTCCTACATATTTTTCATTTCGTAAAATACGCAAGATGACTGTATTGCTCCATCCATTTTTAAAGCGCTTAGTTTTATATCCTTTCTGCTCAAGCATTCTTGCAATTTGAAATGTTCCTTTATTTGATGTGGCATAAGTTTTAAATATGAGTTTTACTATTTCTGCTTCCTCTGGAATAATATCAAATCTTTGAGTGTCATCATCAACTTTCACAATGTTATATCCCAACATTTCACGCCTGCCGAGTGCAAAACCTTGTTTCATTTTTTGTTGTTGACCCCATTTTACACGTTTTGATGTCTTTCTGCTTTCCGCCTCAGCCTGTTCTCCAGCCTCAATTAGCTTTGCTCGATAATCACTATTTTGAGTATTTATATCATCTGACATAAAATATACAAAAACATCTATTTTTCTCAAATCCTCAACTATATTCAACAAATCTTGAATATTTCTTGAAAAACGTGACACTTCTTTGGTTATTATGAAGTCAAATTGTTTTTTCTTAGCCAATGAAATCATCTTATTAAAATTATCTCTTTTATTCAAAGAAGTGCCAGATATACCTTCATCAGCAAAAATGGTTTTCTTTTTCCAATTATTATGTAGTTTAAATTCTGCTTCAAAAAATTCTTTCTGAGCTTTAAAGCTATTACGCTGGTCTTTATCGTTTGTTGAAACCCTACAATAAGCACAAACGTTTAATTCTCTATTTTCATCATAGTATGAAGCTATCTCTTTTGGATTATTAACTATTATTTCCATTATTCTGTAAATTCCTCAATAAGCATATTGCTTTCTTCTTCTGTTATTAGTCCTCGTAATTCTGCCACTTCTACGAGTGATTTAATAATATAATTTTTAACTTCCTGAGATACTATGTTAGTAAATTCTTCAGGATTAGTCATCATTTTAATTGCTACTCTTCCAATTCTTCTATTGCTGTATCTGTGTTTTTGCACATATTCATTATATTCGTTACTGAATTCAAATATAAGCTTTGGATTTGAAAGAATTTCTCTTACTAATTCATAACAATAAACTTTCTCATAAAATAATCCCCCCATCTTATTCTTTAGATATACAGGACTGACACGTTCGATAATATATTTTGTCATAACAAAAACTCCTTTATAATTATATATTTATTATAGCATTTTAAATATAAAATGTAAAGTACCAATTAAAGAAACGATATAGGCGTGGAAGAGCTGGGACATCTTGAAATGATAGGCACGATGGTTCATCAGCTGACGAGAAATCTTACTGAGGAGCAGATAGAAAAAAGCGGATTTGCACCGTATTTTGTTGACCATACCAATGGCGTTTATCCCACATCTGCCAGCGGTTCCCCTTGGAGTGCGGCAGGTATGCAGGTCAAGGGCGACACTATTGCTGACCTGAACGAAGATTTGGCAGCAGAGCAAAAGGCACGAGTTACCTATGATAACATTCTGCGTCTTGTAGATGACCCTGATATCATTGAGCCTATAAAATTCCTGCGTGAGCGTGAAATTGTCCACTATCAGCGTTTTGGCGAAGGCTTGAGATTGGTAACCGATAAGCTCGACAGCAAGAATTATTACGCTTTCAATCCAAGCTTTGATAAATAACAAAACCTCTGCCGTTACCATTGGCAGAGGTTTTTGCGTGGTTAATCATAGTAACTTGTATTTTTGAATTTTGATGCGATAGTTTTGCTTTTAATTCTCCAGCACAATGTATCTTCTTTATACAGATTTCCAACCCATATAATTTCATCGTCAATAATTGTGAGGTCGTAAAGAACATAGTTTCTCTTTTCTATATAGCTGCTGTATCTTTCTTTCATATTTGAATAACTGTCAACATAAACATCCGGGTATATATTATGCCTTTCCAAAGCATTAACTTCTTTTTGATATGTTTTATAAAGCTCATCTTGCGTTATGTTTGAAGAAATATTAAATTGTACGTGCTTTTTTGCACACAGCAAATCGTGCTTGTAAGCATTATAAATACCCTCGTTAACCCAAAAGCATGAAATGTTTTTATTTGATTTATAGTCATCAATAAAATATAAATCATATGTGGTGTAAAGAGAGTTTTTAGCTTCTGCAATCCTGCTTAAACGATGAAACAGTGATTCCGAATTTTTAGTTCTTTCGATACGACCTTTTGTTAAGCCTGAATTGATAAATTCTCTGTCGGCAACCACAATGAATTTTCCTCTTGCTCTTGTCATTGCAACATTGAAAAGTCTGTTTGAATAGTTGTGCTTATTTGAAACAAGAGGCGTTCCGGGATAAGTAATTTCGCCGGGAGCATCTGTTGCGTCGTAGATAATTATATCTCTTTGTGAGCCTTGAAATTGATGTACAGTAGCACAAACTGCTCTCTTTTTATTCTCATCAGACAAAAGTATATTTAAAACACAATTGAGTAATTTTGCCTGCTCGCTGTAAGGCGTAATAATTCCAACGCTGAAATCATTATTCTCCAAGGCTTTTTCTGCAATTCTTGCAGTAATGAGTGCACTGATAAGGTTAATGTGAGAACCACCATTTACCTTTTTAGTTTTTGGTTTGATATCGTGGATATCGACATACGCAATGGGAGAATTGAAAAAAGGCTCACAGCTTGATATGCTCTCCCTTTGCTCTACCGAATGATGAGATTTTAACAGGCCAAAATACATATTTTCACTTATGAAATTTGCAATATCCTTGTGCATTCTCCTTTGAGTATCTAAGACAACCATATTGCCGGCATCTCCGCAATACTCAAATATGTCATATTTTAATATGTTTTTGTCGTTTTCATCCTGCACGATAGGCGGCAGCTGATTAAAATCACCGATACAACAAAAGTGCTCTTTTGCAAGATTTGCAGCGTAAATAACCTGAGGGGTATAAGCCATACTGACCTCATCAATAATTACTGCATCAAATTTTTGATTCATTATCTGCTTATCGCATACAGCCTTTGACAGCGTCGTTGCAACAAACATAGCATTATGTATTATATCATTCTCGTCAGATTTTATTTTGGCTTTAATATGTTTTAATTCTTCCTGTATGTTTTTGTATTCTTTTGTTGCCTTATTTATCTTTTCCTTTTCTTTTACAAGACGGTCCTGACGAAACTTTAATTCATAGTTTTTGTTCAGGGCAACATTATATGATGTCAGCAGATTATCGCTGTCAAGCAGGCTTTTGTCTTTAGGATAGCCGTATCTTACTATTTCGCCGACTTGTCTGTCTGTACAATGCTTTGCTACCTCCGTTATTGCACCATCAACAGAAACATTACTGTAAGAAAGCATTAAAACTCTTTTGTTTTCGCCGAGAAATCTTTTTACTATATCTGCAAGTGTGTAGGTTTTACCCGTTCCTGGAGGTCCCCAAATAAACGTTACAGGGTTTGTACACGCCATTTCAACAGCACTTTTCTGTCCGTATTTAAGTTCACTTGCAGCGGTGATTTTTGAGTTTTTACAGCATAATTTTTCAACAATAAAGTTATGCTCGCAAGAAAGCTCGTCTAATCTCTTTTTAAGATTTTCCATAATAAACCAAGCGTCAAAAGAAATTAATATTTCTTTAAGATTTTTGATACTCAGTTTACTGCTCAAAAACATAACGGAATTTTCTTCACAGGATATGATTGTTCCTTTAACTGTATCTCCGTTACCTAAATAAATGTTAATAGCAAAATCGGGCAACAGGGAAAGCTCTCCTTCCGATTCAAAGGAATATACAAAGCTGCTGCCTATATTGCTGACTTCTGTGCCGTTTGTAAGTCTGTATGTCTTGTTACCTTGATTTTTAATACAGGAAATTTCTTTATTTATGGCACTTTTGTAATGCTTGCAAAAATCTTCAACGCTTTTGTATTTATCAACAATACTTAAATGCTCTTTTAACGAGTTAAGTGAATCTTTTTCTTTTTCAATTTCATCTTTACTGTTTCTTCTGTATATCTCTATATCAGAAGAAATTGTCTCAAAGTCTGTTTCATCTTTGAACGAAAGAAACTTTTGGATAAAACTTGACGGATATAAAAAAGACTTTATTGTGCCGTCAAAATTGACTTTAATCAGTCCTTCTTTACTCTGCCCTCTGTCTATATATTCCGAGATGATTCCGACTGATTTATTTCTATATATAACAATCTTTCCGACAAGATTATCTCCGCAATATTTATAACTTCTTTTTGCCTTAATTTCAGCCGCAGTTAATTTTGGCGACTTCGATAAAGTCACCTCAATATTATTTTCTATGGAACTTTCTTTGGACTTTTCTTTTGCCTTGTCACAGTCGATTACTTTCTTTGTGGACAGGTGGCCGTTAAAAAATGCCTCTGGATAGAGAAATTGCATTTCTCTTTTTCTGCTCTTGCAATAAACTGTTATAAGGTCTGTGCCTATATTTTTAACCTGACACTCACCAAAGTGACTGTGAAACACCGCAGAGCCTATTTTTATATTTCCTATGTTTATATTTTCGTTATTATCCATAGTGAATATTCTTTCTTGACAAAAAAGCACTCTAAGCCTGTAAATTAATCTTGAGGTTGGCTGTATTTCTCATAAAGTACAGGTAAGATTTGGGCGAGGTTTCGGTATTCTACACAGCAATGCTCTGCCATTCCTTTGGCGGTTTTATCGGTTAAAATAATTTTTCTCAGCAGTTTGTTTTTCAGCCTTTTACCAAGCCAAAATCTGCTTATAAGAAACAAGCCGTCATCTGTCTGCTTAAAAATATGTGCCATTTCCGTATGCCAAACAGCACCTCGCAAAGCACCAACGTGACCGCAGACGATAATTGGAATATTGTTTTCATTCATTATATTTTGAGAAAAACCGAACTCCTCGGGTGTAACAAAATCAATACGAAGCGGCATTCTGATTTCGCCGATACGCTCTGTAGGGTACTGTGTGTTAGGCTGAAAATCAGGACAACTCTCTGCTGAAAAATATTCACTGTTCCTGCTGCCGTATCCTACGGAATAATGCTCACCGGGAAACCATATTTTATATCTCTCGTTAGACTGCGGATGCCACCAAAACCACCACTTAATCATATCGGCGGTAATATTCGGCATAGGGCACACCATTGACACTAAATACGAGCCGTCGGAAAATTTTGAAAAACCCACTTCCTGCTGCAAATTTTCGTCATTGAGAATGTCGTTTTTGTCCTCAAAACCAGTCAGCGTGATTTTACCCGAAGTATTAATCATTTCTGCGATATCGGCAGGAATTTCAGGCAATGGCTTTTTCATAAGCTCGTCGGCTAGTGCAGTGTCAATTTTTTTATTTTTAGAATCTTTCTTTTTATCAAACAGCCGTTTTATAGCCAATGCTATGGCAATACACAGCGGAAAATATGGCGTAAAAGGTCCTGCCCAAAAGGCAAGATACGCCGTTGCAAACACACTGCACCAGGACCAGCCGAACAATGCGTGGCAGATGTATCCGCCCCAAACAGGAGAATACATAACTACAACAACCACCGCAAAAATTACAACAGTACGCCAGTCCTTACATTCGCTCCACACCCACTTGCAGAAGCTGATGAACTTGTCCTTTAATTTAGCAAAAATACTTTTTAATTTTTCCATAAAATACATTCCGCTTTGCTTTTATTTTTCTGCCTTTTTCGACATAAAATATTATACCATATACATATTAAAAATTCTACTGTATATTGCGGTATACACTCATATTTTTAACAAAAAAAGATATAACAAAAGGGTGCGAATCAACTCGCACCCTTAATTTTTGCAAAATTACTTAATATTATGCTTTGTGTTAAAGTTATCTATGACAACGTGGTAGCGGTCATACGCTTTCTTTACTGCGTCTTCCCAGCTGATATAGATTTTTTCCTGAGCGTTTTTACCGACTCTTTTAAGCAGGTCTTTGTTATCCATAATCTGCTCAAGAGCAGTGGCGATAGAATGAGCACTTTCCATACAGAGAAAGCCTGTTTCGCAGTCTTCAATACCCTCGGCGGCACAGCTGTCACGGACAAGCAAGCTCGGCGTTGCACAGGCAGCAGCCTCTCTGACTACAAGACCGTTTGTGTCAAAGGTTGACGGGAACAGCAAAAGGTCAGCAATACCGTAGTAGCCGAGAATTTCTTTCCTGTCAAGAATTTTTCCTGTCCACAGTACATAGTCGCTTAAGCCTGAATGCCTTATTTTTCTCTTTATTGCATTTTCGTCAGCACCGAAGCCTAACATAATAAGCTTGAACTTTTTGCCGTCGTTTTTCATTTTACAGCAGGCGTCAAGAATAAGCTCAATATTTTTATACCAAATCATTCTGCCTGTATAGATAAAAACAGGAATATCATTCGGTATATTGTGCTTACGCTTAATCATTGCAATATCGTCGTCGGAAACATTTGTAACAGGCAGGTCACAGCCGTTAGGCATAACGATATAGTCGCCCTCATAACCTAATTTGCGAAGCGAGTCAACGCTGCCTTTGCTTGTTACCCAAACCTCGTCGGCGGCATTGATATTGTTGCAGAGAAAATGATATGCAAAATTCTTTGCAGGCCTTGTGGGCACTCTTCTTTCAATATCAAATTCATATTTTGTGTGGTAGGTTAAAACAGTCGGAATGGGCTTTTTCTCCACAACTCGCCTGAAATAATAGCTTGTTGCCAGGGGAGCGTGAGAGTGAAGAATATCAAAATTCATATTGATGATATCCTGATGAAGCTCATCCTTGAAAGGCCAGCCTACGCTGTAACCCTCCTTGTTGGGTACCCACCAGCTTTTGTATCTGTATATCTGATAGTCATATCTGTAATCTAATTGATTAGGATTTTTAGGAGTGATGACAACAGCCTCGCCTAAATTCTTATTAATCTCCTGTGCGTAGCTTTGAGCAACATTACTTATTCCGTCGGTAGTAGGCGGAAAAGCGTCGGAGCCGATTGCCACCTTTAGCTTTTTGTTCAAAACAAATACCTCGTTTTCTTAAATAAAACGTTGCCGATAACGGCTAAAGTGCATTTTAGCACAAAAAAAGTGTTATGTAAATACGCTGTCTGCTTTTTTTACTTTTATTTAATTTTAAGTATTTGCAAAAAAGCCCTTGATAATGCTTTAACAATAATTTATAATAAAATAGTATATTGTATATGATATTGCATATGGAGGGAGCTTAATGTCACAAACATACTCAGTATCGCTTGAGAAAATCATTGAGGTACATCAGCTTGAAACCGTATATCTTCCTAAGGAAGCGTCGGAAATTCTCATTACAACAAGTGAGATTAACAGACCCGGAATTGTCCTTACGGGATATACCGATTATTTCGATTCTCTCAGAATTCAGATTTTGGGCTGGACCGAGCTTGGCTTTTTACAGAATATGAGTGATGACGAGAGGGAAAAGGCTTTAGGCTATTGGCTTGGACTTAAACCTGCCGCTGCCGTAATTACACGAGGCCTTGAAATTCCCGAATATTTCGTTAACGCTTGTAAGAAATATGAAGTCCCTCTGCTTAAAACTCAGGAGGAGACGTCGCCGTTTCTTGCTGCACTTATTGCGTATCTTAACAAAGAGCTTGCTCCGAGAATTACAAGGCACGGCGTACTTGTTGAGGTTTACGGCGAAGGTGTGCTTATAACAGGCGAAAGCGGTGCAGGTAAAAGTGAAGCCGCTATTGAGCTTATTAAGAGAGGTCACAGACTTATTGCTGATGACGCTGTTGAAATCAGGAGAATCAGCGACAAGACTCTTATGGGTAATTCTCCAAGCAATATCAGGCATTTTGTTGAGCTCAGAGGTATCGGAATTATCGACGCAAGAAGAATTTTCGGTATGGGTGCCGTTAAGCCTAACGAAAAGATTGATATGGTTATTCAGCTTGAGGCTTGGGACTCAACAAAAGCATATGACCGTCTCGGTCTTGATAACGAATACACAACAATTCTTGATGTTAAGGTTCCGTGTATGACAGTTCCTATTACTCCGGGACGTAACCTTGCGGTGATTGTTGAAACTGCTGCTATGAATAATCGTCAGAAGAAAATGGGCTATAATGCAGCAAGAGACCTTATGGAAAGTTTAGGTATGGAAGACGTTAAACCTGTTGACAAAGAGGTTGAAATATGGCAGAATTAAGTCTGCGTTTTGTAAATAATAATGAATAAGAGGTAAAAATTTATGTATTCAATCGGTATTGATTTAGGCGGAACAAATATTGTAGCATCCGTTGTTGATGATGATTACGAAATCAAAGGCACTTCAAAAACTCCTACAAATTCACCAAGAAGTGCTGAGGAAATTTTTGACGATATTGCAACTGTTTCACTTGAGGCAGTTAAAGCTGCGGGACTTACTATGGACGATATTGCATATGTTGGTATGGGTACTCCCGGTACTGTCAACGCAGATGGTATAATCGAATTTGCAAACAATCTTGCATTTAATAATGTTCCTGCAAGAAAGATGCTTGCTGAAAGACTTTCAAAGCCTGAGGACAAGATTTTTATTGAAAACGACGCTAACTGTGCCGCTCTCGGCGAGGCTTATGCAGGTGTGGGCAACGGTGCTAAAGATTTTGTTGCCGTAACTCTCGGTACAGGCGTAGGCTCAGGTATTATCGTTGACGGTAAAATTGTCAATGGTGTAAACTTTGCAGGCGGTGAGTGCGGTCATATGGTAATCGTTGTTGACGGTGAGCAATGCTCCTGCGGACGTAAAGGCTGTTGGGAGGCCTATGCTTCTGCTACTGCACTTATCAGACAGACTAAAAAGGCTATGGAGGAATATCCTGACTCAATTATGCACAAGCTTGCAGAGCAGGAGGGCAAGGTTTCAGGCAGAACAGCCTTTGACGCTATGCGACTTGGCGATATTGCAGGAATTAAAGTTGTTGATACATATATCAAATATGTTGCCTGCGGTCTTATTAACCTTGTAAATGCTCTTCAGCCTGAGGTTATCTGTATCGGCGGTGGTATTTGTAACGAGGGCGAAACTCTTATGAAGCCTCTTCGCAGATTTGTTCAGGCAGAGAGATATTCAATCCACAGTAAGATTCAGACTAAAATCGTTAAGGCCGAGCTTGGAAATGACGCAGGTATTATCGGTGCGGCAATTCTCGGTAAGGTTAAATAATTATAATTGGTGATAGCTTGGAGCAGTTAATTAATCTATGTGAAAAATTTAATTGCCGATATGTAGAAAACGAACCTATGAGCCTTCATACTACCTTTAAGATAGGCGGTAATGCAAGGCTTATCGTTTATCCTGAAAGCAGTGAGCAGATTGCGGAGCTTGTTAAGACGGCAAATGCTGAGGGTATCAGGCTTGTGGTTGTTGGAAACGGCTCAAATCTCCTTGTTGATGACGGCGGAATTGATGCCTGTGTAATGATTTTGGGCGACGCTTTCGGTAAAATTCGCCTTATTGATGACGAAAACATTTACGCCGAGGCAGGAGCAAAGCTTATTACACTTTGCCGTTTTGCATATGAAAACAGCCTTTCAGGTCTTGAGTTTGTTTATGGTATTCCCGGCAGCTGCGGCGGCGGTGCCTTTATGAATGCAGGTGCCTACGGCGGCGAAATGAAGGATGTGCTTTACAGGTGCGACCATATTTCTCCTGACGGCGAAAAGGATTGTCTTGAAAACGAGGAATTGAAGCTTTCCTATCGTCATTCGGCTTATTACGATAACGGCTGTATAATTACGGGACTTTATCTTAAGCTTAAAAAAGCACCGCAGTCGGAAATCAAGGCTAAAATGAGCGACCTGCTTTCCCGACGCAGAGAAAAACAGCCCTTGGAATTTCCGTCGGCAGGCTCAACTTTCAAGAGGCCTGAGGGTTATTATGCCGCAGCACTTATTGAGGAATGCGGTCTTAAGGGCAGAAGTGTAGGCGGTGCACAGGTCAGCGAAAAGCATTCGGGCTTTATAATCAATAAAGGCGGTGCTACCTGCAAGGACGTTTTAGACCTTTGCAAAATCTGTCAGGATACGGTGTATAAAGAAAAAGGCGTTCATCTTGAGCGTGAAATCAGAGTTACTAAATAATTAAGGATACGGAGATATTTTATGGGCAAGGAACTTATAATCATAACAGGCGTCAGCGGTGCAGGTAAATCAACTGCTATGGGCTTTATGGAGGATGTAGGATATTATTGTATAGACAATATGCCTCCTGAGCTTATGACCACATTTGTCAGCCTGCTTGCTAACGGCAAGGAATACAGAAAGGTTGCAATGGTAGTTGACGTAAGGTCAAACCATATTTTTGAAAAGCTTATCAGTAGTGTAAGCGAGGTTGAAAATTACGGCTACGAGGTTAAGATTGTTTACCTTGACGTTAAAGATGACGAGGCGTTAAAGAGATATAAGCTCACAAGAAGACGTCATCCTTTTGCCGATAAATTCAACGGCAATCTTACTGACGCTATTACTTACGAAAAGGAAATCCTTGCACCTCTCAGGCTGAAAGCAGATTTCGTTATTGACACTACCGATATTGACACACCTAAGCTCAGGTCACGCCTTGCACAGATTTTGCTCGGAAGCGACAAGGATATTATGAATATCCACGTTATGTCATTCGGCTTTAAGCACGGTATTCCGTCATCTGCCGATTTTGTTATTGATGTAAGATGTCTGCCTAATCCTTATTGGAATGAGAATCTCAGGGACAAAACAGGCCTTGACAAAGAGGTTAAGGATTTCGTATTCTCCTTTGACGAGTCCAAGGAGCTTTTACATAAGCTGATTGATTTTCTTGACTTCCTTAACCCTCTCTATATTAAAGAGGGCAAAAGTCAGATGGTAGTTGCTATCGGCTGTACAGGAGGCAACCACAGAAGCGTTGCTATTGCCGAGGAGCTTAAAGATTATTTTTCAAAGAAATGGGATAATGTTTCTGTTTACCACAGAGATATTGAGCGTAAATGATAAAAATGTCGTTTTCAAAGCAAGTTAAAAATGAACTTCTGCAAATTGAATATGAAAATTCCTGCTGTGAAAAGTCGCTTTTGTACGGAATGTGTATTTTCGGCAAAAGCTTTTCGTCATACGGAGTGGGAATTCAAACGGAAAATGAGGGTATTGCAAAGCTTTACAAAAGCCTTTTGACTAAATACTGTAATGTTAAATGTGCAGTTAAGGCGTCACCTCAACGCAGAAGCTATACAGTAATGCTCACCGAAAAAGCAGATTGCGAAAAGATTTTAAAGGTATTCGGCCACGAAAGTACAGGCAGTCTTAAAATTAACTTTTCAAATTTCGACTGTGACAGCTGTGCCAATGCGTTTCTGGCAGGTGCGTTTTTGTCCTGCGGTACAATATCCGACCCTAAAAAAGATTATCATTTAGAGTTTACGGTTGCATATCTCAATTTGTCAAAAAGCCTTGTAACACTTCTTTCCGAGTGCGATATTGCACCTAAAGCCACCAACAGAAAAGGCTATAACATTGTGTATTTCAAGGACAGCGAAACTATTGAGGACTGCTTGTATATTATGGGTGCGTCTTCCTCAATGTTTGAAATGATGAATGTTGAAATAGTCAAGGATATCAGAAACAAGGCCAACAGAACTGCCAACTGCGAAACGGCTAATATTGAAAAAACAGTTAAGGCAAGCTATGAGCATATCTGTGCCATTGAAAAGATAAAAGAGGAAAAAGGTCTTGATTATCTTAAGCAGGACTTAAAGGATGTTGCGGTTTTGAGAATTGAAAATCCCGAAGCGTCGCTTGCCGATATGGCAAAGCTTTCAGGACTTTCACGCTCAGGGGTTAATCACAGACTTAAAAAAATTGTTGAAATAGCTAAGGATTTATAATTTAGTTTATTTTGATTAGGGAGAAATAAAAAATGTTTACTCATTTGCACACACATACAGAGTTTTCTCTGCTTGACGGTGCCTGCCGTATCAAGCAGTTGGTGTCACGTGCAAAGAGTCTTGGTATGCAGTCTCTTGCTATTACCGACCACGGTAATATGTACGGGGCTGTTGATTTTTATAAGGCGTGCAAGGCCGAGGGCATAAAACCGATAATCGGCTGTGAGGTTTATGTTGCACCTCGAACAAGATTTGATAAGGAAAAGACTCTTGATAAGGACTACAACCACCTTATCCTTTTATGCGAAAACGAAACAGGCTATAAAAATTTAATAAAGCTTGTGTCAAAAGCATATACCGAGGGTTTTTATTTCAAACCGAGAGTGGACAGAGATATTCTCGAAAAATATCACGACGGGCTTATCTGCCTTTCTGCCTGTCTTGCAGGTGAAATATCACAGGCACTTCTTGAAAAAGATTATGATAAATCAAAAAGCACTGCCTTGTGGTATCGTGACGTTTTCGGCGAAAACAATTATTTTCTCGAACTGCAAAATCACGGACTGCCTGAGCAGAAAACAGTAAACGAGGGTATAAAGCGTATATCTCGGGAAACAGGTATTCCTCTCGTCGCTACAAACGATGTCCATTATATTGAAAAGGAAGACGCGAAAATTCAGCAGGTGCTGATTTGCATTGCCACCAACCACGTAATCGGTGAGGATACGGGGCTTGAATTCCACGCAAACGAGTTTTATCTTAAAAGCGAGGAGGAAATGAGAAATGTTTTTGCCGACGTTCCCGAAGCGATAGACAATACGCAGATAATTGCAGACAGGTGCAATTTCGATTTCGAGTTCGGAAACACAAAGCTGCCTTATTACGAAACACCTGATAATATGGACCATTTTGAGTATTTCAAAATGATGTGCCTTAAGGGAATGAAAAAGCGTTACGGCGAAAATCCGCCTAAGGAGTATTACGACAGGCTTTATTACGAGCTTGATACGGTTGAGAAAATGGGATATACCGACTATTATCTCATTGTGGCAGACTTCGTTTCCTTTGCAAAAAGCAAGGATATTCCCGTAGGTCCCGGACGAGGCTCGGGTGCAGGCTCTATTGCCGCATACTGTATGGAAATTACCGACCTTGACCCAATGAAGTATAATCTTCTTTTTGAGCGATTTTTAAATCCTGAAAGAGTTTCTATGCCTGATTTCGATATTGACTTCTGCTATGAACGCAGAGGAGAGGTAATAGATTACGTAACTCAAAAATACGGTGCAGACCACGTGGCACAGATTGTCACCTTTGGTACTCTTGCTACAAGAGCCGCTATCAGAGACGTGGGCAGAGCAATGGGTATGCCTTACGCCGCAGTTGATACTGTTGCAAAGCTTATACCGAATGATTTTCATATTACCATTGAACAGGCAGTTTCTAAATCAAAAGAGCTGTCCTCACTGATGGAGGAAAACGAGCAGGTAAGAGAGCTTATCGAAACAGCAAAAAAGGTTGAGGGTATGCCGAGAAATGCGTCAACTCACGCAGCAGGAGTAGTTATAACTCGCGACCCTGTTTCTGAATACGTACCTCTTGCCACCAATGACGGCGTTCCGGTAACTCAGTATATTATGACTACTCTTGAGGAGTTAGGTCTGCTTAAAATGGACTTTCTCGGCTTAAGAACGCTGACTGTTATTGATGACGCATCCAAGGCGGCAGGAGTTGATATTAACAATATTCCCATAGATGACCCCAAGGTATATAAGCTTTTTGCAAGAGGGCAGACAGAGGGCGTATTCCAATTTGAATCTTCAGGTATGAAGCAGATGCTGATGAATTTAAAGCCTACCGCTCTTGAAGACTTAATCTCCGCCACCTCTCTTTACAGACCGGGACCTGCAAAGCAGATTGATACCTTTGTGGAAAATTCTCATAATCCGTCTAAGGTAAAGTATATTACCGATAAGCTTAAACCGATTTTGGAAAACACCTACGGCTGTATGGTTTATCAGGAACAGGTAATGCAGATTTTCAGGGAGCTTGCAGGCTACTCCTACGGCAGAGCTGATATTGTCCGCCGTGCAATGAGCAAAAAGAAACTTGACGTTATGGAGCAGGAAAGAGGCACTTTCATTTTAGGCTGCGAGAAAAACGGCATTTCAAAATCTGCCGCCAATTCCATATTTGAGCAGATGTCAGATTTTGCAAAGTACGCATTTAATAAATCTCACGCCGCCTGTTATGCTTTAGTTGCCTACAGAACGGCATATCTCAAGTGCTATTATCCTGCACAGTTTATGGCGGCTCTGATGACCTCTGTTCTTGACCAGTCAAATAAGATTGCAAGGTATACTGCTGAATGTAAGCGACTGGGACTTCGTTTAGGACCGCCTGATATTAACAATTCTATGCAAGGCTTTACTGCTAATGGTAATGTTATAAACTACGGCCTTTTGGGCATAAAAAATGTAGGCAGAGATTTTGTTGACGAGATTGTTGCCGAAAGGGAAAACGGCACTTTTACCGATTTAAAAGATTTCTGTATGCGAATGAGCGAGGGGCATTTTAACAGGCGAGCTATTGAAAGCCTTATTCGCTGCGGTGCTATGGACTCTTTTGACACTAACAGACGGCAGATGCTTCAGGCTCTTCCTGCTCTTGTGTCAAATATTGAAGATTACAGGCAGAGTACAAGATACGGTCAGGTGGGCTTTTTTGAGCTGGGACAGCAGGAAACAGGTGTTGAATTCAACGTTCCCGATGTTTCGGAATTTTCAAAAACCGAGCTTCTTAAAATGGAAAAGGAAATGACGGGACTTTACCTTTCAGGTCATCCTATGGACAAGTATGCTGATATCTGTATGCGTCTTGGCTTTGCAAATACGTCTCAATTACTTGAGGCAGGAAAAGAGGAAATGTCTGCATTTAAGGACAGAGATTCCGTCACCCTTTGCGGAATAATCACTCACACAACTCTCAAGCAGACTAAAAACGGCTCCACAATGGCCTTTGTTACGGTGGAAGATTTGTACGGCTCGGTGGAGGTTATTGTCTTTTCAAAGGCTCTCGAGGTGTATTCACCGCTGATTTACGACACAAGTATTATTACGGTTAAGGGTACGCTTTCTCTCGAGGAGGAAAAGGACGCTAAAATTATTGCAAACGAAATAACCACACCTCCTACAGAAAATGACCTTACTGCCGCCACACAAAAAAACACCCACAAAAAGAAAAAAGTCGGACTTTTCCTGAGATTTGAAAGTCAGCAGGACGAGAGAATCCCTCTTGCAAAGAGAGTTACAACTATTTTCGATGGCAGTATTCCACTGTATTTTTACTATATGGACAGCGGTAAATACGAGCTTCAGCCAAGGGAAGATTTTGTTGAAGTCAACACCACCGAGCTTTCCGAGCTTAAAAGAATTCTCGGCAGCGACAATGTGGTATTTGTTAAATAGTTTTTATTCGCGAAATTTACAAGCTCTTTTCTGAACAAGCTATTTGTTCGGAAAGGAGCTATTTTTTATGGAAAAATTACTAAACCATAAAAAACAAAATTCGGCAAACTGCGACATTTTCAAGGAAAGTGTCATTTGTTATGACGGCGGTGGGGTGATATTATGGCATTGAATAATAGCCTTGCTGCCGAACAGGAGTTGCTTTTGTTGAAGAATGACATTTGTGGATTGAACGAGGTTTACCAAGACCTTGCAAATGAAATTGGCATAGAAAACACGTTGGTAATCTACAATCTTTATCACGGTATGCAGGTTTCGTTCCCGAAAAGTCTTTTTTCAACCGAGCATATACATAACTGTATTGCAACAGAGTATAACGGAAAGAACGTGCCGCAACTCGCACAAAAGTACAATTATTCCGAAAGGACAATTTGGCGGATACTGAAATCTCAAAACTGTTTAACGGAAAAGGCTAAAAAATAAGGAGAGAATAGTTATGAAATGTTCAAAATGCGGTAATGAATTTGAGGGAAATTTCTGTCCTCAGTGCGGAGCATCTGCTGTAAATGAAACAGGTGCATATTACAGCCAGCCTGCTACTCCGCCGCCAAACGTACAGCAGCCGGTATATCAGCAACCGCCTCAGGGAAAGCCGAAGAAGAAAAAACCGTTTTTCTTAAGATGGTGGTTTATTTTGCTGTGCATAATTGTTGCTCTTATTGTGGCAGTTTCTGTCAACAGTAAAGGAGAGAAAATTGTATGGTCGGATATGGTTATGGGCGAAATGCTGCCTGAACCGCCTGCAAACCGAGGAGATATTTATTCTAATAATATCGAAACACTTTCTGTTGATATTAATGATGTGTCTGAAAAAGAGTATGCCGAATATGTTGAAGATTGTAAAGAAGAAGGCTTTGATATAGATTTAACTTCCGATGGCTCCAGCTATGAGGCGTACAATAAGGACGGCTATAGATTGTCTCTCAACCATTACACAGATTCATTGGATATATTGCTTGAGAGTCCTGACGCAATAATCGAAGATGAGTCGGATGATTTCGAAGATACTACTGAAGACACAACTGAGGAAGCACCGGAAACTACTGAAAAAACAACAGAATCGCAAGAAGTAAACAATGGTGAAATCCGTCCCGAATTTAAAAAATCAATGGACGAATACGAAAAATTCTTTGATGAATATGTTGATTTTATGAAAGCGTATCAAGAAAATCCGTCCGCAGCAGGTATGATGTCAAAATATGCAGATATGATGAAACAGTACGCCAAAACTATGGAAGAAATTGACAATCTTGGTCAATCGGAAATGAATGACAAAGAAGCACTTTATTATGCAGAAGTGTCTGCTCGAATTTCATCAAAATTGTTAGAAGTTGCAGAGTAAAAAAACTAAATCAGAGTAAACTAAAAACGGCAAACCCTCCTTGTAATGATATTTTCGAATACAAGGAGGGTTTGTTTATCTGCTTTTGTAGCCTATCTATTTGTTAAATAATGATGACAATACTTGACTTTTTGTGTAAATATGGTAATATAATGAAAGTATGTTAAAAAAATAACGGACTATCTGCGTGTGATTTTTGAAATGCAGATATTACAGGAGGACAATATTATGAAAACTATCGCAGTATTGACAAGCGGCGGAGACGCTCCGGGAATGAATGCGGCTGTTCGTGCAGTTGTTCGTACAGCTTGTGAAAACGGCATTAAGGTTTACGGTGTTATCCGTGGTTATAACGGACTTATCAAC
The DNA here is from genome assembly GCA_029219885.1 of Eubacteriales bacterium. Classification (GTDB taxonomy): domain Bacteria; phylum Bacillota; class Clostridia; order Oscillospirales; family Acutalibacteraceae; genus Eubacterium_R. Next base: position 1,005 of record JAQXUH010000022.1, on the reverse strand, counting down.
GGCGATTTTGTTGAGCTTAATCTTCGCTCTGTTTCCGATATTATCAACAGAGGCGGTACTATTCTTTATTCTGCTCGTTCGGTAGAGTTTGCTACTGAAGAGGGTATGAGAAAGGCTATCCGCACCTGTCAGGAGTGGGGAATTGAAGGCGTTGTAGTTATCGGCGGTGACGGCTCATTCAGAGGTGCAAGAGACCTTTCTGAAAGAGGTATTCCTTGCGTTGGTATTCCGGGCACTATTGACAATGATATCGCTTGCTGTGACTATACAATCGGTTATGACACCTGCCTTAACACTATTATGGAAATGGTTGACCGTCTCCGTGATACAGCAGAATCTCACGACAGATGCACAGTAGTTGAGGTTATGGGCAGAAGAGCAGGTTATCTTGCTCTTAATGCAGGTATTGCCTGTGGTGCAACATCTATCCTTATTCCAGAGGTTGAGTTTGACATTCAAAAGCATATTATCGAGCGTATGGAGAAAACTCAGCGTACAGGCAAAAAGCACTTTATCATTATTGTTGCTGAGGGTACAGAGATTGATGTTAATGCTCTTGCCAAGGAAATTCAGGCTAAGACAGGCGTTGAGTCCCGTGCAGTAGTTCTCGGCCACGTACAGAGAGGCGGCTGTCCTACTGTTAAGGATAGAGTTATGGCTACTCGTATGGGTAACTACGCAGTTAAGCTTCTTATGGAAAATATCGGCAACCGTGTTGTTGCTGCACAGAAAGAAGAAGTTGTTGACTACGATATCTTCGAGGCTCTCAATATGTCAAAGTCTATTGATATGAATCTTTACAACGTAGCTCACGAGGTTTCTATCTAACCTATTTAACAAAACTGTATCAAACTGCTTCAGGCTTTGAACAAGTCCAGTAAAAATGGACAATAGAAAAAAACAGCCTCCTATGGTAGAATTAAAGTACTACCATAGGAGGTTTTGTTATGCCGAGAAAATACAGACATATAAAAGATTACGAAAGAGAGTTAATTGAATACATAG